>NZ_JBEYHH010000002.1:0-79941 GCF_040635175.1 Streptomyces sp. NPDC006997
TCCCTGATACGCCGCCACTGCGCATTTCCATGGAACGGGCATCCCAGGCAACTCGACTTCGGGGTATCGGCGAGACCGAGGGAAGTCAGGTAGCGCGCGCAGTCGGCCCTGCTCCAGGACATGTCCAGAAGGGGATGCCGGTTACGCATGTACTTGACGTCCGCGTCCTTCGCGCGGTGGAATTCATCCGTGGAGATTCCTACCCACTGCTCGACGAAAACGCCCTTCGGGATGCGTGCCGGATAGGGGTAGCCGAGCAGTTCGCGGACCTTCTGCTTGATTGGCTTAACCTTATATTCGCCGGTGCACTGCCGCCGGGTCATCCCAGGTCGCCCGTCCTTGTTGAGGATGTGGAGCGGCATGGATGCGAACCGGTGATCCGGGTTCAGGGCGTCGTCGCGGATATTTCCGGCCGACACGCGCAGTACGGGTATCCCGGCGGGGGCGGCTATCTCTTCTTCCAGGCGGTCAAGGTGTGCATAAACCGCTGCGGGTTCCCATCCGGTGTCGGCGAAAATCGCATAGTCGACCCTGGGGAGAATGCCCTCGGCTGACAGGGCAAGGAGCGTGCTGGATTGAACTCCCGCACCGAGGGAGAGGGCGCGGAATCGGGGCTGATCTGAAATGGTCTGTCCTGGGTTTAGGGAAAGGGGAGGGAGTACTCGAATCGCGGTCGCGTCAGCGGCAGGGGGATTGCGGCCGGTCGCGGGATACGGCGTCGCAGAGGGCGGGGATGCGGTCGACGAGGTCGGTGGCCGACTCGATGAACTGCTGCGGTGTCGGCCCGATCAGAACCACCCGCCGTGATGTGGCGGCGGCCTGGCGGCGCTGGTTCTCCACGGCGCGGGCAAGAGCAGCCGTCAGTTCGGCGGCGGCGTCCTGGGCGGCCTTGGCGATCTGCGCGACGCGGTGAAGGAGCAGCAGGTCCGGAGGGGAGGGCCGCGTCGTCTGGCGGCTGAGGGTGAGAAACAGCCGCAAAGCGGTGCCGGCGAGGTCCTGGGCGTCAGTGAGGCGCGCGGCCAGTGTGGATGCGGATGCGCCTCGTTCGGCGGGCAGGAAATGCAGGGCCTGGTGCAGCGAGGCCGCGTCGGACGAGATGCGGGCGAGGACCGGGGCCGGGGCGGCGGGGTCAGGCACGGGTCTCCGTGGTGGCGTGCGGGTTCAGGGTTTGGGCGAACGCGGTAGTGATTGCCGGGGCCTGCTCGGGGGCGGTCATCAGGGCGCGGACGACGGGGGTGCCGATGACGACGGCGTCCACCAGTGGCGCGACGCGTTCCGCGAGGGCCGGGGTGGAGATCCCCACGCCCGATACGACGGGCAGGGGACTCGCGGCGCGCAGGCGTGTCGTGAAGTCGGCGAGAGCGGGCACGTCGAGCGGGCCGCGGTAGCCGGTGGGGGCGGTGCTGGCGGGTGCGTAGAGCCATCCCGATGCGCCGGCGGCCACGGTGGCGAGGCCGGTGTCAGTGAGGTGGCGGGGGACGAGGCGTGGGGTGGAGAGGTTCGTGGCCTTCGCTGCGGCCTGCCAGCGCTCTGCCTGGTTGTCGGGCAGGTCGACGACCATGGCGCCGGCGGCACCCGCGTCAGCGAGCAGCCGGGCCAGGCGTTCGGGGCCGTGCCGGCTGACGGGGTCCCAGTAGGTCATAACGACGGTCGGCCGAAGGCCAGCGGCGTGCTCGATCCCGCGCAGGGCGCGGGTGAGGAGGTGCCCGCGGCTCAGGGCGCGGCGGTAGGCGGCTTGGATGATGGGCCCGTCGAGGCCGGCGTCATGGTGGGCGAGGCCGATCTCGAACAGGTCGGCGCCGGCTCGGGCGATCTGGTCGAGCTGATGACGCTCGGCGCGGGCCGGATGCAGTCCGGCGGGGACGAACACGCCGAGCGCGCAGCGGGGTTGGGCGAGGAGAGCTTGGAGGGAGTCGGTGGTGGCCAGGAGATGTCTTTCTCGGAGAGCGCTGTCGCGGCAGGTCAGCGGTGGCGTGGGGCCGGTGAAGGCGGGGAGGTTACGAGGGTGGTGGCGCTCTGGCCCTGGGCGGCCCGGGCGCGGGGCGTGGTGTCCGTGGTGGGCTGGTGGCTGAAGGCGGGGGCCACGCGGTCGAGGGCCTGGGCGATCTGCTGGGCCTGGTCGTGAGCAGTAGCGAGCTGCTCGGCGACATCGGTGGGGAACCGGTCCCACTGGGCTCGGTACTGGTAGCGCTGGATGATCTCGGCGGCGTTGCGCAGCTGCTCGGCGACCTGCCGCAGGACGGCGGTTTTCTGTTCCGGGACGGTCGCGGTGTGTGTGGCTTGCAGAAGCGCGTCCAGGGCGGTGGGCAGCGACTCGTCGGGCGTGGGAAGGCCGTAGAGGGCGGCGTGCAGTGCTTGGGCGTAGACCGTCACGGGTCCGCCCCGACCGCGGCTGCGGTACTCGATGGGGGCTTGCCGGCGGGCGCCGAAGTTGACGGTCACGTCCCGGGGAGCGGCACCGGGGTGGAGCTGGTCGGCGAGGGCACGGGCGAGATCATGCACGGTGGGGGTGTCGGACGTGGAAGCTCCTCGGATGGCGGTGCCGGATGCGTTGGGGTGGTCAGCGGGTGCGGCGAGGGGCCGATGGTGTGGTTCGTGGACCGGTGGCGGGAGCTGAGCGGCGGCGGGTGCTGGCGGGGATGTCGGCTGGTGTGGGGATGCCCAGGTGGACACGCGCGCTGAGACCGTGGGTGTACGCGTGTGCCTCGGCAGCGGTGACGGCGCTGAGCAGTTGGCGCTCGTCCAGCCCGTCCCGAGTGCGGTAGGACGCGCCGTCTGCTGTGGGGACGAAGCCGTGTTGCTCCAGCAGCAACCGGGCGGCGGTGGTCGAGGCAGTCACGGCAACCGTGCCGTCCCTGACCTGGAAGTGCAGGTCTGGGCCGCCTGCCGGCTGGTCGGGACTCCAGCGGGTGGTCCAGGAAAGGTCGACGAGGTCGTGGGTGTGGGCCAAGAGCCCGTACATCGCCACGCCGGCGCGCTCGTGTACGTCCTGCGCGATGCCTGGAGGCAGCAGGTGGAGCCTGCGGCCGTGGTGTTCACGAGGGAGGAAGTCGGCGTCGGTGAGCAGCCGGTCGGCGTCGCGGATGGGGCGGTTGAGGATGACGAAGGTGTGGCCGTCGTCGGTGGACCCGATGAATACGTCGGGGATGCCCAGGAGTGACACGGTGGTCCAAGGGATTCGGAAGTGCAGGCCGGGAGAAATGGCAGTGCGCTCGCGGCAACGGACGGGTACGTGCAGCCGAGTCAGGGCGTCGTTGTGCCGGGTGAAGTAGCCGGCGAGGAGCAGGAGGTGCTCGGCCGGCCCAGTCGGCTCGTTCATCTGGGGATGACGGGTTTCGGTGAGGCCGGTGTCAGCGGCGGTGTACGACGCGGCCGAGCTGGGCGCCGGCGTGGTGGACGTGTGGGTTCACGGCGGCTCGGTGCACGGGGGTGATGAGCGCGTCGTCCAGGTTCTGCACGAGGTAGGGGACGTCACGGAAGGTGCGCTCGACTGGGGTGGTCGTCGCGAGGTGGGTGAAGAACTGGGCGACGAGCCGCTCGGGGGTGTCCTGGGTGAAGGAGGCGTCCCAGTGGGTGTCGAAGCCGTCGTACACGTGGTGCCGGAAGCGCCACGGGGTGTCTTCCGCCGGAGTGTGCTGCAGGTGGCAGTGGCCGTCGGGCGAGGTGAACGTGTCGTCCTCGCGGTGCCAGTGGTTCAGTTCGGCGATCTGTGCGAGGGGGGTGGTGGTGAGCGGGATCCGGTCGATGTGCCGGTCGTCGCCGAGCAGCTGGGGCAGAGCCTGGGTGACGGCGGCGATGGCCTCGATCGGGGTCTGCCGGGTGAAGCGGGCTTCCCAGTACGGCTCGTGGTGCGCGAGGGACCACCAGTGGCCGTGGGGATGCCGGGAGTTGAAGTTGACGAACAGGCTGCCGTCGGGGCTGTGGACGCTGATGCGTCCGCTTGCGCGATCGTGCTCGCTCGGCCAGCCGAAGAGGTGGACCAGCGGGCCGATCGCATCGGCGAGCCGGTCGATGCCCGCTCCCGCCAGATAACGCGGGGAGACCAGGACCCGGTCCTGGGGCGCGAAGGGCCTAACCGCCGGGCCTTGTACCGCAGGCGGCAATGGGCCAGGACTGATCGGGTGCAGCGCGTCGGTGCCGGTGTGCAGGAGACGTCTGGGACGCGTGCGGGCGGGGCCTCGTATCCGTCCACCCGGGCGCGGGGTGGATCCGGGTGTTGGGCGCGGTTGTGCGAGGTCATGGGCTGCTGTGGGCTCCGATGGGTCAGTTAACGGCTGCGGGCGGCCGTCTTCGCAGCGGTGGGTGCGGGCGCGGGCGTCGTGCCGGGCGCCCTGCGAGTGGGCGGGCTGCTGATGGCTGTGGCCAGCGCGGTGGTGCCGGCGGGAGTGAGGCGGACTCGGTCCTGGAGCGGGCCGCCCACATAGGCGGCAGGCGCGGACTTCGGAACGCGCTCCGCGAGCCCCTTTGCCTCCAACGCCCGCAGTGTGCCCAGGAGCACGCGCTCGTCGCGGTAGTGGACGTTTTGCCGTCCCAGGGAGCTGGTGACCACCACGTTCCCGCAGGCGATCTCCCACAGGGCGGTGTGGTGAGCGGCGGTCAGGGTGTGCTCAGGACCGTCGCCTGCTACCGTCCCCCCGCGGCGTCGGATTTCGTAGGCGAGGGTGTTGGCGCAGCCCATCGCGGCTTCGGGTGCCAAGGCGGTCAGAGTGCGTGCCATCGGGAACTGCTGGTCCGCGGAGGCACTGCTCAGGAAGGCGAGCTGCTCAAGGCGGACCACTGCGTCCGACAGGTCGGGACTGCGGAAGAGGCGTACGTCGGTGACCGCTTTGAGGGCGGTGCGGGTCGCAGAAGCGAGTCGCTGGGCAGAGGCGGCGTGGGCGTTGGGCTCGGATGGCGGATGGGCCCGCAGGAGACGGTCGAGCATGTCGTTGTGCTGCACGTACTTGTCTGCGAGCAGCAGCAGGCGCTCAACCGGCGTCGGCGGGGCGGCCACGTCGAACAGGAAGCCCTCGGGCGGCGTCGTCATCCGCGGCGCCGGGCAGCGAGCACGGGCGGTGTGGAGGGCGCCTTCTGCGGGCTGGGCCTTTGGGCCTCGGCGATGAGTTGCCGGTCTTCAGCGCGCGCCGAGAATGAGGCGAGGCGTCGGGAGAGCCGTCGCGCTACGGCGCGATAAGTGGTGGCCGCTTGCTGCATCTCGACACCGGCACGGCGAAGCTGATCACGGCTGGTCGCCGGGGTGGGATCGGCGTCCTCGTACAGCAGGATCTCGGTGCGGTGATGGATGGCGAGGTTGCACAGGGTGGCGGCCAGTGAGATCTGGGAGCAGGCGCCGGCGAGGAGCGCCAGGTTGTCGGCCCCGTCCTTCAATGCGGGGTACTGGCTGACCGACAGGTCGTGCACCTGCCGCGTGCACTTCATCGCAAGCTCGTGCACCCGCAGGCTCAGGGGTGCGATCTCTCGGACGGGCTTGGCGATCTCGCCCTCCCGGATGCGTGCCGCCTCCACGGACAGCTCCTTCAGGGCGGGGGCCACCTCGCCGAGAAGGCGGGTGTGTTCGGTCAGGTCGACGGTGTGCAGGACAACTCCGGGAGGACGCGGGGCGGTACGGGGCAAGGTGAGATGTTCGGTCCGTTGCTGTGCAGGAACGGGCTCGGTCACAGGGCTTCCCACAGCAGGCGGGTGACGTGGTCGTTGCCGTGGCCGGCTCGTGGGCGGGACGGGGTGTGCCATCCGGCGCGGGGCGGCCGGCTGGCGATCACGCGCCACCCGGCGCCGCGCAGTGATGCGCCGCTCTCGCCGTCCTGCGTGTAGGTGACCAGCCGTCGGTAGCCGAGGGCCTTCGCCGCCCGCCACGCGGCGCCGCAGAGCAGTGAGTTGGCGTTGCGGGCGCCGTCGCTGGCGGTCCGGGTGACTTCGAGGGTGGCGCCGTCGTCCAGGTGACGGGCCACCGGCCGGCCGACGATGGCCACGGCGCGCAGCTTGCCGGTCCCGTCGGCGGCGCCGACCGCGAAGATCTGTCCTGCGGGCGGCGGGTGGTGACGGTGCCAGGCGCGCACGAAGTCCTTCGCCTCACGGGAGCGGACCGGCACCAGGTACAGCGGTATGTCGCTCACGCGGCCGTCCCGAAGTCGGACTGTGTCGGCGCGTGCTTCGCGACGGCGCGAGCCGTGATCGCCTTCGACGCGCGGGCGGACGCCGCGGACAGTTCCCCGGCTCCTGGCTCTCGGTACCACGGTCGCAGGTCGAGCATGGCGGCGCGCATGCCGGTGGCGAAGCACAGGGCGGTGCCCTTGGGCAGGGCGCGGATCGCGTCGGCGGGCAGGATCCGTTCCTGCCGCATCGACACCGACGTGCTCTTGCCGGACTCCGAGTGCGACGTCGATGTGGTCTCGACGTCGTGGTCGCCGATCAAGCGGGAGAGCTTGTCCGCGAAGTCGGGGTCGTCGATGCCGGAGCCGATGACCTTGACGGTCGAGGCGGACCACATGGCGTCCATGCCCGCGTCTCCCCAGACCTTCTGGCCCTGGCGGTAGGACTGGAGGATGGTGATCGGGATGATTCCGCGGGAGCCGAGGTGGGAGTACAGGTCCGGCAGGTCGCTGATCTTGCACACGTTGGCGGCCTCGTCGAGGATCGCCAGCATGGGCGGGTCCAGGCGTCCGCCGGCCCGTTCGGCCTGGGCGGTGGCCGCGCGCATGACGGAGTCCGCGCACGCGGCGATCAGCGCCGAGGCCCCGCCTCCCCCGTCCTTGCTCAGCAGGAACAGCGTGTCGGTGGAGGTGACGAACTCCGACGGGCGGAACTCGGGAACGTCCTTCTGCGGGGTGACCCAGGCGGCGATCTCGTTGTTCAGCAGTGCGGCGGCGTACTGGCGGGCAGTCTCGTAGATGCCGTCGCGCGTCTCCGGGGGTCCCTCGACGGTGCCCTTGAGCTGTGCTGCGACGGCGGCGAAGTCGTGGTCGCGGAGGATGTCGAGCGGGGTGCGGTCGGCGGGGAAGGCGAGCCACTGCATGATGTCGGTGATGGGCCGCTCATCGAGCGCTGCGGCCAGCAGCAGTTGGGACAGGATGTTGCTGCCGGCCTTGGACCAGAAGTCGCCCTGCTGGGAGGCGTCCACCGAGGCGGCGAGGAAATGTCCGGCGAGCCGGTTCGCCCCGTCCAGGGTTGTCGCGCTGGCGAGGGGGTTCCACCACATCTCGCGTGCGGCATGCGCGATCTGCTGCGGATCCATGGTCCACACCTGCCCGACGCGGGAGCGGGCCTCGTATGTGGCAGTGAATGCGTCGCCTGCGGCCTTGTTCGAGGTCAGCAGGACGGGGCCGGGCGCGGCGAGCATCGAGGGGATGGCGAGCGAAGTCGTCTTGCCCGAGCGGGGCGCCATGATGGCGACGGCCACATCCTCGTAGCCCATGCGCACCTCGTGCCGGGTGTTCTGCAGATTGCCCAGGAGGATGCCGGTGTCGCGGGCTTCGATGTGCTTGGCGTCCTTCAGGCTCGGGCGCAGCGAGCGGGCCTTGTCGGTGATCGCCTTGGCCATCAAGGGCTCGATGTCCCTGGCCTTGGCCATGCCGGTGATCTTCTTCCGGCCGCCGCCGCGGTTCTTGCGCCGGACCCACAGCGCGACCGCCGTCACCCCGAGAGCCAGGAGAAGCAGAACGGGAACGATGCGTGCCCCGATGAGCAGGGCGTTCTCCCCGGCCTCGGGCCAGACCTGCTCGGGGTGGAGCAAGGCGTTGGTCGGCTGGTAGGGGGCCCAGCTGCCTCCGGCGAGGGAGGCGGTGAGGTTGCCGCACAGCCAGGCCAGGTGGGACAGGGGGACGACGACGGCGAGCACGCCGAGCAGGAGGCGCAGGACGAGGTCGTATCCGTCGGTGTTGCTGCTGGAGGAGGAGGGGGGCAAGGGCTAGGTGCTTCCAGGCGGGGACGGAGGGATCAGCGCAGGCGGTGGCGCTCGGCCTGCGGCCGTTGCGGAGGAGGCGTACTCGTCGCCGGCGGGCCGGATCGGCGTGCGGCGAGGGAGCGGACGCGTTCTTCCAGGGCGCCGGCGACCTGCTGGGCGGGTACTTCCCGGTGCGAGAGGGTGATGAGGTCCGGGTTGCGAGTCGGGAGGCTGGAGGGGCCTGCGGTGCGCGCCACCGGTCGGGGGTCGGTGAGCGCGGCGGTGAACGCGGTGATCAGGTGCGGTGGGGTGTGCTCGCTGAAGTGGGCTTGCCACAGGAGAGCCCGGAAGTCGCGGAGGGCGGTGTCGACCCACCAGGCCCCGGTTGTCTCGTCGGCCTCGACGCGGACGGTGCCGTCGGGTGAGGCCAGCCGGTGGTGGCTGTAGGCCGGAGACCAGCCCGCTTTCAGAAGCGGCTCCTGCGGATCCCAGTTGTCTCCTTGATCGGCAGTGGGATCAGTCAGCACGTCGGTGAACGCAGCGATCATCTCGACGGGGGTGCGGGCATCGAAGCTGGCGAACCAGGCGGGCCGGTCCGGCGCGGCGGCGTGCTGCAGAGTCCACCACCGTCCGTCGGGGTCAGGCTCCAGCCGCAGGAGTGCCTTCTGGTCGGGGCTGGAAAGCAGGACGCGGGGCATCAGGGGGTCGTGACCGTAGCTCCAGCTGCAGGCACGGTGGAGGGGGACGGTGACCCAGGCGGGGTCACCGCCGCCGGCCAGGTGGCGCGGGGCGATGTAGTCGATGTCGACGTTGACGGGGACCTCGGGCATGGTCACCGCCCCCTCGCGCCGTGTCCGCTGCGCCGGGACGTCAGGGCGGGAAGCTGCGGGCGCTTCGGCCGGGACGGTGCTCGGCGTGCGGCGGCCTGGATGTCGAGGACGACGCGGCCGTGGCAGGCCCAGTCGTCCAGGTAGCTCCAGCACTCCGCGTGATGCTCGTCCAGCGCGTCGACATACGCTGCGCTGCCCGGTCCGGTGCCCTCGGGGAGCTGGGCCCTGGTCTCTTGCCACCGGGCGTCTAGGGCGTCGAGGTGGCTCAGTGCCTCCTCCAGGATGGTCAGCTGCCCGGGCCAGCTGTCCCGCGTGAGGTGTGCGGGCAGGTGCAGGAGCTGGAGCCGGGCGGTGGCCAGCAATTGGCGGGCACCGGGGCGGGTACTGGCGAACGCTGCGGCGGTGTCTGCGTCACGGACGGCGGCCCGGCGGCCGTAGGCGTCCTGGTCGAAGGGCCAGCCGTCCAGGTCCGTGTTGAACGCGGTGAAGGCGTCCCAGGACGCCAGGATCCGTTCACTGTGGCGCAGGTAGCGGTTGAGGCGCCGCAGCGAGGTGCGGCGGCCGTGGTTCGTGGTGCGGGAGATGAGAGCATCCTTTGAGGTCAGCGGCGGGCGGCCGGCTGGACGGCCGTCGTGGGCGCCGGGGGTGTCGCGGGGGCGGTCTGCTGACGGCGCACGGCGCGGGCCTGTGCGCGGAGCGTCTTCACCCGGGCGGTGTGCGCGTCGACTACCTGCTGCGGGCGCAGCGGGCTCGGCTCCCGGACGGCGCTGTAGTGGGCGGTGCGGTCGAACATGCCGCGCTGCAGCGGGCTCTGGTCGGCCAGCGCGCCCAGGAAGGCACCGACGAGGCGATCGGGAACGTGCTCGTCGAGGAAGGCGTGCCAGATCCGCGGGCCCGGGAATGATTCGTCGCTACTTGTCCTGACCTCGATGTGCCAGGACGGCCGTTCATGGAACTCACTCGTGGGGCGGTGTTCGATGCGGCACAGCGAGTTCGGAGAGAGCACTGTCTTGGCATCGTCGTGCTGCCAGCCTGCGCTGGTCACGGGCTGCCAGGGGTCCGGTTGCGATGAGGGCGGTGTGATGAGGGCGTCGGTGAGGCCGGCGAGGACCTCGGCCGGCACGAGTTCACCGAACTCGGCGTACCAGCCGTGTTCGTTGTCGCCGTGGGCGGCCCGCAGCCGCCACCAGGCGGAGGTGGCGGTCTGCGGGTCGAACTGCAGGCGGTAGCGGTGATCGGGGCTGGCCATCACGATCTCGGCGCTGAGCGGGTCGGAGACCGTGGCCCATCCGGCCGCGGCCAGGCCGTGGGTGACGTGACGGGCGTCGCCCGGGCCGGCGAGGTGGCGGGGGCTGGTGTCGAAGGGGATCTGCCCGGCGTGCTGGTCGGCGAAGGCGTCGAGCTGGCGCTCGCTCACCGGCACCGGCTGCACCCCTGCTCGCTCTCGGCGTCGTCGTACAGCGCGCGCAGTTCGTCCAGGACGTAGTGGAGGGTGTGCTGGTCGGTCTGTTCCCAGGCGGCGGAGCGCAGCTCGGCGATCAGGAGGTTGACGTGCGCGGTGCGTGGGATGGCCTGGTGTTCCTGGATGGTGCGGGCGAGGGCACGCAGGGTGTCGGCGAGCTGGACGGGCAGGCCCGTGTACTCGTCGAGGAGCGGCTCAACGAGGGCGAGGGCTTCATCGGGGTCGGGATTCTCGCGCAGGTACTCGGTGACGTCCGACAGCGTTTCGGTCAGGGCGCGCAGGGTTTCCGGGGTGGGGGCAGGCATCGGGCTCCTTCAGATGGGGATGGAGGTCAGCGGCGGGTCCGGGCACCGCCGGCCGGGGCGTAGGGCCGGGCGGTGGTGCGGGGCCGGGCGCTTCGGGCGCTGTTGCGGGCCCAGGTGGCGGCGCGGGCAGCTGTAATCCGGGCCTGCTGCCAGGCGCTGAGCTGGGAGGGCTTGACGGAGACCGACCAGGTCCGGATCTGGGCGCTGTGCGGGACACGTCCGCGTGGGCGCATCACCGGGTCCGGGCCGGCAAGTTCGGTGGAGAAGGCTTGGATCAGGTGCATCGGCGTGTTCGGCGTGAAGTGGGCAGTCCAGCCGTTGCCCTGCTTGTCCTGCGCTCCGGTCCACCACATCGCCGAGCCATCGACGCCCTGGCGGTACTGCATCCACGCGGTGCCGTCGGGGCTGCTCGCCGAATAGTCTTGGCCCTCGAACCGCGTGTGCCAGTTCTGCTCCTGCAGAGGTGCCCAGACGTTGGGGGCGTGTGCGGAGCGGGGGCGGGTGAGGGCGTCGGTAAGACCGGCGACGATCTCCACCGGCGTCTGCCGGCCCAGGTGCGCAGACCATTCACCGGTCGCGCCGCCTGCCCGGCCGTGGATGGTCCATCCGCCCGGCAGGATGTAGGGGTCGTAAGCGACGCGGACGGTGCGGTCCGGGCTCTCCATGAGCAGCGGGCCGCCCTTATTGGACTTCTCCCGCCAGCCCGAGGCGCGCAGGAACTCCGAGACGTGCCGGACGTCACCGCCGCCTGCCAGGGCACGGGGCTGGACCAGGTAGTGCTGCTCGGCCTGCTCGCCCGGCCCCCAGCCCTGCCACTGCTTCTTCTTCACCGGCGCCGCCGTACGACGAGCGGGGCAGGAGCCGGAGGCTTCGCCGCGCTGGTGGCCGGTCGAGTACCGAGGTGCTGGAGGAGGTCCTGGTGCTCGTCCAGGTCCAGGCTGATGTCGTGCAGTTCGTTGGCGGCACGGCCCAAGGCGAGCCATACCTCCGCTGGCAGGGCGCCTCGTTCTGCCTCGCTCTTGGCGAAGTGGCTGCCGGTGATGACGAGGTGAGTGACGCCGCCGAGGACTCCGTTGTCCGGGTCGAGGACACGGGCGATGACCTGCGCTGCCTGGGGCGGGGGAAGCTGAGAGAGGTGGTCGGAGAGCTGGCCGAGCTGGCGAGTGATCTCGTCGGCCAGTCTCACCGGGTAGGGCGCGGGGTGGGACATGCTCCTCCGGGTGCGTGGACGGTCAGTGGTGGTGGCGCTGCCCGACGCGTTGCGCTTCGGTGGGGACGGCTTCCGGGCGGGCGCCGGCCATTGGGGAGGCTCGGTCGGGGCCGGCCGTGATGCAGGCGCGTAGATAGCGGCGGAACAGGGCGGTTGCGAGCCGGGGTTTGAGCCGATGGCTGATCGGTGCGGGTGTGCGTTGTGCTACGGGTTTCTCCGTGGAGTTGGGAGGCGGGGAGGTGGGCGGCCCCAGCGTGGTGCCGGGGCCGCCCGGGCTTACGGGGTGCGGCGGGCCGGTGCGGGGCGCGAGGGGGAACTGGCGGGCGCCGGTTGCTGCGGGGCGGGGCGGGCCGCGCGCGCCCGGAGGCGGTGCACGGCCTGCTGGTAGAGGGCCTCGTCGAAGACCTCGGGGTCGCAGTTGACCGTGTATCCGGCCAGGAGCAGGGCGGGGATGGCGCGGTTCGCCAGGTGTTTCTGCTCCTCGGCACCGAGGTGGTCGGGCACGGTGTGCCAGATGTAGAGCGGCTCGCCTGTGGGGTATTCGTGGCGTTCGAGGCCGAGCTGTTCCAGCAGGTCGTGGAGGCCGGCGGGGGCGCCGGTGGGGGTGTCGGCGTGGATGGTGGTCGTCAGGGCCTTGATGTAGATCTCGACGTCTGTGCCGTACTCGTCGGCCAGATTGGCCATACGTTTCTTCTCCGGGGTCAGCGGCGGCGGGAAACCGGGGACTGTGCACAGCCCGCTGCCGGTGTCGGGGCCGGTGCGGTCGCTGGCCGCTGCGCCGGGCGGGCGGCGTGGTTGCGGGCGCGCAGGATGACGCGGGCGGCTTCGCTCAGGGAGTTGGCCGTGCTGCCGAGCCGTGCGATGGGCTCGGGTTCATCGCCGGGCGCGGCGCCGTGGAGATCGCTGGCGGAGATCCAGGCGCGGACGATCACTTCTCTGGTCAGGGGCAGCAGCCCGTGCACGGGGGCCGCGACCTCGGTCAGGACCTCGGCCACCTCGCTGCTGGTCTCGGCGGCCGAGACCCGCTCGGCGAGTTGGGTGAGGTAGCGCATGGCTGCGTCACGGTCGCCGTCGGGGGTGGCCAGCATGTTCAGGGCGGGGTCGAGGTGGACGCTGTGGTCGGCGGCGAGCAGGGCGTGCGAGGCGGTGGTCGCCTTCAGGCGCTGCTGCTCGATGGGCAGGCCGTGCGGAAGACGGTGGTAGTCACCGCGGGGTCCGGGAGAGGTGAGGAAGCCGCCGGTCCGCTGAAGGATGTCTGCTGCTTGCTCGGTGCCGCCGATGGCCACGACCAGGCCGGTACGGGGGTCCTTGGTGATGGTGACGTACTCCAGGACCCAGAAGTCGGGCTCCGTCTGGTTCATCGCGTCCTGGCGGTGGGTGTGCGGGCGCCGGCGGGGGCCGGCGGCATGGAGGCCGGGGCGGAGGTGGGCGCGTGGCGTCCGGCGGGGTGCTGGAGGGCGGTGCCGATGCCGAGCGCGTCGAGCTGCGGGCCGATCTCGCGCAGCGCGCGGGCCTGGGCCTGGGTGTCGTCGCCACTCAGGCGGTAGATGCCGCTGTGCGGGTCCTGGATGAAGCCGTGGGCGGCGAGGATGGTGCCGGCCCTGTCGTCGGCGGGGGCGGTGGCGACGCTGCCGTCCGGCTGCCAGGTCAGGACGATCCGGTCCGGCTGGGAGGGCTGGATGCCGTCCAGGGCGTTGTGCCGGACCTGTGCGAGCGCACGGTCGTAGCGGACGAGGAGATCGCCGGCGACCTGCTCGGCACTCAGGAACGGGTCGTCGGTCAGGGCGATGCCGTTGGGCTCGGGGACGCCGCGGTACGCCTCGTCCGGCAGGGCGTGCGGGGCGACGGCGGCGAGGAGGAAGCCGTCGCGTCCGTCGTGCCGGTCCAGGAGGATGAGCTGGGCGCCGTCGGGGCGGCTGAGGACGGCTGCCTGCTGCAGGGGGTGTTCGGCCAGGGAGGCGGCGACCAGGTCCAGGTCCCAGATGCGGTCGGTGAGTTCGACGAGGTCGTCCTTGGCGTCGCCCGTCAGGTGGGTGCTGGTCCAGGTGTCGGGGAGTTCGCCGGCGAGGACGTCGGCGTAAGACGCAAGGCGCTCGGATATGTCGTGGTCGTGCATGGTGTCCTTGGGCAGTTGAAGGGGCTCAGCGGCGCAGGCGGGTGGCACCGACGGGTGGCGGTGCCGGGGACGGCAGTGCACGCGGCGGGGGCGGGCAGGCGCACACCGCGGAGCGTTCGGGCTCATGGTCGGGAACCTGCTCGGTGCAGGCGCGGCGGCCGGGGTGAGGGGCGTGCCGGTCGGCCAGCCGTCCGCGGGTGTGCGCGAGGTCGGAGCGGATGACGCGGACGTATGCGTCGGCGAGGTAACGCAGGCGCCCGGCGGTGTACGGATCGCTCGCGTCGCCGAGCCCGTCGAAGAACTCCGCCAGGGCGCCGAGGGTTTCCTCGAACCCAGCGAGGATGCCGTCGTGTGGCGCGGTGAGTTCGGTGAGTATGTCGGCTGCCTCGGCGGTGTCGGTGGCCTCGCGCAGGCGTTCGGCGAGGTGGGAGACCGAGGCGCCGAGCGTGGGATAGGCCGCGGGGCGGGCGTCCGTGTCGAAGCGCTCGTCGCAGTCGACGTGGTACCCGACAGCCCGCAGGCGCCCTACGGCATCGATGGCGAGACGGGACTCCTCGTCCTCGGTCAGGCCGGCGGGTGCGCGGTGGTAGCTCTCGTGGAGGCGGACGACCGCGACGAATCCCGCGCGCTGGAGAAGGCTGTGCGCCTCAGCGTCGCCCCCGCAGGCGAGGAGTTCGCCGGAGTGCGGGTCACGGCGGATGTCCAGCAAGCGGCCGGTAGTGCGGGGCAAAGAGACGTTTCTCCTACAAAGATCGGTGGGCGGTGCGCCGGGCCGCGGCCGGTGCGGCGGCGGCCCGGGGCTGGGCCAGATGGGCCGCAGTGGCGTCCAGGTCCTGCTGAATCGCATGAAGGCGGCGGGCGATCAGCTCCAGACGGTGCGCCGTGTCCGTGCCGGCAGCCCCCGGTTGCCGGGCGATCCGGTACGCGGTGTGCTCGACCAGACCGCGGACCGTGGCCAGCGGGCCGGCCTGTTCGTCGGCGAGCTGCGCGAGGACGCCCGCGAGCTGCGCCGACGCGGTCGGGACCGTACGGGCAGCGGACCACTGCGTGGTGCCGGTGCGGACGGGGATCAGGTTCAGGTCCTGCTCGATGCGGCGCGCTTCGTCCGCAAGCCGTCGCAGGATGTCGGCGGGAGGGGTGCGCCAGGTGCCGTCGAGGTGGATCAGGTTGGCGATCAGATCCAGACGTCCGGGCTGGCCCTGGACAGCGATCCACCGCCACCCGTGCTCTGCGGCGCCGGGCACCTCGATACCAGCGGCCCGCGCGAACCGGTGGGCGGTTTCCGACCACTCGGGACCTGTCAGCTCCCGGTCGTCCGGATGGAGCCGGACGTCGAGATGGAGGATCGCGTGCCGGTCGTCGTCCGGGCTGGCAGCGAACGGATGCTCCAGGTACGGGTCTTCGAGGTGCTCGGCCCACTCAACGGACGTCCAGGTCCTCTGCTCGTCGTCCGGGGTGTAGTAGTCCAGGCCCGGCCAGTGGGCGACCACGGTGTACTCCGTCAGGCCCTCGTTCGGGGAAAGGGGCCGCCCGAGCGCCTCGGCCAGCGGCTCGCGCGGCGAGTGGGCCCTTGGGTGCAGGCGGGGGATTATGACGGCACCCCGCTCGACGTGCGGGTGGGTGACCGGTGCTGATGAAGGTCGCGGGCTGCACAGAGCAGCGAGCGCTCGCGGACCAGGTCGGCGTGGACCGAGATGTCTCCTGGCGGAAGACAGTCGATCGCCCTGTCGATGGCGCTCAGCCCCTCGTCGTACCGGCCCAGCCGGCGCAGGGCACCCGCCACGCGGAAGAGGACGATCGGGTCGGTGCCGGTGCCGGTGCCGGTGGCGAGGGCGGGCCGGGAGCTGAGGGCCAGGAGACGCTCCGCACCCTGGTTCAGGTCCTGGCCGAGCCACAGTCCGTGCAGCAGGACGTGCAGGGTCTTGGTGTGCTCCTTGGCCTCGGTGAGGACTTCGTCCATGACCGTCAGGCCCTCGGGGCGGGACTGGCCCAGCAGCGCGAAGGCGTACAGGGCGCGGGTGTAGCAGTCCAGCGGCTGACGTGCGGTCTGCGCGAGCTGTTCGACGAGGCGCTGGAGGGTGGGGCAGCGGAAGTCGAACCGCAGGGCGCTCAGGTACAGATGCGCCAAGGTGCGGGTGGTGATCGGATCGCGGTTCGTTGCGAGGACATCCTCCGGGGACAGCAGGCCCAGGACGCTGCGGCCGGCTGACCGTGCCGCCCAGGCGGCGTCCGCGCACACCTCGGCTGAGGTTTTCCAGTCGGCTCGGATGCCGTGGAGGTCTTCGGCCAGGTGCAGCGGCCAGGACGGATCGTCCGCAGTTGCGGTGGCTCGGGCCCTGGCCTTGTGGAGCGCAGCGGCACGGTCGGGGCGGTTCGTGGGGGGAGTCACCGGCCGCCCCTGGTGTCTGCGGTGTGCACGAGCTGGCCCAGGGCGGTGGTGGTGTACCAGCAGCAGTCGATCAGCTCGTCGCGGCCGGCGAACCGCGTAAGGAGGGCGTCTTCCATGGCCCGCAGGTAGATCAGGCAGTCCGGGCAGCGGCGCGAGAGGTGCACGAGGTAGCGGGGGTGAGCGGTGACGTAGGACTGGGCACCCCCGGTGGGGTCACGCAGTCGCCATCCGTCCTCGTCGGTGGGGGTGTGCCAGGAGGGGGCGACGATGCGCATGGAGTCTCCCCACAGTTCTCCGCCGGCCACCCCCTTGAGGACGACGACAGTGTCTCCGGCCTGAAAGTGGGCGTGAGTGATATCTCGGGTGGGAGTGAGCGGGTCGGGGGTGCGGGCGGTGACGGGGGTGGGCTGATGGTCCCAGGACGGAGGGAGCACGCGGTTCCTTCCACGCGATGGCTGGCGGGGTGGGAGCATCAATAGTCCGGAGGAACGCCGGTTTGGCTAACCGGCGTTTCCCGGCTATGTTGCCCCGCCGTCAGCGGAACGGATTCTCCGTCCCGCGGTCCGCCTCGGTGACTGCGTCGAGGAGTTCGAGCAGGTCAGTGCCTTCGGCGTCACGCTGGTCGATCCACCAACCGGCACGGGTTATGGAGCGGGCCTTCTCCTCCAGCTCCGCCCAATCCGCCTCGTCCCAACTGCCCTCGACGACCAGGGCGGTGTGCGCGGCCATCATCAGCTGATGGCGGGAGCGCTCACCCCAGTCCAGGGCCTTGGCCGGGCCCTCCAGCTGCGGCATGTCGAACTGCTTGGCCCAGGTGGCGGCTGCCTCTAGCTCCTCGGCGCGCTTCTCCGCGAGCCACTTTTCCTTGGACTCGGAGTCGGCGTCGCGCGCCGCCTTCCAGCAGTCGGTGCAGTCCTTCGACGCGAGCCAACGGGCGAAGCCGGCCCGCTTGTCGGCGGGGCGGTTGGACAGGTCGTGATCTACCCGGTGGGAGCAGGCGTGCTCCACGGTCCAGTGCGTACTTACCCCCGGGGAATTCCGTTTGATGGGCGTTACGTTCGAGGTCGGGCTGCTGGTCTGGGGCTTCAAATCGAGTGCCTTTCGTTGACGGTTGGGGTTGCACGAGTCATGCGGTGGACGGGGGTGGTCTGGAGTGCTTGGCGGTGGTCTCGGGGACGCTTCCGCCTTCTGCGTCGTCTCAGCGGGTCCTGCGGATGGCGTCTGTGGCCGCCTTGGCGATGGCGGCGGGAGCGCTGGAGGGCTGGGGCAGGTGCAGCAAGGTGGTCCCGGGCAAGTGGCGGGATTCCGCGGTGAGGGTGAGCTGGAGTACGGCGCAGCCGGCGGTCGTGAGCTGCTTGACGCGGGTGACGGCTTGAGCGGTTTCGTCGCTGCCGTAGTGGGCGTCGGTGACGATCACGAGGAGGCGGCCGGCGCCGGGGCGGCTGAGTTCGAGGCCGTGGTCGAGTGCGTCGATGGCGTGGGCGAGGTTGTGGTGGCCGCCGGTGGCATCGAACGTCGTCACGCGCTCTGGTGCTCGGTGGGTGGGGCGGGTCAGTGCGGTCAGGTGCCTGTCGTAGGCGATGGTGGCGGTACGGGAGTCGGGGTCGGTCAGGGCTGCGGCGCGTGCCACGATCCAGGCAGCGGAGGCGACGGGCTTGCAGGCGGCACGCATGGAGCCGGAGACGTCGACGGCGATCCCCACACGCAGCGGTGGGGTGGGGGAGTTCCGGCGGCGGGTGTGGGTGAACGGTTCCGCGGTGGGGACCGACCCGGCCGCGCGCTGAGCGTCGCGGGCGAGGGCCGCGCGCATGTTGAGGCGGCCGGGCGGGGTGGGGCTGGTGGTCCGTTCCTCGGTCCGCTCGCGGTAGGCGGCGGCACGCAGGGCGCGGCTCAGGCGCGCGGCGGCACTCTGCTCGGCGGCGGTGGGCCTGCGGGTGCCGGTGACGGGGTTGCCGGAGGGTGCCGGTGTGCCGTCGGGGTGGACGGTGGTGCTACGGGCGTTGAAGACCGACTTGGCGGTGGCGGCGGCTTTGCGTCGCTGGCGGGCCCGCTGGGCGCGGTCCTGAGCCTGCGCTTTGGAGCGCGACGCCATGGCGTTGGCCGCTGCGTCCTGTGCCGCGAGGTCGGCCGCGTCGGTGGCTGCCGCGTGGTCCATGACGACCCCCACGGCGCCGGTCAGCAGATCGGAGAGGCCCTCCGGCACGGGCAGGGCGGGGGCCGCGGCATCCAGAGCGTCGCACCATTCTTGACCGTGCGCGAGCATGGTCGTGGCGTCGTGGTCGGCGCACTGGTGAGCTGCGGTCCAGATGCGGGTGAGGGAGGCCAGCAGGTCGGCGCCCAGCACCTTTTCGCACAGATCGGCGACAGCCCGGGTCTCGCCGGCGTCCAGGATGCCGACGTCCCGGCGGCCGAGGATCAGGGCGGCCACGGCGGCGGCCTGCTCGATGCCCTGGAAGGTGGGGTGCGCGATGTCGGGCATGACCAGGGTTCGGGCGCTGGTGCGCAGGTACGTGCGGTCCGTGGGCCGCGTGATCAGGTGCGCGCCTTCGACGCGGCTCTCCTCCAGCAGGAGCGCGGCCTCGACGACGCGGGGGTTGGCTCCGGCAGGCTGTGTCCAGACGGAGTGGGCGGCGTGCGCGGCCTCGTGGACGAATACGCCCCAGGCGGCGGGATACCGGTCCTCGTCGCCCACGATCCGCGGATGGATCTCGTGGGGCTTCAGGGGGGCGAACAGGCGGGCGTCGAACTCGACCTCGCCCAGCGTGGGGAAGTAGGCGGCCGGTGCGCCGCTGCGCGTGCCGGGGCGGCAGGTGACGAGGAGGTCCTGGCGGCCGGAGAGGGCGACCAGCCGGTCGCCGAGTTCGGCTCCCACGCGCAGCCACGCGGCCGGGGAGGAGCGGGGTTGGGCGGGCGGTGCGCCGTCGTCGTCCCAGCGCGCGAGGTCGGCGTCGTCGTCCGGCATGGACTGGATGTGGTGGTGGGCGCTCATCGCGGGCGGCCCCGGTGTGCGGAGCCGGTGCTGCCCGGAGGCTGCCGGGCGGCTGAGGCGGGGAGCTGCTTGCCGAGGGTGAGAGGTGCGATCTTCTTGATGCCGACAGCCTTCGTGACGGCGTCGGCGACGGCGTCGCGATCCTCCACAGGAGCGATGCCGACGAGGTTCGCGAGCGCGGCTTTGGTGCCGAGGACGGCCTCGGTCTTCTGGTAGCTGAGCAGTTCTCGCAGTTGGGGGGCCCAGCCCAGCTCGCCGAGTTCGACCTGCTGGGCGAGGTGTCGGGCGACCCGGACCACCCGGGCATCGATCCTCAAGGCCAGGGCGAGGTCGTAGTCCGTGCCGATCTGGATCTGCACGCTGAACCGGCTCGCGAGCGCCTCCGTCAACACCGCCCCGTGGACGCCGGGATTGTGGCCCGCCACCACGTAGAAGCCCGGCTCGGCCTTGATGGTCTCGCCCTTGTGGGCCTTGACCTGGATCTGCCTGCGACCGTCCATCGCGGGATACAGCGCCGCCAGGACCTTCGGTGAGATCAAGGTGGCATCGTCGATCAGCAGGGCGCGGCCCTCGGTCATCGCGGTGACCAGCGGACCGTACTGGAAGACGTAGGCTCCCGCGTCGTCCTGTGTGTACTCGCCGATCAAGTCGCCGACCGTGGTGTCGCCGTCACCGGCGACGGTGAGCAGGTCCGGGAACGCCGCCTCGACCAGACTCGTCTTGCCGGTGCCCGGAGGGCCGTAGAGCAGCACGGGCACGTCGGCGTCGCGCAAGCGGTTCAACGCCTCGACGTCGGGCAGATCGGCCAGCTCCCGGGGGTGGTAGAGCTGGCCCCCCGCGCGGCGGATCGGGCCGGTCTGCTTGGGCGCGGCTGCTGCGGTGTAGGTCGTACGGGTCGTGGCCGCCTGGGCGCGGGGAGAGTGGGTGCCCGGTGGGCTGATCACAGCCCTCTGCGCGGCTGCGGCAGTTTTCGCGTTCGCGCGGAACTGCGGTTGTCCGGTCCCGCTTTGGTCGGCCTCGCCGCGTCGCACCAGGGTGAGGGCGGCGTTGCGGACGGCGCCGTGGGAGTGGCCCAGCTGCCTGGCCATGTCCCCGATGGTCAGCCTGTCCGCCGGCCGGTCGGCCAGCAGTCGGGCCACCTTGGCCCGTAGTTCGCCGCCCTTGGTGCGCGCTGGTCTGGTAGGCCCGGGTGTGGTCAAAACGAGAACCCTTCAACAGGTGTGGGTGGGGGCGGGGTGGGCGATGCGCTAAAGAGGCCGGCCGCTCTCGGAGGGGATCACGGGCTGTGCCGACATCGGCGAGCGGGCCAACCGGGGCGTACCGTCGGCGCTCACCGGCCGGCCGAGGGCTCGGTCCAGGGGCACGGGACGGCCGGCGACGAGCAGCTGGCTGGTTGCCGGGCAGCCCCGTGCGCCTGCTCCGTACCGGGTTCCGTCGCTCGGCAGGCGCAGCCGGGCGTTTCTTCGAAGCCGTCCTGGAGCAGGATCCGCCGGGCGGCGGCGTTGTAGCCGGTGGTGGTGATCTCGCCGGTGATGGTGTGCCGGATCGGCATGAACGGCTCTGCTGCTGCTTCGGGCAATGCGGATCTCCTAACGGTGGCGGGCGGTCGTGCTGGCGCGGGGCGGCGGCGCCGGCGGTGTGGTGTCCACGGCCGGGCGAGGGCGGGCGCGCAGCACGGGGGTGCGGTGCGGAGGCAGGACGGTGACGGTCGCACCGAGGTCCTCGGCTGCCTCTTCGACTTCGCGGGTGAGGAACTCGATCTGCCGGCCCAGCGCGGAGAGGCGGGCGGCGATCTGGCGGCCCTGCACGGTCTCCAGGGCGCTGGCGAACTGGCTGGTCGTCTCCAGAAGTTCTTGCAGGCGGACCATCGGGCCGGCGGCGTAGCCGCGCTGGACAGTTCCCAGGAGAGCGCTCGAGGCGTCACCGGCACTGTGGCCTTCGACGACGTCGCGGATGAGGTCCTGCAGGGACAGCTCCGGGGCCGGAGCCGGACGGTTGAACCGGGAGATGTCCGAGCGCAGCACGCCGGGCGGAACCGGAGCGGGCAGGGCCTTGCCCGCCTCGTACTCGTGGGCGAAGTGCCCGATCACCTGCCAGCCCGGTACGCCCGGGTCGCCGCGCAGCGCGACCACGGTGGAGTCGTCGTCCTCGACCAGGTAAGCGAGGGTGATCGGCTGTCCGTCGGCGGCATACCACGACTCGGTCAGCTCCAGCGCACCACGTTTCTGTGCGGCCCGGGCCCTGTCGGTCCACAGCTGCTGTTCCTCGTCGGTCAGCGGAGCCTGGTGGTGCCGGCCGTCGCGCTGGTCGGCGAGGTTGCTGGCGATCGGGCTGTGGTCCGCCCAGGCAGTGAGGTGCGGCCACAGAGCCGCGTGCTGAGCACGTTCGGCTGGAGAGCCGGGCGCGGCCGGCCGGCCGAGGGCCCGGCGGATCTCGGCGGCGGACGATGCCAGGCCGTCCAGGACGGCCCGCCACCCGGTCAGGTGCCGGGCGGGCGGCAACTCGTCGAGCGCGAGTCGGGCGGCATCGAGGAGAGCCTCGGCGTGCGGGGCGAGGTGGGTGACGTACGCCTCCACCGCCGCCTTGTCACGGTGGGCTCGTGCGGCTGCGGCGGCGTCTGCGTGGACGGTGCGGCCGTGGCGGTCGCGTGTCATGTCGAGGGCGGCATCGGTCTCGCAGTCGATGACGGCCATCCGCAGCCGGAAGTCGCGTGCCTTGCTGGCCAGTGCGGACGCCGTCGGCAAAGGACTGTCGGGGGCCGGGCTGTTCGCGGGTGTCATCGGGACCGCCCGCCGGCTGCGGCCGTCAGGTGGACGGTGGGAGCGTAGGTGGGCTTCGGCGGGATCGGCCGGGCCGACGGCGGGGAGGTGGTGGGCGGGGTGGAGCGCTGCGTCGTTCGGCCGGCGGCGGCCTGGGCGAGCCTGCTGCGGCGCTCCTGGAGCCCGTGGGGCCGGACAGGGCGCGGCGGACCGGCGGAGAGGGCCGGATTGAGGCGGATGTCGGCCTGCACGGTGTAACCGTGGCGGCGCAGGTCGTGGACGGCCTGGCGGGTGCGGCGGACTCCGTCGCGCTCGGGCTCGCTGAGGCGGTACAGCCCGGGTTCACCGGGAACGGGCTCGAACTGCTCGCGCTCCAGGAACCAGTGGGCGAGGTGCTGGGGAATCGAGGAAGTGAAGGAGGCGACGAAGCCGTGTTCCTTGTGGTCGCCGAAGGAGAAGTGGGTGCCGGGTTGCAAAGGGGCGGGAATCTCCAGACTTGTCGGGGTGGAACGGTCAGTGGCTGCGGTACGCCGGCCGGGCCTCGGGGAGGGGGCGGGCTGGGGCTGTGACGGGGAGGGCCGGGCGGCGGTGGGGTGCGCTCAGGCGGGCCTGGCGCAAGAACGCGTCGCCGTCGGTGAGCCACGTCTCGATCGCCGGCCACGCGCGTGCTCGGCGCTCCTGCTCCGGTACGGCATCACCGTGGACGATCTCGTCGAGCAGGGCTTCGGCATCGCTCACGGCGTCGGCCAGACGGGAGAGGGCTGAGGCGTCGTCGGGCCACGGGCTGTTCGCGGGCCGGCACCGGTCGAGCAGCGTCGGGGCGTGGTCGACGACGGTCAGGAAACGGCGCCAGGCGTGGTCGAGGAACAGCTCCGTCGAGGCGCCGAGGGCGGCGGCGCTCAGCGGGGTGGCGTCGCTGTAGCTGCCGGAGGCGTTCATGGCCTGCCAGGCGTCGTGCTCGGAGCGGATGTCTGCGAGCACGCAGGCGATGGCCGCCGTCTGGCGGGCATGGACGGCCTGCTCGTAGGCGGGAAGGTACCGGTCGGTGAGGGCCTGGGCAGCCCGCCCGGGAAACGGCGGCAGGACGATGCTGGGCGGAGCGTGGGGATCGCCATAGCCTCCTTCGAGCCCTTCCGGCGAGAAGGCGCCCACCAGGTAACCGAGATGATGGCCGGGCCGCTCGACGAACAACAGTGTGGTGCCCTGCGCCGCGTCGGTGAGGACCGCGGCGTAAGGGATCCGCTCGCTCTGGACGGCGCGGCCGAGGTCGCCGCTGTCCCAGATCCACGGGACCAGGTCCTCCTGCCAAGCCGGGTGCGCATAGATCTCGACCGAGGCGTGCCACTGGCCGGGCAGCAGGCGCGCGAGGTCACGGGCGGCGTCGCCGATGTACCGCCGGCTGCTCGTGTGCACGCTGGCGCGGTGCCGCTTCGCGCACGTGACCAGATCGACCACGGTGGTCTGGGTGCCGCCCGCGGGCAGGTGCCACACGCCGTCGTCGTCCCGCTGGAAGCCACTCTCCGCGAGGGCGGTGTGCGCCCACGGATACTGCTCGCCCGAGGCAATGGCGACGATCCCCGACTCCCGGCTGTGCGACAGGATGATCTGAGCCTCAGCCACGGACCAGGTCCTCGCCACCGTGCAGGACGGCGCGCAGGCTGCGCCCGTACGCCCAGGCGTGCTCCCGGGCCGCCGCCTCCAGCTGGTCATATCCGACCTGGGCCGTCATCTGCCCGGGGTGCTTGCGGTACCGGTACACAGGGACCGGCAGCAGGATCCCGGGTGCCAGCGAGGTCACGCCGAGGGCCGCGCAGTAGTCCTCGCCCTGGACGAGGCCGCCCATGGGGGCGGCGCGCACGAGGTCGGTGCGGGCGAGGATCGTGGTCGGCCCGATGGGGATGGTGTCCGCAGGCGATTTCCAGTACGTCCACACCTCCCCGGCCTGGTGCCGGCCGGGCGGCGTGGGGCAGCGCCAGAGGGTGGTCGAGCCGTCGGGATGCTGGTCCTGGCTCCAGCCGGCGCACCAGCCGACGCCGGTCGACTCCAGGATGTCTAGCCGCACGGACATCGCGTCGTCCGTGAACTCGTCATCGTCATCCGCCCAGTTGACGTAGCGGGTACGGACGTGGGTGAGAGCGAGGTTGCGGGCGCAGGCGGCGCCGACCGGCCGGGGCAGGGCCAGCGTGCGGACCCGGGGATCCTGCGCGAGCGGGGCCGGCAGGCGGTCCGGCGAGGCGCCGTCGAGCGCGATCACGGCCTCCCACGGTACGGACTGCCGGGTGAGACACCTCAGGCGCTCAACGTGTCAAGCAGCTGCGGCGAGAGCGGTCGGAAAGGCCGTGTGTTCCTCGAACAGCGTGTGGTGCTGGAGGCAGTAGTAGAGCTGGCCGAGCATGCGGTTGAAGAGGTTGCGCTGGGCGGCAGCGTGCCAGTCCCCGCGGTCATAGCGGCGGCGCCGGTAGTGCGCCTTGGCGCCGGGCGAGGCGGTGATCGCGGCGAAGGCCCAGAGGTAGCCGGCGTGGTTGAGCCGGTCATTCTTCACCCACCGCCGGGTGATGCTCGACTTCTTGCCGGAGGCCCTGGTGATAGGTGATGCGCCTGCGTATGCCTTCAGACCGCGGGCGTCCGCGAAGCGGGCCTTGTCGTCTCCGATCTCGGCGAGCAACCGGGCGCCGAGCTGGACGCCGAGACCGGGGAAGCTGAGGATGATCTCAGCGTCCGGGTGCTGAGGGAAAGCTTCTTCGACCGCCTCAGCGAGGTCGTCGGCAGCCGTGCAGGCGGCCTCCAGCTGGACCAAGAGCGCGAGCATTTGCTTGCCCAGCGCGTCCTCGACCAGGGGCGGCTGATGAGCATAGTCGGCGCGGAAGACGCCACGGAGCCGCTCGGCCTCGGCCGTGATGCCCCGCTTGCGGCCGGCCCGCTTGAGCGCGGCCTCCAGCTGCGGGCGGGTCAGCCGCGCGGCCCGGGTCGGCGTCGGGGCCGCCTTCAGAAGCTCCCGGGCTTCCGGTCGGCACAGACCGTTGCGCCAGGGCTCGAAGGCCGCCAGGGCGGCCGCGTAATACTCCCGCAGCAGCGAGCGGAGCTGGTTGGACAGCTGCTGGCGGTTCCAGAGTGAGTCTTGCTGAGCACGGGCGAGGACGGCAACGGCCCGGCCGAGGTCGCTGTCATCAGGCAGCGGCCGGTGGGCGTGCATGTCGGTGCGCAGGATGTTCGCGAGGACCAGGGCGTCGCCGGGGTCGGACTTCTTGCGCGAGACCGAGTGCCGGTCGCGGTAGCGGGCGGCGGCCATCGGGTTGATCGCGAACACTTGCCGCTTGCCGGCCCTCAGCACGGCCACGAGCAGGCCCCGCGAGGTCTCGATCGCGACCGGGATCGGGTTCTCCTCACTGTCGCCGTACTCGACCAGCAAGTCCAGCAGGATCTTGTAGCCCGTGGCGTCGTCGGTAATGTGCCGCTTGGCCAGTAACTGACCGCTGTCGTCGACCAGGGCGACGTCATGTGTCCGCTCGGCCCAGTCGATGCCGCAGTAGATCAAGATGTTCCTCCCCATGGTGCAGTTTCTGCAGGTCACGAGCTCATGCGGGACCACGCAGCGACCTAATCCCAGGGCTCAGCGCAAGGGCCGGCCCGCCACCTCAGTAGCTGTTCGTGGCACCAGCTCGCCCCACGGGCCTCGGTCTATCCGGGAGCTCAGACAGCTCGGGTTTCACAAGAGGTCACCGTGCAGCGGACTCGCACCGCCAACACCAACGAGTGATCAAGGTGTGAGTGTTGACGCTCGACGGTCCTGGGCGGCGCTGATCTACCTATAGGCATCGGGGCCAGGCGACCTTGAGGCGTACACCCAAAACCGACGAACATCAACATCCACACTGTGGTGACAGGTGTCGCCTCGACACCCGCCCGACCGCCACCACCGCAAGCACCAGGCCGTCGCACCGCTCTGCAGGAAGGCATGGCCTGCCGGGCTGAAACAAGGTGTCAACGTCCCGGTACTCGAACAGATCCGAAGAGCCGGAGCTTCACGGACCCGTTGTTACAAGGGGATTAGGCTGGCGTGCATGGCGGTCAGGTAGTCGAGGCGGTCGTCGCGCAGGCGGGTGGCGATGACGACCGTAATCAGGGGAGCGGGCAGGGAAGTCTCCGGCAATGAGAGGCGGTGAGGGTCAGCGGCGGGCAGCCGTGAGGGGCCCGGTCGGCGCTGCACCGGCAGCGGGGCGCGCGGTGCGCGAGGTGTTGGGCGTCCGGCGTGTGGTGATGGCGGGCCAGTGCGCCGGGTGGTCGCTGAAGGGGGTGCTGGGGTCGGTGTCCCAGGCCACGAGAGGACCCGCGCCTGTGTGAGCCATGCTGATCACTTCGATGCCCTGCGGATGCAGGATGTAGCCCCACTGCATGCCCAGTTCGCCGGCGGTGGTGGCGGTGACCGTCATGCGCACCGGGGGTGAGCCGTCCGGAGTGATCAGGTGATCGAGGGTCCGGCTGGGCCAGTGTTCGCCGCCGGTCAGCGCGGCCACGAGCGTGGGCGGGGCGCCGTCGAGGAGATCGGTGCCGAGTTCGTCCCAGCCGACGGCGATGTCGTCGATGAGGTGCTGGGCCATGGCCTCGATGTCGCGTTCGAACTTGTACTGGTAGGCGGCCAGGAGGAGCGGGAGGTGGTGGCTGGGCACGCCGTCGAACTGGACGTGGATGCCGCTGTACCCCGTGCCGGCGGTGGGGCGGGCGATGAAGGAGTGTGTGGACAGGGAGTTCTCCGGAGCGAGCAAGGGGGGGATGTGCGGCGGCCGTCGAAGTGGCGGGCGGGTGCGGCTACGCGCGGTGTGACCAGGAGGGGACCGGGGGGCCGGAGGCGTCGGTGCGGGCGCAGGTGTAGCCGATCAGGCGGGAGGGCTCGGCCTTCGCGGGGACAGTGGCGGCGTCGTTGCACACGAACGTGTACTGGATGGACATGCGGGGCACGTCGTGGAGCCAGGCCCGGTCTTCCTTGCCGGGGTTGATCTGCAGGCCGGAGTGCGCGACGGCGTCGGTCTGGGTGTGCGCGTGGGAGAAGAGGACCAGCGCGCCGCCGTCTTCCGTCTTGAGGGCGTAGGCGTCCGTGAAGCGGTTGTCGGCTTCGTCGAAGACGCTGGTTCCCTTGTCGCCGAAGCGTGTTGCGGCATCGCTGTGGACCTTGACTTGCCGCTTGCTGGCCTTGGTCGGCGCGAACACCTTGCTTCCGGTGTTCGCGCCTCCGGTGGTGAAGTTGTCCAGCACGGCAGTACGCAGCAGGTCGGCGTCGGCGGCCAGCTGCTTGTTGTCGTTGGCGGCGACGGCGGTCGCGTATCCCTCGCGGTCCAGGGCGACGTCGGGCAGCTTCTGGCTGTCGAGATCGACGACGGACACCATCTCCCAGCGCTTGTGGTGGGGCTGTTCGGCGAACACGGCCAGGCGAGAGGGGGCCTTGCCCTTCTCGCTGCAGAGGGCGGCAGCGAACCAGCGGTCCTGTCCGTCGGCCAGGCGGGGGATGTACAGCTTGGCGCTGGCGAGGTCGTAGGACCAGCGCTCGTACGGCTCGCGGTCCTTGGCGGGGAGTCCTTCGGTCTCGGTGTAGTCCGAGACGGACATCGCGTACAGGGGTCCGTCCTCGACGGTGTCGAGGAGGCGCCGGTCGCGGTCCGCATTGGCCTCGTTGTTGATCTTGGAATAGCGGGTGATGACGTCGCGGGCCTGAGCAGCGCTGAGAGCGGGCGCAGGCTTCGGGGCGGTGCTGGCGCTGGGCGTCTGCCGGGCCTGGGCTGGGCCGTCTTCGTCGGAGCAGCCAGTGAGGGCCAGGGTGAGGCAGGCGGCGCCGATGATCAGCGGCAGAGTACGGCGGGCGGTGCGGATGGAGGCTCCAAGGGTTCGCAAGGGGAAGAAGTCAGGGCGTGCGTCTGGCCGGTGGGGCGGCTTTCGGCGATGCCGGCGGGAGGACCCGTGGCGGGAGGGGTGACGGCTGGGCTGGGGGAACGTGTGAGTTTTCGTGGGGCAAGACGGGGTGCGGTAGCAGCCCCAGTTGGGCGAGGCGGTGGTCGATCGCCTCGATCAGAGGTTGGGCGCTGCCGCCGTGGCGGGCTTCGGGCCGCTGGGGAGCACCGGGATCGTTGGAGGGCGCCGAGTCGTAGATGACCTCGAACAGCGTCTGGTCGTCGGGGTGCTCGCGAGTGGCGATCCAGCCCTCCGGCTCTCCGGGCGGTCGCTCGGAGGGCGGGTCGTGCGGCGGACTGATGACCAGGTAGCTGTCGTCGGGGAGCGAGACGCGCACGTTGTAGGTGCTGAGGCCGAATTCGATGTCGCACTGCAGCCCGCGTGCCCGAAGCGGCGTGATGACGTGTGCGTGGCGACGCCACAGCTCCTGCCACCACGGCGTGTGCACGTTGCGGTGGTCGGGCAGCGGTGCGAGCGGTACCTGGCCGGGTTCTGGAGTGGTCGTTTCGTCAGCGGCCATGGCTCCTCCTGCGGCTGCCGCCGCTTGCGGCCCGGAGGTAGGCGTGCGGGTCGTCGGGGCGTGGGGGAGAGGTCAAAGGGTGTGCTCCTTCCTGCCGGCGGGCAGAGCGGGGACGGCTGTGGCGTCGGGGTGATCCGGAGTGCAGTGGGTCAGGGCGCGCACGGGCACGGCCGATGGAGAAGAGCTAACGGCGAGGCGCGGGGCCGGCGGAGGGGGGAGCGGGCGGCAGGCTCGCGGTAGCTCCACGCGAGGCGTCGGCCGACGCTGTGGGGGCGGGGGCCGGGTCATAGGCGGCGCGCAGCCTGTTCAGACCGGCTTCGTCGGCGAGAGCGAGGGCGGACAGCGCCCGGCTGGCCGCTGTCATCAGCAGGTGCGAAGGTGATCCCTTGGCCGCGTCGCGGTTTTCCTGCTTCCACCGGGCGGCGGCGACGAGGTAGTCGCTCAGGGCGCGCAGTGCGGGTTCGGCGGCGTCCAGGACGTGGTCGGTGACCGCGTCGATCTCCGCCGGGGTCCGGGCTGCGGCGAGGGCGTCCAGGTACGGGGTGAGGTCGGGCGCTGGCCAGGGCTGGTCGGGTAGGGGGTACGCGGCGCGGAAGGGCTGTGCGTCGCGTTGTGCCCACCGCTTCAAGTCGCCGCGGGTGGCGAGGTTGTACCGGGCGGCTTGGATCTGGTCGGCGTCGCGGCCGACGTTGTCGTAGAGCTCGAAGTCTGGGTCGCGGGGGATGATGCAGGAGTCCTTCGGGGCTGGTGCGGGCTGCGGGTCGTTGCGGGCGGACTGCACCGGGGTGGCGATCTGTTGCACGAGCAGCTCACGGCTCTGGTGCGGTCAGCGGTGGAGACCGCCAGGCCGGGACGGCGGTGGTTCCGGCGGTCCCTCCCGGCGGGTCAGAGGCGCAAGGAAGCGCTGGACGCCGAGGTGGTCGTCGAGTTCCTTGGCTGCGTCGCGGAGGGATTCCGAGGCACGCCGCAGAAAGGCTCGCGCTGAGGCGTGGTCGATGACCATGCGATTCGTGAGGTAGTGCCGGTCGGTGGGGTTGGTGCAGGGTCAGGGCGGCCTCTGCGGTCTCAGTGAAGTGCGGGGCTGCGTGGCTGGAGATGGTCGCGGCCGTGGCGAGTCGCTTCAGGACGGTCCGGCCGGTCCGGGTGGTGTGGTGAGGGCTCCGGGCGAAGGCGTCGGCCAGGCGGAGGACCTCGCGTGAGAGGTCCTGCGCATCGGTGGCGTGCTGGAGCAGCGCGGTGTAGGACGGCGCGACCGGAACGTGCCCGTTCTCGTCGAGCAGCTCCCACCGCTGGGCGGCGTCGTGCAGTTTGTCCTTCATGGCGTTGAGGGCGCCGATAAGGTGGAGCGCGTCGTCGCGCGGTATCAGGGCGCGTTGGAAATCGGGCTTCACGGGCCTTTTGCTCCTCAGTGCATACGGGCGTCGGTGTCGAAGAGCGCCAGTTCGTGGCTGTGCAGGAGGTGCTGCACGATGAAGCTCCGACCTGCGACTTTCCACAGTCCGCGCCCTCGGTTGAGGTGGGCGATGGCGTCCATCTCGACGGAGGTCAGGCCGAGCAGGGAGGCTGCGGCGTGAAGCTGGTCGGTCTCCTGGCGGTAGATGATCCGGGTGGAGCAGTCCGCCAGGAGGCCCTCGGCCAGGGCGCGGCCCTGTGATCCGGCGTCGCCGGCGGTGAGCAGGTCGGACAGCCGGTGGATCACCATGAGGTTGGCGATGCCGAGGCCGCGGGAGAGTTTCCATTGGGCTTGCATGCGCTGGAGCAGGCCGACGTGCCGCATCAGGCGCCATGCCTCGTCGTACACGATCCAGCGTCGGCCGCCGCCGGGGTCGGAGAGGGCGGATTCCATCCAGGCGCTCGCGCAGGTCATCGCGAGGACGAGGGCGGTGTCGTCTCCTGATCCGCCGAGGCGGGACAGGTCGATGGTGAGCATCGGCGCGTTGGGGTCGAAGCTCACGGTGGAGGGGGCGTCGAACATGCCGGCCAGGTCGCCGTGGACCAGGCGCCGCATGGCGTGGGCCAGGTCGCGGGCTGCGTCGCCGAGTTGGCCCGACATCATCCCGGCGGCCTCATCGAGGTCGGTCGGGTTGTTGAGGGTGGCGGCGATGTCGCCGAGAAGCGGGGTGCGGTGTGTGTCGGCGGCGCGGGTGACGACGGCGTCGAGGGCGACGTCCAGGGCGGTGTGCTCCATGGGCATCAGGTCCCGGCCCAGTACGGTCCGGGCCAGGGAGCCGAGCAGGAGCAGGCGCCGCTTGCGGATCTCGCCGACCCAGTCGGCCTCGGCCACGCTGTCCGGGCGCGGGGCTGCGTCCAGGGGGTTCAGGCGTCCGGGCAGTCCGGGCCCGAGGGCGACGGACCGGCCGCCGAGGGCTTCGGCCACCGGAGTCCACTCGCCCTTCGGGTCGCACGGGACGTAGACGCGGTACCCGAAGGCGACCGACCGCAGCGCGAAAGACTTGGCCAGCGCGCTCTTGCCCTGGCCGATCACGCCGGCGAGCAGCAGGTTCGGGTTGGTGAACCCCTCGACCTTGCCGTACAGCGCGAACGGGTCGAAGACGAATGACGCCTCGGCGTGGACGTCGCGGCCGATGTAGATGCCCTCGGCGCCGAGTCCGCCTTCGGCGAGGAAGGGATAGGCGCCGGCCGCGACGGCGGTGGTCATGCGGTGGGCCGGAAGTTTCAGCCGGTTCCCGCGGGCGGAGGCGGGACCGGGGCGTCCGCTCGGTGGGTAGAGCGGGACGGGCATCTGCTGCTCGGGGCGGGTGCTTTCGCTCTGGTGGGCGCTGGCTTCGGCACGGGCTTTGGCGGCGGCCTCGGCGAGCTGGCGGCGGGCGGCCTTGCGGCTGGCGCGGTCGGTGCCGTGGGGGGTGAACAGCGGGCTGGCGGACGCGCGGCGGGCGCGACGGGCGGGCCGGTGGCTCATCGGGGGCCCTCGATTCTGCGGGTGGTGCTCATCGCGCGCAGGCGGTGGTGTGCGGGCGGAGGTCGGTGGGGGTGGTCTTGCGGCGGACGACGTGTCCGGCGGCGAGGTGGCGTTGGCAGATCGTCAGCACGGGCGGGCCCTCGGGGAGCCGTTCCGGATGACAGGCGCTCGTCGCGGTGGTGGCCTCGGTCGTGCCGGGCAGCAGATGGAAGGCGGCGTGGACTTCGGTGGTGGCTTGCCAGAGCCTGGTGTGGGCGGTGGCCAGGTGGCGTCCGGCGGCCGGGTGAGGGGGCCGGGTGTGGTCGGCGAGCAGGTCCAGAAGCTGGAGCAGAGCGGTGAGGTGGGCGTGCAGTACGTCGATGTGCGGACGGTCCACGGGCCTGGGCGGGTCTGCGTCCGACGGCGCCAGGGCTCGTGCGTGGTGGCGGATGCCGGCGCTCGCGGCGCGGAGGTAGGGGTGCGCGTCGTCGGGGCGCGGGGGAGAGGTCAAAGGTGGTGGTCCTTCCTGCCGGTCGGCAGGGCGGCGACGGGAGTCCCGTCGCGGGTGATCCGGAGGGCAGTGGGCCAGGGCACGCTCTGGTTCACAGGGCGGTGCGGGCGAGCGGGAGCGCGGAGAGGGCGAAGGCGTCCGACTGCTGGTAGTTGAGCCTGCGGAGATCGACGCCGGAGGTGACGGCGTGGGTCTCGATCTGTGCGCAGGCGGCGTCCAGGAGCGCGTCGGTCTCGGCGGTGACGGTGACCAGGCCGGTCAGTGCCACGTCCGCGTGCCCGGCGATGAGCTGGCGTTCGCGGGTCTTGACGTCGGCGTACTCGACGGAATCCTCTTCGGAGTCGACCTGCCCGCGGCGGGCGCGCTCGTTGGCGTCGGCGATGATCGCGGCCTTCTTGCGCTGGACGTCCCGCAGTGCCGACTCGAGCCCCTGCGGCACGTAGATAAGGGAGAGGCTGCGGCGCACACCGGCCGTGAACATGATCCCGTGCAGGAACCCTGCCCCCATCTCGGTCCTCGGCCAGTTCTCCACCCAGTACGTCGCGTGCCGCGCGCTGTCGGTGGCGAGGCGGTCGTACTCCTCGAACTGCACGACGGGCCCGGCGGCTGCGGGGTCGGCCTCGGCACGGCCGGTCTCGGACCATTGCTGGAGCGCGGCGAGCGCCTTGGGGTCGTAGGCGGTGCGGATGACGGCGGCGATCTCCCGCGCGCTCAGCCAGCCGGTGACCATCAGGCCGGCGTTGCGGGCGGCCTGGGCGATGGAGGCGGTGGTCTGCTGCATGACGGTGAACGCACCGGGCAGCCCTCCGCCGGCCTGATTGATCAGGCGCCGGGCGGCTTTGAGGTCGAGGGAGATGGCGAGGTAGGTCTCGTGCGGAGCGGCGGCCGGGCCGGCCGAGGCGACCAGTTCGGAGTAGACCTGCCCAGCGACGGGAGCTTGGGGTTGCCCGTTCTGGGTCCAGTGGCGGGTGAGCGTGTCACCGCTGTCGGGCACGGTGCGCTCCAGTACCTGGACGGTGGCGACGTGCCCAGTGCGGGCGATGCCGGCGAGGGCGCGTCCCCAGCTGGTGACGTTGTGGTTCTGGGTGGCGGGGTCGAGGAGGGCGAAGGCGCGGCTGGTGACGCGGGCGATGGCGGTCAGGGTTTGCTGGTGCGGGTCGTGGACGGCCGCAGCCTGGTTGGCGGAGTCGCCGGGGGTGACCACCTTCAGGGAGGCGGCGGTGCCGGGAAGGTGGAGGACGCCGTCCTGCCTTGGTCGGGTGACGGGCCGGGCGAGCCAGAGGGTCTGGCCGGTGCGGCGGCGGTGCGTGTACCGGGTGACGATCGGTGCCCAGTCGATGAGGGAGCGGCCGTGGCGGCGGATGGCGACGAGTGCGCCGGATGCCGCCCACAGCGGTGCCAGGGCAACGGCGCCGAGTAGCCCGGTGGAGATCACCGTCATTAGCAGCAGGGCCAGTGAACAGGAGACGAGAACGAGTTGGGGCAGGGAGAGGCCGAGGAGGATGCCGCGGCGGCTCCGGTGGGGGAACTTCACCGTGACCGGAGCAACAGAGAGGTCAGTCATGGGGGCGGGTCCTGGAGGCGCGGGTGGAGGCCGGGGGCGGGAGGTGGTGTGCACGTCCCGCCCCCGGGTGTCGGGCAGGGGTCAGAGGCCGGTCGGAGGCGGCGGCGGTGCCGACCCGCTCGACGCGGCGTCCTGTGAGCCGGAGGACGGGGGTGCGCCCTGTGGAGGCGGTGTCGTTGTCGGCGGAGTGGTCTGCCATCCGCCGCCCTGGCCGGACGCGGCATTCGCGCCGGATCCGCCAGAACCTGGGGTGCCTCCCACCTGGCCGCTGGTGTCGTCGGACACGCTGGTCGGCGCGGGCTGGACGGCTTTCTCCAGGCCGGACTTGACGGCATCGCCGCCGGGCGAGCCTCCCGTACCACCGCCCTGCGAACCGTCCTTGCCTTCGCCGCCGGTCGGGTCGGTGGCGACGTCGCCGGGGAATCCGCCGCCGTCGGGGCCTTGCGGTGCGGCACTCCCCATGGCGGCAGCGCCACCTGCTCCGGCTGCGGCGCCACCGGTTCCGGCGGTGGCTGCGGCTGCGGCGGCCTTGCGGGCGGCCTTCTCGGCGTGGGCCTTGGCGATCTGGGCCCCGGCGCCACCGGCACGGTGGATGGACTCGCCGTCGGTGCCGTCGGCTGCCCAGTGCACGAATTTGAAGACGGCGTACGGGCACAACAGCACCAGGACCATGATCACGATGCCGGACATGACGTCGGCGAGCGCGGCGATGCCGTCATTGGCTTCGGTCTTGCCCATGGCGGCGATACCGAGGACGAAGATGACGGTCATCAGGAGCTTGGAGACGACGAGGGTGGCGGTGGCTTCGATCCAGCCCTTGCGCCAGCGCCGGGCGACTTCCCAGCCGCCGCCGGCGGAGGCGAAGACCGCGAGGGTGACCATGACGAGGATGCCGACCTTGCGGACCATCATCACGCACCAGTAGAGGAAGGCGCCGATGGCGGCGCCGAGCCCGGTGACGACCGGGACGAGCCAGCCGAGACCGGACAGCGCCCCGATTTGGCTGACCTTCACCACGCGGCGCACGGCCGATTCGATGTTCAGGTGTGCGGCTTTGAACAGGCCGTCGCTGACGGCGTCCACGACCTCGATGGCGACTGTGGTCAGGGCGATGGCGCAGAAGGCGAACAGGACTCCGGACGCGGTGCCCGTGAATGCTTGGGTAAGGGCTTGCCCGTCGCGTCTGATGGCGGCCCGGACCAGTTGCGCGCAGAAGGTGGCGACCAGCAGGACCAGGCCCAGCGGCAACAGCATTTCGTAGTTGTCGCGGAACCACCCGGCGTTCAGATCGACCTTGGTGGTGGTGTTGACGGCTTCGGCGGCCAGGTCGGCTGCGGCGGCTGCCAGTTCACCGGCGGACTTCGCCATCCAGTCACCGATGGCTTTGCCCGGGTCCGAGGCGAAGTCCACCGCGTCGCCGACGGCGCACAGTTTGTCCGCCAGGGGGAAATCACAGAAACCCACGAGGAGTTATTCCTCCTTTCGTGTCTCAGGCGCGGGTCACTGCGTGACGCTCGGTGCGATGGCGGCCAGGGTGCAGTCGTGGTTCGGGCGGCACTGGACGGCCAGGGTCACGGCGCGTTCCTCGGCTCCGCCGCCGCCCTTCTTCCAGCTGAGGGTCTGCTTGCCGTTGACGGTGACGACGTAGATGTACGCCTCGGTGATCGCGGACGGATCCTCGGCCAGGGCCTGTTTGAACGCGCCGGGGTAGTGGCCTTCGGTGATGTGGGCGGTGGCGTGCTGGTCTTGGTCGGCCATCCGTGACCACAGCACGGGGTCGGGGACCTGGCCAGCGACCGAGGTCCAGTCGGCGTACTTGGTCTCGGTGGTCATCCAGGCGCGCATGCCGGCGAGTTGCTGGTCGCGGCTGGTGTCGCGGGTGTCGTAGGACCAGAGCATCTGGGCCGCTGCCTTGGCGTAGGCGACCGGCTCGGCGATCTGCGGCGGCTTGGGCACCGACCCGGACCCGGAGGAAGGCTTGGGAGCAGCCTCGGAGTGGGACGGGCCGCCCGTGGGAGCCGGTGGCGCGGCATCGGGAGTCTGCTGGCCGTTGCCACCGCCGGTCAGCAGGGCAACGACCCCGGCGAGGGCAAGTAGAACGGCGACAACGGTGGCGCCGATCGCGATGCGCTGGTTCGTCGACCAGCCCGAGCCGTACGAGGACAGCGAAGAGGAGGGGAAGCGTTTCCGCATCAGTGGACCTGCGATCCCAGGCCGGAGAAGAAGGCCACGATGCCGTTCGCGGCACCCAGACCGAGGGCGGCGCCGGCGGCGACGACGGCGCCCTTCTTCCCGTTGGCCTCGGCCTGGTGTCCACCGGTGTGGTGGCCCCAGGCCCATACGCCTAGCGAGACGGCGAGGGCGCCGACGACGGCGATGATCCCGAACATGTTGATGCTGTTGACCACGTTCTTCAGCACGGCGAGGCCAGGCAGCCCGCCGCCTTTGGGCGTGATTCCTGGGTCGTAGGCGAGCTGGATGACGCGGTCTGCGAGAGGGACGGACATAGGTGGTGCGAGGCTCCTTGCTTACGCGGGCCCGGCGAGGCCCAACGGGAAGGTGAAAGCGGAGGGAGAGGCGAGCGAAGGGCACGGAAGTGGCCGCGTCAGCCCGGCCCGCCCGGGCTGACACCGGGCGGGGCGGCGTCAGAGGACGCGGCGGACGGCGAGAATGTCCCAGTCCTTGATCGGGGTGATCCGGACCGGCTTGGTGGTGCGCGGCGCCTCGATCACGAGGCCCTCGCCCATGTACATGCCGACGTGCTCGGGCCGTGCGGCGGTACCGCGGCTGAAGATCAGGTCGCCGGGCTTGAGGTGAGCGGGCGAGACAGCCTTGCCTTCGTTGACCTGCGTGTACGTGGTGCGGGTGAGCGTGATGCCAGCATGGGCGTACGCCTGCTGCATCAGGCTGGAGCAGTCGCAGCGGCCCATGGGGTCGGGGCCGTGCGCGTTGGTGCAGGATCCGCCCCACTGGTAGAGCGTGCCGAGCTGGTGCATCGCCCACTCGATGGCCTTACGGGCCTTCGGGTCGGCGTCCTTGGGGATCGAGTAGCCCTTGGGGACGCTCCCTTCGGGGATGCGGCCGAAGCCGGAACCGTCCTGGCCCGGCGCGCAGCCGGTCGTACTGGTCGACGGCTTCTCGTCCTTGTCATCCGTGGCATCCCCGGCGCCGGGGAAGGTCTTGATGATGGCGGCCTGCAGCGCGGTGGCCAGGTTCTCCCACTGCGCGTACGCGTCCGGCAGGCCGGATTTCTGCACGGCTTGCGCGGCCTGGGTGACGGTCATCTGCTGCCAGCCGTCCACCTTGAGCAGGTGCTTGTAGAACTGCTCGCTCGCGTAGGTTGGGTCGCGGATCTGCTGGGCGCTGCCCCACCCCTGGGACGGACGCTGCTGGAAGAGACCGAGGGAGTCGCGGTCCCCGTAGCCCAGGTTGCGCAGCCGGCTCTCCTGCATCGCCGTGGCGAGCGCGATGATCTGGCCCTTCTTGGGAACGTCGAGCGAGAGGCCGGCGGCCACGATCGTCGCCGCGTTGGGGACCTGCTCGGCGGGCAGGTCCAGGCCCTCAATGTCAACGTCCTTGCCGGACGCGCCGTCGAGGATCTTGATGACCTGCTCGGCGACCTTGTCGCTGTCGATGTCGGTCAGGCAGTTGCTGAAGGAGCTGCTGCTCTGTACGGCTTCGGCGGAGGAGGCGAGCATCATGCCGGTGCCGGCGAGCAGGATCGGGGAGAGGAAGACGACGCCGATGCCGGCGGCGAGTGCCTTCAACCCGAGCGGACCGCTCGCCGGTCAGCGGGTTCGGGCATGGATGGGTGGTCAGACGTCATGAACGAGTCCTTCGGGATGTGGTGTCCGGCGTGTCGCGTTCGCGAGGCGTGGTGGAAGGGCGCGGCAGCCGGGGTGGGCGATCGGAGGCGGGCCGGTGCGGGGGAGTTGCCGCTCGCTCCGCGCGGCCGTGCTGTGAGCTAGGTGTGCCGGGGCAGGGGTATCTCCGTGAGGTGTGGCGAGGATGTAGCCAGCGGCGGTGTGCGCCGGGCGGTTCAAAAACAGTAGGTGCGGATCGGCGGTTGGCCAAAAAGCTCGGCGTGAGGTGCCGGAAACCGGTACATCGGTAAGGGTTTCTTGGTCGTCGGCGGATTCGCCTCTACAGTTTTTTGACTCCCCCTCGCCCTCCTCGGTCTGCGGCCACGGGCTTCTGCATGCCTGCTTTCGGCCCGCGAGGACTCCTGTGTGAGGCGGGGTTTCCCTCCGCGATTTCCGCACCCGAATAGGGGTTCCTCTTTGCCTTTTTCCCTGCACCAGGGCGACGCTCTGGCCGTTCTCTCCGGCCTACCGGACGGCTGCGTCGACTCCGTCATCACCGACCCGCCGTACAACAGCGGCGGCCGGACCGCGAAGGAGCGCACCACCCGCTCCGCGAAGCAGAAGTACACCTCCGCCGATGCCAAGAACGACCTTGCCGACTTCACCGGCGAGAACATGGACCAGCGCTCCTACGGCTTCTGGTTGACGCAGATCATGACCGAAGCGCACCGGCTGACGAAGACCGGCGGGACCGCCCTGCTGTTCACCGACTGGCGCCAGCTCCCCACGACGACGGACGCGATCCAGGCGGCCGGGTGGCTGTGGCGGGGTGTGCTGGCCTGGCACAAGCCGCAGGCCAGGCCCCAGAAGGGCCGGTTCACCCAGAACTGCGAATTCATCGTCTGGGCGTCCAAGGGGCCGATCGACGGCTCCCGGAACCCGGTCTACCTACCGGGTATGTACTCGGCTTCGCAGCCCTCGGGGTCCAAGCGCCAGCACATCACGCAGAAGCCGGTGGAGGTGATGCGCGAGCTGGTCAAGATCAGCCCCGAAGGCGGCACGGTCCTCGACTTCTGCGCCGGCTCCGGCTCCACGGGCGTCGCCGCCCTGCTGGAAGGCCGGGACTTCATCGGCGTGGAGAAGACCGAGCACTACGCGTCGATCGCGGCCGACCGGCTCACCGAGACGATCCGCGCCACCCTCACCAAGGACGACGTGGTTCTCGCAACCTGAGCCGCGTCCTCTCCTGCCGCCAAGGCAACCGGCTCCCTGCTGAGCCGCCGGCGGAGCACCGCCGGAGTGGACGTGCAATTTCACTGCCCGGTCCGTGCAAGGACGCCTTCGCCTTTCTCCCAACCCGTGTCTCGTAGGAGGCTGAACTTTCAATGTCCGAATCCGCAAGGCCGTCTGACGATGGGGAGCTGGAGCCGGTTCGTATTCCGGATCCGCAGTTGGAGGGAATCGAGGCGAGCGTGCGGCGGCTCATGGAGCAGTCGGCGCAACAGGCTCAGCAGCTCGACCACCTCGCATCCGCGCCGGCGCCGAGCGGGTCACCGTTCGCCGCGTTCGGTATGCCGGGACTCGGCGGGCCTCCGGCCGCCGTTCCGCCGGAGCCTCGCCCGATCCTGGAACTCGACGGGGAGGAACGGGAAGACGAACTCGACGCCCTCTCGGACTGGGTCGACGACTTCTTCCTCCCGGTCTACGGAGCGGAGGTCACCACCGCGGCACCTTGGTGCCTTCAGTGGCAGGAACACGACGACGTCGTGGCCTGGCTCCACGCCCTGTGGCTCGCCTACCAGCAGCACAAGGACCCCGAAGCCGGGCTCTCCGGCCTGTTCGTGTGGCACCGCGACTTCCTCACCCACGCCGTCGCCGCGATTCGCGCGCCGGGCGGACCGCTGTCGGCCTGCATGACCTCCCCCGACCGGCCCGCTCACCGTCTCCTGCCCGGCCCGCCGCCGTCCGTGCGCACCGAGACCGCGGCCACGGCGGATGGCGCCGGCACTGCCGAGCCGGGCGAGCCGACGCCATGACCGCGGGAGCGGGACAGCCCGCCTTCGGACTGAGCTTCGACCCTCGCGCGCTGACCGATCTCCTTCAGGCCCCCAGCGATATCCGCGACCTCACCCTCGCCTACCTGCAGGAAGTCGTGAACGCCCAGCGCTTCGGACAGCGCCTCGACGGCGACTTGGAGGGATTCCGGAAGCTGTTCGTGGACCGCCGCAAGGACTGGCGCGTCGTCTACGGCGTCCGCCCGGCGCCCGCGGAATCCGCCCACCCCAAGGAGATCCACGTCGTCGCGGTACGGCCGCGTGCGGGCAACGACGTCTACGACGAGGTCGGCCGCCGCCTGGGGATGACCCGCCGGCCGCTGAGCGCTCGGACGCACGCGGCCCGCTCGCGTTCCCCGCAGCTGACCACCCGTCCTCCCAAGCCCCGGCCCGGTCCGCCGCCTGCCGCACTGCCTGGCCTGCCCCGTCCCGCACCCAACCCCGCACACCATCCCACCCGCTGAACGCACGGAGCGCCGCCCATGCCCCCTCAACCCGCGCCGACACCCACCCGGCGTGCGGTCACGCAGCTCGACCACCGCCTCGAAGCGGTCACCGGCCACGACATCGACACCCTGTGGACCTACCGCGACCGCGGCGCCCTCGACGAGCCACACACCCAGCTGGTCGACCGGCACCGCACCCTGGCCAACGCCCAGATCGGCGTCACCTTCTACCTCAAGCTGCTCAACCGTCTCACGAGCGGTGAGTTCCCTGTCGACGGTGCCCTCTTCGTACGCATCGACCGCACCGTGGACCAGCTAGAGGAAGCCGCCAACGCGCGCGACGCCGCCGCCCAAGAGGTGCTCGCCGCCCTGGAGGCCATCGAGGCCGCCGCCGCAGCATCGACGCCCGACGAAGGACGACTCTCGACCGACGACCGGGCGGCACTGCTCGCCATCGCCGGCGGTGCCAAGCTCCACGAACACCTGCTGACAGGCCGACTGTCCGTGACCGCCTCCTCCGGCACCCGCATCCCCTATCCCCAGATGCAGCAGCTGGAACGCGCCGGCCTCACCGTCCGGGACACCAGCCACCCTGTGCACGCCGGCCAGCCCGTCTCCCTCACCGACGCCGGACGAGCCGCACTGCTGGACGCCCGCCGGACTCCTGCAACGCATGCGCCGACGAGCCCGGCTCGCCCCGGCGCCCCGCCGTCCACTCCAGCGAAGCGGCGCTGAACTGCACCGATCCACCGAAAGGCTCTTGTTGTCCCCCACCGAACCGGCGCCGGCCCGGAAGACCATCCCCCACGTCGACTTCGAGCTGGACGACCTCGACTCCGACGAGGAGAGGTACCTCGACTTCTACCGCAAGGTCGCTGTCCACGAGGACATGCTCGTCCCCCTCGCCGAACACCACGACGGCCCGAACAGCTACTACGTGCTGTTCGACCGCACCGCCACCTGGGTACGCCCCGGCATGCCCCAGGTGCTCGCCGTGCATCTGCAACGGGACCACGAAAAAGGCATGTTCAGCTTCGAGCACACTCAGCTGCCGCTGCCTGCGATGGCGCAGTCCTGGCTCATCCACCGCGGCTGCCCGCCCGACGCCATCGGCCTCCACCCCGAACTGGGCCCGCCACCGGCGGACGAGGCCACGCGAGCACTGGAGCGACGCCTCGTCGGCGACGGCGACCACTACGCCATGGGCTACTCCTACACCAGCGACGACCCGGACGACATGGTCATCGGCGTGGTACTGCGTGCACAGGACGAGCAAGTCCCCAGCCCGTTCCGCGTGGTGGTCGAGGAGGTCGATACCGAGACGTGGACGCACACCCTGCGGGAGGGCGGCTTCGACACGGCCGGTGAGGCCCTGCAGTGGTGCGACGACCGCCTCACCGGCAAGGCCGGGCCGCTCCCGCCGATCCGCCCGGCAGCCACCCCCAGCCGCCCGGCAGGTGTAGCGAAGGCCCCTGCCCCACACCCGCCCGGCCGCTCTCGCTGAGCGCAGTTCCAGTCGCGGGCGGCGCAACATAGCCGACGATCGCCGGTTAGCCAAACCGCCGATTCTCCGGACTCTTATACAGCCGCCGGGACAACTCCTGCGGCCACTTCCCCGCATTCCCTGTGCCTTCACGGAGGTTTCTTCCGCATGCGCTCCACCCGAATCGCCATATCCGCGGCGATGCTCGGCACGCTCGCGCTGCCGGCGCTGTCCGCCACGCCCGCCAGCGCCGCGACCGTACCCACCGCAGCAACCGCCACCCCTGCCGTGAGCTGCCACAACCTGCCGCCGCTCCCGTACGCGGTGCACACCAAGGCCGTGACCATCCGGTCCAAGGCCAGCTCGAAGTCCACCGCGCTCGGTGTGCTCTACAAGAGCCACAAGTTCAGCGTGTCCAAGAAGAGCGGCAACTGGCTCTACATCACGGACAAGACGACCGGCGTCAAGGGCTGGGTCTCCGGCACCTACGTCTACCGCGACGTCCGCATGTGTCTGGACTGACTGACCGGATCCAGCACGTCCCGCCCAGCGGCGGGGGCATCGAGTACAGCCGCCCCTCACATTCCGCAGGCACCGGCCCATCCAGAACAGGAGATCCCTTTTGACCGACGGCATATCCGATGAGTCTGCGGATGTCGTGGGCGTACTCACCGAACGGATCGAGGCCCGCTTCGACATGGGCATGGACCAGTTGAAGGCCGCAGTCGCCGCCGCTCCGACCGCGAACCCCAACGCCACCGACGTCGTCAAGTGGCACGGCCTTCTCGTCGAGGCCCAGTCCGTGCTGGAGCGCGCAGAGGAAGACCTCCTCGCCGCCCTTGAGACCCAGCCCAGCGAGGTCGACGACCCGACGATGGGCCTCGCCCATCGGGTGAACGCCGCCGTCACCACCCGCGACGGCCGGGCCATGGTCGTGCGGTGGCTCCTCGACCCGGACGCCCCGGGAAAGAAGGACCTCGCCGCAGAGCGCCTGGCCCGCCTCCGGCCCCGAAGCGGCCCGGCGGTGCAGACCAGCGTCCCCAACCGGCCGTCAGGGACACTCGCACCGGCGTCGGCGTGGCGGCCGGCGAGGTCCGCCCGATGAGCCGGGACAAGGCCAGCACCATGGACACCGACCTGCAGAAGGTCTTCGGGAACCCGGTACCCGAGCTGTACGAGGCTGCTGCCGGCCACGATGCCTCACCCGAGCTAGCCCGTGCCCTGGAGCTGCGCTCGTTCCTGGCGCTCACCGAGGAGCAGGTCGCCCGCGTCCGCGACCGCGTCCATGCCGACATGGACCCCGAGCGGGACATGGGCGAACTGTCGGCGGACAAGCTCCGCTTCGACACGCAGTGGCTGGAAGCAGCACTGGAGGCCCGCGACGGCTACCGCGCAGCCCTCGGCGAGCTGCTGCGCACCATGCCCCCGCCTGCAAAGCAAACCCGGCCCGCTCGCACGGCACAGCTCAAGGCCACCGCCACCCTGCCCCTGTCTGCCGCCCCGGCACCCCAGCGTGCCGGGGCGGCCCGGGCCCGCCGACCGTGAAAGCCCCCGATTGCCCCACCTCACGTCCACCGACATAGCCGACCGGATCGAGGACCTGTACGGCGCACCGCTCGCCGACCTCGAAGCCCATGCAGAGGAACAGCCACCCGGCATGCTGTCCGCCCTGCTCGGCATGCACGGCGCCCTCGCCCTGGCCGAGCGCAGCATCGACTTCCACCGCGACCAGTTGGCCCGGCTCGTCCACCCCGAGCGGCAGATCGGCCCGCACGAGGTGTCCCACCTCCTCGACGGCACCCGCCGGCTCGCCGAAGCCGTCGCCGTCCGCGAGGCCCAGGCCACATCGGTCGCAGCCGTCCTGCAGAGCCTGGCCCGCGTCCCGGCCCCGACGTCTGCCTCTCCGACTCCCGCGCCGCCTGCTCCGGCCGCGCCCCTTATGGCGCAGAGCGCGGCGCACAGCCGCTGACCCGACCCCCAGGCGATTCCCCCTTCTTTCACCCAGGAGTTCCTCCCTTGGCCATCACTGCTCTGCCCCCCGATGCCGACGCCGACATCGCCCGGGTCACCGAGGCCCTCGCCATGATCACCCCGCGCTGGAACGTGAGGATCCTGCTGGCCCTCTCCGGCCCGCCGCTGCGCTACAGCGAGCTGGCGACCAAGGTGTCCTGGCTGCAGAACGGCCAGCTCCACCCCAAGTTGAAGTCGTTGTGCGACGCCGGTCTCGTCGAGCGCACCGAACACACCGCACGGCACGTTACCTACGGCCACACCGAGCGAGCCGCTGCCCTGCTGCCGATCCTGCCGATGATCGTCACCTGGGCCGAAGAGCACCTGGAGAAGGCGGAGCGCCCGCTGGCCGCGATCGAGCAGATCGAAGACAGCCTCACCCTGCTCACCCGGCGCCATGCCGCCGCCATCCTGTGGGTGCTCAAGTCGCGTAAGGAGGTCAGTGGCCGGGTTCTGGCCCGGATCGTGATGCCCAGCAGCGACTGGACCAACATCTATCCGCCGTTGCGCCAGCTCGTTGCCGACGGTCTGGCCGATACCGAGGGAAACGGCCGGCCCTACCGGCTGTCCGCCGCCGGCGACGCCCTGGGCCCCGTCCTCGGCACGCTGTCCGCCTGGTCCGCCGGGCAACCCCTCGACCAGGCAGCCAGCCACCCCGTCTGGGGGCAGCCGCAGGCCAAGAGCGCGCCGAGGCCGTGGGTCAGCAGCCCGTCACGGCCGGCGCCCGTGGCGCTTCCACCTGCTCGGGCGGTTGGGTCGTCCCCGGTGTGGCACCACCGCGACCTCTTCTCGCACGCTGCCACCGGCCGCCCGACGGCAGCCATCCCGGCGGGAGGCCCGCGCCGATGAGCACTTCCTTCCCCCCTGCCGAAGCGCGCCAGGTCATCGACCTGCTGGCCTCACGCTCCTTGATCCGTCTGGTCACCGAGATCGACGACAACGGCGCCATACCGCCGCGACGGCTCGCCGGCACCCTGCCCGACCTTTCCGCGCACCAACTGCGCAGTGCATCCGACACGGCCCGTGCCCACGGCCTCGTCCGGGTCGCGCCCGGCGCCGGTCTGGAACTCACGGACTCCGGGATGGAACTGGCCGACTTGTACGACGCGCTAGCCCGGTGGGCGCGGCGTCACTCGGCCCCCGCCGCCGTCTGCGAGTTCAGCAGCCGCATCCAGCACGTTCTCGGCCTGCTGGCACCCTCACTCACCCCCGGGAACGCCGACCGCCCCGCACCCCTGCCCGACGCGCACCCGATCAGCGCGGAGGCTGAGGCGGACCTAGCGCGCGTCCGCACGCACCTGATCCAGTGGCTGGCCGGCAACCCCCAGGTGACCAGGGCCGAGCCCGAGCGGGCCGCGTGAGCGCAGCGGTCACACCCCGGCACGCACGCCACACGGCCGGGCTGATGAGCAGCATTTACCTGCCGCGCACGGCGGACGCGTTGGCATTCGCGATGTCCACCTACGGCATCCCGTTGCTCGTTCTGGCCACGACTGGATCCGCCGTACTGACAGGGGCCGCCTTCGCCCTGGAGTGGATCCCGCGCCTGGCAGCGTTCGGGTGGGCCGGGTCGATCGTCGACCGACGCGGCGCCTCGGTGGTCTTCCACCTCGCCTCCCTGGGACGGGCGCTGGCTCTCGCCACCGGCGCTGTCCTGCTGTACCTCTACCCGTCCGGTGCTGCGGCGAGCGTGACGGTGATGGTGCTGGCGGCGGCGACCGGTGTGCTCACTGAGTTCAGCTACATCGCCGTCGAGACTGCAGGTGCCGCCGCCGGCCGCCGAGCGGGACCTCGGGCTCACCGTGTCCAGGCTGCCCTGCTCGGCATCGACCAGACGGCGACCTTGGCCGGACCGGCGCTCGCCGGCGTGCTGCTGCTCGCCGGGCCGCCGTCGATGCTCGCGGTGGTCACCGTGCTCTCGCTGCTTGCCGCGCTGCTCGCCCTGCGCACACCGCCCTCACCCGTGGCCCCGGCCCGCGCGCCGAAGGGGCGGCCCGGCGCCGGGCTCGTCACCGGGTGGCGCACCATCCGCGCGCTCCCCGCGCTCGGCTGGTTGGTGGCCGGGCTGACCCTGTCCAACCTGTCTATCGGCCTTCTCCAGGCAGCCGGTCCGGTGATCGTCGTCCAGCACTTCGGGCAGTCCACCACGGCCGTCGGCCTGGTGTGGTCCGCCGCAGCGGCGGCCACTTTGGTGGCCGTCACCGTCTGTCGGTTCGCGTTGGACCGCCTGGGCCTGTGGCCGGTGGGAGTCGCCTGCTCCGTCATCGCTTCGCTCGCCTGTCTCGCAGCCGCCCTGGCCCCCGACTACCTGTCCTACCTGGTCATGGTCGCGGTCCTGATGGCAGCCGATGGCGGCTTGGCGGTCGTCCTGCGCACCCTGCGCTCCCGCCTGATCCCCCCGGAGGCATTCGGCAGCACCCTGTCGGCCACCATCCTCATCCTCCTGCTGCCCTTCCCCCTCGCCGGCGTGCTCACCGCGCTCACCCCGCCCGACGCGCTGGGCCACGTCATCACCGCCTGTGCCGCCCTGCAAACCCTCGGCCTGTTCTGCGCCTTCGCCCGCCTGCGCACCGACCCTGCCCTGCGCGCCTGACCCGGCTGTCCCGCCCGTGGAGGACCCCTATGACCATCGCCGCCCTCGGGTCGCACCGAGCGACCGGCCGCACCATCACCGAGCAGTTCCACGCCTTCGACGCCCGCAACCCGCACGTGTACCGATCCCTCGAACGCATGGCCGCCCGCCGCCTGGCCGCCGGCGCCACCCGGATCAGCCTCAAGGACCTCTTCGAAGACCTGCGACGCCAACTCCCGTACGGCGTCGCCGGGCTGAACAACAACTTCACCGCTCTCTACGCCCGTCGCCTCATCGACGACCACCCCCACTGGTCCCACGCGTTCGAGCTGCGCCGGCGCCGCGCCGCCTGAGACACCCCCCTTCTTCCTGCCCTGCCGTCCCTCGATACGGAGAATTCCCTCTTGCCCGCTCGCCCTGTTGTACTTGTCGTCGCTCCCGGAGATGAGAACTACCGCGGCTACTGCCTTGAGCAGGTCGCCGACGCCTACGACGTCGTGCTGCTCACCGGCACCGAACCCTCGTGGGAGAAGCCGCACATCACCGATCACGCCGTCGTGGACCCAAGCGATCCTGCCGCGCTGCTGGCGGGGGGCCGGGCCCTGGCCGCACGCCACGACCTCGCCGGTGTCATGACCTGGGACGAGTGGAGCGTGGTCCCGACCGCCCGCCTCGCCCGCCAGCTCGGCTTGCCCACCACCGCACCCGAAGTGATGCAGGGGTGCCGCAACAAGGCCACCGCTCGGTCGCTGTTCGCCCGCCACGGCGTGCCCTCGGCCGCTTCGGTGAGCGTGCGTACCCGGCAGGAGGCCGAAGCCGCCGCCGAACGGATCGGCTATCCCGTGGTGCTGAAGCCTGCCTCACACGCGGGTGCCATCGGCGTGCTCCGCGTCGATGACCGCGACCAGCTCACGGTCGCCTACCGGGCGGCCGAACGGACGGCCGGTCAGGGCACCGAGAGCACCAGCGTCCTCGTCGAGGAGTTCCTCGACGGGCCGGAGATCTCCGTGGAGTGTGTCACCTACCGCGGCGCCACCACGGTGGTGGCGGTCAACCGCAAGACCATCAGCCCTCCGCCGCACTTCGAGCAGCTGGCCCACAGTGTGGACGCCGACGACCCGCTCCGGGAGACCGTCGCGCCGGCCGCCCGGGCGGCGATCAACGCCCTCGGCATCACCGACGGCGTCAGCCACATAGAGATGCGCCTCGTCGACGGCAGGCCCCGCCTCATCGAGGTCAACGCTCGCCTGGCCGGAGACATGATCGGCCACCTCGTGCGTCTCGCCACCGGCATCGACCTGGTCCGTGCCGCCGCCGACATCGCCTGCGACCGTGCCCCCGACCTCACGCCCACCAGGTCCTCGGCCGCCGCCATCCGGCTCCTCTATCCGGACACCTCCGGCACCCTCACCCACCTCACCTATGACGGGCCCCGTCCGACGTGGCTGGACCGGCTGCACTACCAGTGCCGCCCCGGTGACCAGCTCCTCCTCCCCGCCGACGGAGGTAACCTGTACACCGGCCGGATCGGCTACCTCATCACCACCGCCACCACCGGCCAGCAGGCGCGTGCACGCGCCGACCAGGCTGCTCGTGCCGTCACCGCGGTCCTCGACCGGACCTCCGGCCCCCGTAGCGCTGCGGCGTGAACGCGGTGTCTGCGGCTGACCGGCATAGCCGGGCATTGCTGACCGGCTATTTCCTCGGCCTGGGGGCCATCATGGCGGTGTGGGGCGCCCGGATGCCCGCCGTGCAGCAGGCTGCCCACCTCGGCACCGCAGGGCTGGCCCTGGTCCTGCTGGCCGCCGCCGTCGGCATGGTCGCTGGACTGCAGCTCGGAGGCCGCTACGCCCGCCCGGCGCGGCTACCAGCCCAGCTCACCAGTGGGTCCATCGCCCTGGCCGGGTGCCTCGTCCTGGTGGGGCAAGGCGAGAGCCTGTCCGCGTTGCTGGCGGCGGCTCTCGCGTTCGGTCTCGCGCACGGCGTCCTCGATGTAGCCGCCAGCACTGCGGCCGTCCGCTGCCAGAACGCGTTCGGCCGGCCCATCATGTCTGGTCTTCACGCCGCATACTCCCTCGGCGCCCTCGCCGGCGCCGCCCTGGCCGCCCTCACCGCCCAGGCCCCGCACAGCACACTCTTCACCGCAACAGGCGCCCTCCTGGCCGGGGCCGCTGTCGCAGCGGTGCCGGTCACCCGAAGCCTGAGCGGCGCAGAGCGACCCGCAATGCGCGCTGGCGCCGGGAAGCTGCCCCTGCTTTCGTCGCCGGGGAAGCTCTGGCTTCTGGCCGCGCTGGCCGCTGCGAGCTTGCTGGGCGAGGGAGCCGCCGCTGACTGGGCCGCCGTGCACCTGCACACCCTGGGCGCCCCGACGGCCGCGAGCGCCACCGCGTTCGCACTGTACAGCGCGGCCATGGCGGCCGGACGGCTGACCGGTGACCGGCTCACCGCTGCCTTCGGCGCCCCGACAGTCGTACGGGCAGGAGCCCTTCTCGCCACGGCCGGACTCACCATCGGCGTCATCGGGAACAGCACCCCACTGGCGCTGACGGGCTGGGCGGTCTTCGGACTCGGCCTGTCCACCACCGTCCCCTCGCTCATCACCGCGGCCGGCGCCGGAGGCGCCAAGGCCGTGGCCACGGTCACCGCCACCGGCTACCTCGGCCTCCTCGCCGGCCCGGCCCTTATCGGAGCCCTGGCCAGCGCCACCACCCTGCCCACGGCCCTGCTGCTGCCCGCCCTCCTCGCAGCCGCCGTCGCCGCCCTCGCCCACCGCGCCCTGGAGAACACCACCCCTTGACACCCACCACTGCCCACGCGGGCCTGGACGCCGTCATCCTCGACTACAACGGCGTCATCGGCCTGCAACCCACCACCGACCAGTGGCTCGGCCTGGCCCGCACCGCCCTGTGGCCCGAGGACGACCTCCCCGCCTTCCAGCACGCCTTCTGGAACGCCCGCACCGCCTACGACGCAGGCCACCTCAGCGACCTCGCGTACTGGGCCACGGTCCTCGGCCACCACCCCGGCGCCCGCAGGCTGCGTGGACTCCGCGACGCCGATACCGACATGTGGACGTCCATCGACGATCACGTCACCGATGTTCTCCACCAGGCCCACGAGTCCGGGCTGCCGCTGGTCTTGCTGTCGAACGCACCCCGCCACCTCAGCGATGTCCTCGACCGCCGCCCGTGGCGCCGCCTGATGACCCACGCCTTCTACTCGGCCCGGCTCCAGGTCTGCAAACCCGACCCGGCCGCCTACCAGCACGCGATGAACGCCACCGGCGCCGCAGACCCCGACCGCGTCCTCTTCGTGGACGACCGAGACGACAACTGCCATGCAGCCCGCCACCTGGGCCTGCGCACCCTGCACTACACCGGCCACCCCACCGACCTCGCAGCCGCCCTGCAGCCCCCGAACTGACCCGCTTCCTCCCCCCCCCAGGATTCAGTGCCCCACGACGACCACGACACCATCGACGGCGACGTCTACGTCTCCCCACGCCACCTGGCCCGCTCCACCGCGGTCAGCGACCCCGGCCTCGACCCGCTGCGCAACCTCGGCTGGGATCTGCACCACGACCACCTCGGCAACGCCTACCTCACGGCCCCCGACGGCAAGGTCCGCCTCGGCTACCTCCCCGAAGGCGACGACGACGGCCTGTGGCGCATCAACGCCTACAAGGACGCCTTCGGCCCACCGGCCTGGGGCGTCTGCTTCAACGACAGCGCGCCCGCGGAGTTCGTCACTGCATTCACCACCGCCCTCGCCGAGGCGTACCGGCAGGGCCCAGACCGCTACCTTGCCCGCCCGCTTGCCGGAAGCACCGACCGTGACCCGTTCCAGGCCGTTGACCCGCTCATCAACCGAGGCTGGTGCTTCGACCGCCCGGATCTGAGGACCTTCGCCATCACCGCACCCGACGGGCTCGCCACGCTGGAATACACCACCGGCGACCTCGACCCGGCGATCGAGCTGGAAACCCGCGACGCGCGCTGGCACCTGTGGGCCGGCACCTCCTCAGCTCGGCCCTACTGGTACGCCACGGCCAGCACCGACACCCCCGCAGCCCTTCTGCGAGCTGTGACCGAGGCCGTGGCCGACCCTGCACCCCTGCCTCGATGGCGGGACGACACTTCCAGCTACGTCAAGGACCACGCCCAGACTTCCCCGATCCACCCGCCCTCTCCGCCGACGCCCACCCCGCTCGACGTCCGGCGGGCCGCAGCGTCCCGCCGCCCGGCCGCGCTTCCCGCGGCCAGCGTTCCGCGCTGGAGCACCACCAGCCGACATGCCCTGCCCGGCCAACGCCGCTGACTCCACTCAACTCCGACCGGAGACCCTCGTGTCCCTGCAGGCTCCCGAGTTCTTCACCGAGCTGTGCCTTCCTTTCCACGAGCACGCCGTCGTGGGCAACACCTACTACGCCGCCCCCGTGCCGGGCACGCCGCTGCGTTTGCGGATTGACTTCACCCGCACCATCCACGCGGACACCTACGGCGGGCTGCGTGTCGCAGTCGTCCACCCGGAACGCGGGGAGATCGACGCGGTGGCACTCAGCTTCGTGGACCACGGAACCTTCCACCGCCGCGACGAAGCCACCAACACCCCTCCGAACACCAAGCAGTACGGCACCTTCGGCACCTACCACCGCCCCGGCCGCCCTCCGTGGGACGGAGCCGTCACCACCGGGCTGCGCGACGCCATCGAGCAGTACACGGCCGTCTGGTTCCCCGGCGCCTGGGCCGCCTCCGCGCCCAAGCGTGCGGCCGGCCCCACGCCGCGCAGCACTCCAGCTCCGCCGACCGCCCCCGCCGGGGCCCGCACCCGCTGAGCCTCGTCCCGATCCCCGCACCACCTACTCAGCAGGAGCATCTCCTCGTGTTGCCCGACCCACCACGCGACCCCTTCAACAATCTCGACCCTGCCCAGACCGTGAGAGTTCTCCCGCGTCACCTCGCCGGTCCCGGCCAGGCAGACCTGGAGACGATCTGGGCCTTCCCCTTCGACGACGGATGGCACCTTCACCAGGGACTCGAAGGGATGGTGTTCGCCATCAGCCCCTGCGCCCGGCTGTGGACCCGCTTCGCTCCCAAGCCCGAGGAGCGAGGCGCAGACACGTGGACCATCGGCATGGACCGTGCCCCCTTCGGCCCGCGGGCCTGGGAGATCACCTTCGACGCCACCACCCCCGCCGAACTCCTGCGCGACGTCCACACCGAACTGCTCGACCTGTACCTCGAAGACCGCCACAGCGACAAGAACCACCTGGTCGAGGATCCGACGGCCCCGCACGAGGTGTACACGCCGCTCCTCACCCACGGCTGGAGCCACAGCGTCAAAACGGACGGTACGCAGACCTTTCTGCCACCAGAGAGCCTTGGCGGTGTGCGTCACCGGTACGCCACCACTGGGTCCGACGGTCCGGTCTGGCGGGCCTGGGGCGGATACCCGAGCGAGCCGCACTGGCAGGCCCAGTTCTCTGCCGGCGCGCCCACCACCCTCGCTGCGGCTTTCACCGCCTCGCTGATCTCCACCGAACCGCTGCATCGGGCCGTGAAGCAGATCCCGTTTCACACTCGTCGTCACCTCTACGTCGCACCGGCTGCAACCCCGCAGCCGCCCAGCCATCTGCCGCCCGCTCTGCCGTCCGCACCCCACCCCGCCAGCCGCGCCCGCTGACCTCCCCCGACCGATCAAGGAGTCCCCTTCCTCGTGCACGCACATCTCGTCCGATCCGCCGCCGCCATCGCCGTCGCCGCGGCCGGCACCCTCACCTGGGCACCGGCCGCGAGTGCCGAGCCCACCGAACCGACCCCCTCAGCCTCCGCCGCCGCCGAGACTCCGGCCGCGGACGCGGGCAGCGTCGAGATCACCACCAGGGACACAGCCGGAGACGCCCTGCCCGGCGCAGTGTTCCTGCTGCTCGACTCCGCCGGCCAGGAAGCCGGACCCGGGAAGACCGACGCACAGGGGAAGCTGACCTTCTCCGACCTCGCGCCCGGCGTCTACCGGCTCAAGGAGACGGCCTCCGGCAGCCCGCTGCACGAGGTCGTCGCCGACCAGGACGTCATCGTCACCCCGGGCGCGACCACCCGGTTGACGATCACCGATCCGTTCAAGGCCGCCAAGGTCCTCCTGCAGGCCAAGGACGACAAGACCGGCAAGCTCCTGCCCGGCGCGACCGTGAACATCGGCACCGGCAGCTCGACGCTGCTCACTCTGACCACGGGAGCTAAGGGCACGGCCTCCGGAGAGCTGCCCATGTCGAGCCGGAAGGCCCAGTTCTGGGTCAAGGAGATCAAAGCCCCTGCCGGCTACGACCTGTACAAGCCCACCAAGACGTTCACCGCTGGTCCCGGCGACCCGGTGACCGTGACCGTCACCAACGCCAAGACCACCACGACCCCGAAGCCCGAACCCTCGGGTAAGCCCACGCACACGCCCACCGACACCCCCTCCTCCAGCCCAGGCAAGCCGAACAGCGGTACGGACAGGGCCACGCCGTCCGCGTCGGATAGCGACACACCGGAAACCGACACCTCCGCCATCGCCGCCACCCCGGTCGGCGACTCCACACCGAAGACGCCGACGGGCTCTCTCGCTCACACCGGTGCCGACGCCACGCTGTGGCTGATCGGCGGCGCGGCCGTTCTGATCGCGGCCGGTGGAGGCGCCCTCGCCGTGGCACGCCGCAGTCGCACCGACAGCCACACAGAAGACAACACCGGGAGCTGACCGCACCCACCCTTCTTCACTACACGGAGCCCCCGCAGCCCCAGCTGGACACGCTGTTCGCGACCGCCAACAGCGTCCTCCTGGATGTGGGGGCCTCGGTGTTTGTGAACCGCCCCTCTATAATCGAACGTGTGAGCGATACCCCGTCCCGTCTGGAACTGCTGCAGTTCACGCGCCGCGTGGTCGAGCAGCAGGCGCGGGCGAGCCTTCGGCAGCTAGACCGGTGGATCGCCGACGAGGAGCGTCGCGAGGCCGAGCGACGGCAGGCCGAGGAGCGGCGACTGCCGCCCCCGGAGTGGCTGATCGAGCGGGGCCTTGACCGGAGCAGCCTGGTGGCGGTGCACACGGGGGACTGCTGGGACCCGGGTAAGCGCCAGATGCCGGCGACGCGGGAGCAGGCACGCGACGCGATACGTCAGCAGGTTCCGGCGTGCTCGAAGTGTCGGCCGGACACGCGGCTGGGCCTGCTGGAGTAGGCCGGCGCGCGGGCGGCCCGGGCGGCGTTTGAGGGTGGCGGGGTGGAGTTCCCTGTCGACGTCGCCCTGGCCGAGCTGGTGCCGCAACTGCCGACCGGGCCGCGCTGGTGGTATGAAGTGAAGCTCGACGGTCACCGGACAGTTTTGTGGCGGCTGGCTGAGACGGTTCGACTTCAAGCGCGGTCGGGTCGGGACGTGACGACGCCCTGGATGGATCTTGCCATGGCGGGGATGGCCCTGCCGCCTGGTGTCGTCCTGGACGGCGAGGCCGTCGTCGTGGTTGATGGGCGGGTGTCGTTCGAGGCCGCTCAGGCTCGGGCGGCTTCCTCGCCTGCACGGTCGCGGGAGCTGGCGGCGCGACACCCTGCGCTGCTCATAACTGGAGTACGCGCGAGTTCCTCATGGGGCCCCGAGGGCGCGATCGATGGATGTCAGCAGGTAGGAGACCGTTGTTCGAGGCATCCCCCAACGGTGTGAGGTTCTCGCAGTTACTCGCAGATTCCAGGAGTGGCGCTCGTAATCTGCGGATCTATGGGGGATCTCGAAACTCGCACCCCGACATCGGGGCAGCCGCCGGACGGGCTGGCCGAGGTCTTCTCCCTGCACACCCATCGAACTGGCCGCGCCGGGCAGCAGGACGAGCGGTCGTACTTCTTCGACACGCTGGCGGAGTACCAGTGGGCGCGTGACGCGGCCGGGCTGATGCCGTCCTCGATCGACCAGCTGGTCAAACCGGTACTGGAAATCTGCGAGCACTACGACCTCGTGCCGTGGCAGCTCACTCCGACGCTGCTCGACCGCTACTTCGCAGGGCCCGGGAAGCGTGCACGGCCGACGGTCCGCACGAAGATCAACAAGATCGATGCGTACTTCGCGTTCCTGGAACAGCGCTACGCCGGTGAGATCCATCGCCGGTTCGGCACCGCGGTGGAGTCGCCGGTCGATCCGTTCAACCGGCCACGTCATCGTGGTGACTTCGGGCTGCGGGTGCCTCCCTCGCAGCGGGCGATGCGCGAGTTCTTCGCCGCGTGGCGCGATGCGCTGCCGCTGGCCCGCAAGCCGGCGGTCGCGTGCCGGGACTATGTGATGGCCAAGCTCGACTACCTGTCCGGGGTGAGGGCGTCCGAGTTGTGCGGGGTCGGTCTGTGCGATGTGCACTGGGAGTTGGGCAAGTGGGGCCGGTTCGTCGTACAGGGCAAGGGTGCCCGCGGCTCCGGGCCCCGGCCGCGCGAGGCGTTCATGTTCCAGGAGGGCCGCGAGCTCTTGTGGTGGTACGTGGAGGAGGTCCGCGGCCTCTTCCACGACGACCCGGAGCATCCGCTGGCACCGCTGTTTCCCTCCGAGCGGCTGCCGGTGGAGCTCGCGGCGGCGAACATCCCGGTCGCTGCGGCGATCACGCCGGGGACCTTCCGCCGGAACCTCAAGGCGGCCTCGCTGCTGTACCTGCCGGGGCCGGTGGGCGAGTTGTACCCGCATCTGCTGCGGCACGCCTGCGCCACCCACAACTATGAGCGCGGGATGACGCTGTGGGAGGTACAGCGGCTTCTTGGACATACCTGGACGACTACGACGGTGAACTATCTGGCGACGGCTCAGGCGGATCCCGAGCACGCGGAGCGCTGGCGGCAGTCGGCCACGCGGGCCGGGCAGCGTCTGGTCGCGGATATGGGGAGTTTGCGGTGAAGTGGAATCTGCGCTGGGCGGCCGCCAAGTGCGACATCTGGCGACCTGTCGATCTGCAGGCGGCGTTCGCGACGGTGGGCTTCACTCCGTCGCTGAGCAAGGTCGCGGCCTTGTGGGGTGGGACCCCGGTGACAGTGCGCCTGGACGACCTGGACAAGATCTGCGCGGCGCTTCAGTGCACGGTGGCGGACCTGATGGAGGCCGAACCGGTGGCTGCCGCCGAGGGCATGGAGGAACCGCAGCGCGCGGTCGGCGGCGAGGCAGGGGTGGTGCGGCCGGTGCCACGGCGCGACGGGCGGCGTCAGCTGCGGCCGCCGAACTGACCGAGGTGATCATGGTCGTTCGGCAGTGTGCTGGGTGCCTGGACTGGGGGGTGCACCGGCTGAGTGATGGTCTGTGCTGGGGCTGTGCGGGCTGGCGCAAGTCCCACCCGGACTCGGCCATGTGTTCCCGGTGCGCCCGCCGCGACCGGGTGGACGCAGATCGGTTGTGCCGTCCCTGCGTGATGGCGGTACGCGAGGAGATCGCGGCCGGGTTCGAGGCCGTCTTCCCGGGCACCACGCAGCTGCGGGTGTACGTGCTCGGGCTCGGGCAACAGGAGAGTCGAAACCTCCCGCGGCCGCGCGGCGCCGCCACCCCGTACCTGAAGCCGCGCCAGATCCAGCGGCCGGTCGACGACCCGAGGATCTGTCCCGCCGTGATGCCGGGTCAGCAGACGTTGTTCCCGGTGCGGCGGCGCCTGGAGCGCGAGCAGGCGCGCCGGATCAGCGGCCGGCTCTGGCCGGAGGAGAGCGCCTTGCGGGCGCTGGCCGAGGAGCGGGCAGCGGCACAAGGGCTGACCGCGACGTGGCCCCACATGGTGATGCGAATCATCCGCTGTGCGCTGGCGATCCGGGATGCCGAGGGAGAGGTGCTGGTCGCCCCGGAGATGCTCGATCAGGTGCAGTTGCCGCTGAAGGTGGCAGCGGCCGAACTCTTGGACCGGGCTGGTCTCTTGAAGCCGCGGGCGGTTCCGCCGCCGGAGGTGTGGCCAATCAGGTCGTGCGCGGACTGTGGCAGCTGGGGCATCACGATGAGGCGCTGCCGGGGGTGCGAGACCTGGCGGCATGCGCCCGAGCGGTATCCGCCCGGCCGGTGTCCGCGCTGCCGACGCGGGGGCCTGCCCGTACACGAGGAAGGGCTGTGCCGCGGGTGCCTGGCCTACGTCCGCGAGCACGGTCTCGACGCCGTCGAGGCGTCCGCCACTCAGCTCTCCTTCGCCGGGCCGTTCTCGCACCGGCTCAAGCGCAAGCCTGGCGAGCTGGGATTCGTCGTGCACAACCGGTCCGGTCCGCTGATGCGGGCCCGCGCACGGACCCGTACGGCAGCTGAGCGCGCTCGGACGGAGGGGGCGCCGAGCGTCCCCGGGCAGTTCGCACTGTTCGCGATGGCCCGCCGGTGGCAGCGCCATCACTTCGTCACCGCCGCGTCGCACCTGCCGACCGCGGAGGCGACTCTGCTGGACGCGTTCTTCGCTGGCCGCCCGGAGGTCTGGTTCGCCGACCAGCGCACGGCGCAAGGTGCAGCCGCCACCCTCCTGTGCACCCTGCTGACCTGGGTGGGCGGGCGTGAGCCGATCCTCGAGCGGGATGTACGGTCCCTCGCCGCCATGGCCGCGGTCGGCGCAGCCGCAACCTGCAGCGTGGTCGACTTCCTTGACCAGCACGATCTGCTCGACGCCGACCAGCTGCGCGAGACACCTCATCAGCTACTCACCGACGTCCAACGCCGCACCCAGGACAGGGGCGTGAGCCTGAGCGTGAAGCGCCGTGACCAACACGACGCCGAACAGCTGCGGGAGCAGATCGACCGCCTGCCCGAGCCGATGGCCGAGCAGATGCACGCCTGGGTCAAGGTCATGCGCGGCGGCGGCCGCTACGAGCACCCACCCGCCGCCTACCGGCTCATCCGCCGCTACTTCCGCACGGTTTCCTCCACCCTGACCGCGTGGGCGGGCCGCGGATAAGGACCTGCGGCAGATCACTAGCAAGGACATCCAGACCGAGCTCGACCGGCACCGGGGGAACGTGGCCCGCGGCCTGCTCAATGCGCTGCGAAGCATCTTCCGGGCCCTGAAGCAGGAACGGCTGATCTTCCATGTCCCCACCGCCGGGCTGAAGGCGCCGGCCGCCGTGGATCTCCCACGTCCCCTGTCCAGCGACCGCCTCGCCGGGGCATTGGACCGCTTGGACGGGCCCCGCTCCCGCCTCATCATCGGCCTGGTAGCCATCCACGCCATCCACGCCGTGGAGGTGTCCCGGCTCCTGCTGACCGACGTAAACCTGAAGAACCGGACCATCGCGGCGCGGCGGGGCCTGCACGTCCACATCGTCTACCTCGACGACCTGAGCACCCGGCTGGTGGCCGACTGGCTGCGTGAACGACGCACCCGCTGGCCCCGGGCCACCAACCCCCACCTGCTCGTCACCGCCCAGACCTACCGGCACCCGGGATCGCCGCAGATCAGCTACACCGGCATGCGCTCCGCCTTCGACCAGATCGGGCTGCTGCCCCGCCAGCTGTGGACCGACCGTGTGCTTGACGAAGCCCGTGAGACGGCCGACCCGATCTGTCTCGTACGGCTCTTCGGCATCCACCCCAGGGTCGCCGTGAAGTACGTGCACACGGCGCACCCGGACAAAGCACTGCCGCGAATTCACTGAAGCTGAGGGTTCGGCAACCCGGCGAAGCCGCCACGCACGTCGTTTGGCGTGGCACGGCAACGACGGCAACGGGGCTGCCTGGAAATATCCGGGCGGCCCCGCTTGCGGATGTCACTCAGGCCGGGACGGCCGTCGCCCTCTCAGTCTTGGCCGCGCCCCCGGCGGCGAGGTAGCGCTCGGCGTCCAGGGCTGCGGCCGCACCGGTGCCGGCGGCGGTGATGGCCTGGCGGTAGGTGTGGTCGACGACGTCGCCGGCGGCGAACACCCCCGGCAGGCTCGTACGCGTCGACGGGGCGGCGACCCTGATGTAGCCCTCGGCATCGAGATCAACCTGGCCGGTGAACAACTCGGTGCGCGGGTCGTGGCCGATCGCGATGAACAGGCCCGTCACGTCCAGGTCGCGGGTGGAACCGGTGAAGACGTCGCGCAGGACGACGCCGGCGAGCATGCCGTCCTTCTCCTTGATCTCGGCGATCTCGCTGTCGAAGGCGAAGGAGATCTTGTCGTCGGCGAATGCCCGGTCCTGCATCACCTTGGAGGCGCGCAGGGTGGAGCGGCGGTGGACGACGGTGACAGAGCGGGCGAAGCGGGTGAGGAAGGTGGCTTCCTCCATGGCGGTGTCGCCGCCGCCGACTACGACGATGTCGCGGTCGCGGAAGAAGAATCCGTCGCAGGTCGCACACCACGAGACGCCCCGGCCGGACAGCTCGTCCTCCTTGGGGAGGCCGAGCTTGCGGTAGCCAGAACCGGTGGCGATGATCACCGTCTTCGTACGGTGGACGGTGCCGGCGGAGTCGGTGAGGAGCTTGATGTCGCCGGTGAGGTCGACCTCGACGATATCGTCGTCGATCATCTCAGCGCCGAACTTCTCGGCCTGGGCCCGCATGTTCTCCATGAGGACCGGCCCGTCGACCCCCTCGGGGAAGCCGGGGAAGTTCTCCACCTCGGTCGTGGTCGTCAGAGATCCGCCGACGAAGATGGAGCTGCCGAAGAGCACGGGCTTGAGCTGCGCGTGGGCGGTGTAGAGGGCGGCGGTGTATCCGGCGGGGCCGGAGCCGATAATGACGACCTCGCGTATCTCGCTCACGCCGTCGCCTCCGGCTTCGCCGGGGCGATCTCGGCGATCAGGCCCTCGACCAGGGTCTTGATCTCGTCGCGGATCGGGCGCACGGCCTCGACGCCCTGGCCGGCCGGGTCCTCCAGCTTCCAGTCGAGGTAGCGCTTGCCGGGGAAGACGGGGCAGGTGTCGCCGCAGCCCATGGTGATGCAGACGTCCGACTCGCGGACCGCGTCGACGGTGAGGATCTTCGGCGTCTCCTTGGAGATGTCGATGCCGACCTCGGCCATCGCGGCGACGGCGGCCGGGTTGACCTGGTCGCCAGGGGCGGACCCGGCGGAGCGGACCTCGACGCGGTCGCCGGCCAGGTGGGTCAGCCACGCGGCGGCCATCTGGGAGCGACCGGCGTTGTGGACGCAGACGAACAGGACGGACGGCTTGTCGGCCATGATGATCGTTCTCTCTCGTCGCATGGCGGAACCCAGCCGCCAATGACTTCAGCCCCCGCTGGTATCAGTGAGTGGTGATGTGAAAATATCAGTGCATGCTGACTTCAGTCGATCCTGACGTGATCCGGGTGCTGGGTGATCCGCTCCGCCTCCGGATCGTCACCCTGCTGGCGCGCGAGACGCTCTGTACGACCCACCTGGTCGAGGAGACCGGAGCCAAGCAGACCAACCTGTCCAACCACATGAAGGTGCTGCGGGAAGCCGGGATCGTGGAGACCGAGCCCTGCGGCCGCTACACCTACTACAAGCTCAAGCCCGAGGTCCTGGCCGGCCTGTCCGAGCAGTTCGCCGACCTGGCCGCCTCCGCCCGTACCGCCGCCGAGAACAAGAGGGCCTGCCCGTGACCTCCACCGAGCCCACCACCGCCCCCGCTCCGGCCGGCGGTGGGGACGACTCGATCGTCAAGAAGCTCTCCACCCTCGACCGCTACCTGGCGGTGTGGATCCTCATCGCCATGGCCGTCGGCCTCGGGCTCGGCCGCCTGATCCCCGGACTGAACGACACGCTGGCGAAGGTGGAGATCGGCGGAATCTCCCTGCCGATCGCGCTCGGCCTGCTGATCATGATGTACCCGGTCCTGGCCAAGGTCCGCTACGACAAGCTGGACGCCGTCACCGGTGACCGCAAGCTGATGATCTCCTCCCTGGTCATCAACTGGATCCTCGGACCCGCGGTCATGTTCGCCCTGGCGTGGATCTTCCTGCCGGACCTGCCCGAGTACCGCACCGGCCTGATCATCGTCGGGCTCGCCCGCTGCATCGCCATGGTCATCATCTGGAACGACCTCGCCTGCGGCGACCGCGAGGCCGCGGCCGTGCTGGTGGCCCTCAACTCCGTGTTCCAGGTCATCGCGTTCGGCCTGCTGGGCTGGTTCTACCTCGACCTGCTGCCCGGCTGGATCGGCCTCGGCGACGGCGAGCACCTGGACATCTCGATGTGGGAGATCGCCCTGAACGTGGTCATCTTCCTCGGCGTCCCGCTGCTGGCCGGCTTCCTGACCCGCCGGATCGGTGAGCAGAAGATGGGCCGCGAGGGCTACGAACAGCGCTTCCTGCCCAAGATCGGGCCGTGGGCGCTGTACGGACTGCTGTTCACGATCGTCATCCTCTTCGCCCTCCAGGGAAAGACGATCACTTCCCAGCCGCTGGACGTCGCCCGGATCGCGCTGCCGCTGCTGGTCTACTTCGCGGTCATGTTCTTCGGCACCTTCCTCCTCGGCAAGGGCCTTGGGCTCGCCTACGACCGCACCACGACCCTCGCCTTCACGGCCGCGGGCAACAACTTCGAGCTGGCCATCGCGGTCGCCATCGCCACCTTCGGCGTCACCTCCGGCCAGGCCCTCTCGGGCGTGGTCGGACCGCTCATCGAGGTCCCGGTGCTGATCGGCCTGGTCTACGTCGCGCTCGCCTGGCGAAGGAAGTTCGCCGCCGGCACGGTGACGACAGCCCCGTGACGCAGCGCACGGATGTGGTGGTGGTCGGCGGCGGCCAGGCTGGGCTGGCCGCCGGCTACCACCTGCGCCGTCAGGGCCTCGACTTCGTGATCCTGGACGCCGATGCGGCACCGGGTGGGTCCTGGCAGCACATGTGGGACTCGCTGCACCTGTTCTCCCCGGCCCAGTACTCCTCGCTGCCAGGCCGGCTCATGCCCGCCCAGGCGCGCGAGACGTACCCGGATGCCGGGCACGTGGTCGACTACCTCACGGACTACGAGAAGCGCTACGACCTGCCCGTTCAGCGCGGCACCCGCGTCGACGCCGTACGCCGCGACGCAGGCCGGCTCCTGGTCGAGGCGGATGCCGGCGTCTGGCGGGCCCGCGCGGTGATCAGCGCTACGGGCAGCTGGTCGCGGCCGTTCCTGCCCGCGGTCCCCGGCCGCGAGGTGTTCACCGGGCGGCAGCTGCACACGGTGAACTACCGCTCTCCGGCCGACTTCACGGGTCAGCACGTGTTCGTGGTCGGCGGCGGGAACTCCGGCGCGCAGATCGCCGCCGACCTCGCCCTGGACGGCCAGGTCAACGTCACGTGGGTGACCCAGCGCCCGCCGCGGTTCCTGCCGGACGACATCGACGGCCGCGCCCTGTTCGACGTTGCCACCGCACGCCGCCGCGCCCTCGAAGAAGGCCGCGACGACACCGGCGGGGTGGCCTCGCTCGGCGACATCGTCGCCGTGCCGCCCGTACGCGCTGCCCGCGACGCCGGACTCCTGCACGTGAAGCCGATGTTCGCCCGGCTCACCGCCGACGGTGTCGGGTGGGACGACGGCACCCGCGCTGAGGCGGATGCGGTCATCTGGTGCACTGGCTTCCGCCCTGCCCTGTCCCACCTCGCCCCGCTCCAGCTCCGAGGCACGCGCGGGCACATCGCGACCGACGGCACGCGCGCGCTGAACGAGCCGCGTTTGCACCTGCTCGGCTACGGCGACTGGACCGGCCCGGCCTCCGCCACCCTCATCGGCGTGGGCCGCCCTGCCCGCGAGACCGCCCTCCAGATCGCTCGCCAGCTGAACGCCTGACCCGGCGACCTGGTCTGCACGGCTAGCAGAGAGCATCTGCTGGGCCTGCTGTCGCACCCAGCCGGGCGGTAAATCCGCCGCGCCAGCCGGGTTGCGCGGCGTCTAATGGGCGCCATGACCGACCCGACTTCCTCTCCCTCTCAGCTGTGGCGCTACGTCCAGGACGACGACCCCAGTGCGTTCACCCTCATCGTGGAGACCCCCAACGGGCCCTACGTGCGGCGGATACCTCCGGCGCTGCCCCTGCCGTCCGGCGTCGACCATGGCTCCGGCGCCGAGGCCGCCGCTCATACCGCCGCAGCTGCGTGGGGCATGCCGGACTTCGTCTTCCAGCAGGCCGAACATGCCACCAAGGGTTCGGGGCGCCGGGAGCTGGGCGATCGGTTGCTGCTGGCTGGCCGGCGAGGCGCGGTGGTGCAGGTCAAGGCGCGCACGATCAAGCCCAAGCCGGATTCCCAGGAGGTCGCCTGGATCCAGAAGGTGGCGGCCAAGGCGATGAGCCAGGCCAAGGGCACCGTGCGGCAGCTGCGCATGCTGCCCGCCGACATGGCCAACGGCCGGGGCCGGACGCTGCAGGTCGACGGCAACGCATACGAGTGGGTCGCGGTGTTCCTGCTGGATCACCCCCAGGTCCCGGAGGGCACCCAGGTCACCTGGGAGCCGATCGGGATGCCTGCCATCGCACTGACCCGCCGCGACTGGGACTTCCTGTTCGACCAGCTGCGCTCCACCACCGCCGTACTCGACTACCTCTTCCGGGCAGCTGACGAAGAGCCCGTACCGCTGGGTGAGGAGCCGGTCCGCTTCTACGAGCTGGCCGCCGCGGATGCCGCCGCGCCGCCCAAGGACATCGACACCGAACTGGTCGGTCCGGGTGGCACGCTGTTCTCCACACCGCGGCTGCCGCAGGCACCGGCCGGCTCGGATGGCACCCACGCCCACCTCATGATCCGCATCATGCTTGAAGACGTGGCCACCAGCCTCCTGCGCGACTCGGTGGCCGAGGGCGACCGCTTCACGGTGCTGTCCGACTTCGACCGGCTGCCGGTGCCGGCCCGAGCCGAGTGGGGGCACCTGCTGCTGGACATGCTCCGTGACGTGCCTGAAGTACCCGAGGAACACTGCAAGTGGCGCTTTCGGCGCCTGGTCGAGGAGGACGGTACCCGCCAGCTCATCGTGGGCGCGGCCACCCGCTTCGACCCCATCATCGAGGCCGCCTTCTCCGCGTACGTGCAGCTGCGCCACCACGAGGTCGCCGAGCGTACCGGCCGGGCCGAGGAGTCCTCCACGCTCGGGGTCCTGCTCACTCCGCGCCGCGACGGGGTGCGGCCGTGGGACACCAGCGCGGTGCGGGTCCACGGCGACCTGGACCTGTCCGAGGAAGAGATCCAGGTCTACAGCGAGGAGTGGAACCGCGCGACCGAGAACGCTGACGTCAGCGTGAGCGGCTGAGCCGGGACAGGACGTGCGCGGCGTCGCGGCCGACGCCGCGCAGGGTGTTGGAGGAGAAGCTGCGCTGGAACTCGATGCCGACGAACCCGAGCCCGGGGACGGTGGCGATGCCACCGCGGTGCCAGGGCCGGCCGTCGGCGACCAGGGCGCCGCTGCCGTTCAGGTAGGGATAGGTGAGGCGGTATCCGGTGGCCCAGATGACGGCGTCGACCAGTTCCTTGGTGCCGTCGGCCCATACGACACCGTCCGCGGTGAGACAGGTGAACATCTCGCGCCGTTCGACGCCGTGGGTGTCCAGAGCCGTGCGGTAGCGGCCGTCGTCGAGGACGGACACCGGCATCTTCTCCAGCAGCCGGCTCAGCGGGGCGGTGTCGAAGCGGGTGTGCTTGAACCACCAGTGGACGTCCCGGCCCAGCGGGCGCTGCTTCATCCAGCCGATCGGCCGGCGGCTGGCCAGCGTCGTCACGGTGACCGCGCCGAGTTCGGCGGCGATCTGCACGGCGGAGTTGCCGCCGCCCACGACCACAACACGCCGGCCGGTGAAGGGCTCGGGGCTGCGGTAGTCGGCGGCGTGCAGCAACTGCCCCGCGAACTCAGCGCTCCCCGGCACGTCCGGCATGTGCGGGCTGCGGAAGGCGCCGGACGCTGCCACGACCGTACGCGCCGTGAACTCGGCACTGTCCTGTGTGCGCACCGCCCAGGCGCCGTCGCGAGGCAGCACCGAAGTGACCGTGGTGGAGGTGCGGATCTCTGCGTCGAGCCTGCGGGCGTAGGTGCGCAGGTAGTCGACCACCTCGTCCCTGGTCGGGTAGCGGTCGCCGTCGCCTGGGAAGCGCATGCCGGGCAGCGAGGAGTACCGGGCGGGGGAGAACAGGGTGAGGCTGTCGTAGTAACGCGGCCAGGACCCGCCGGCCTGCTCGGCGGCCTCCAGGACCAGGGTGCGGGCGAAGCCATGGCGCGGGGCGAGGGCGGCGGTGGCCAGACCGGACTGGCCAGCACCGATGACGATGAGGTCGGCGTGATTCTCCATGAGAACCTTCCTCTCTAAATGTCGTTGTTTCGGGAAGTGACGAAATATGAGGCAAGAAGCAGAGGCGGCGAACGGCGAGGGGGTCGACCCGACGACGGTCGACTTCCTCAAGGCCCTGGCGAGCGAGACGCGCCAGCTGGTCATGCAGCAGTTCGCAGGCGGGCGCGAACTGACCGTCGGAGAGATCGCCGAGCGATGTGGCCTGGGGCCTTCCACCGCATCCGAGCATCTGAGCCTGCTGCGCCGCGGCGGCCTGGTCCTCTCCCGAAAGGAGGGCAAGCAGGTCTTCTACCGCGCCGACGGCGCCACCATGGCGAGCCGCCTGGACGCGCTCAAGGAGTACCTGCTGCGCTGCTGCCCACCCGGATGCGGCGACTGACAGCACGCCCGCCCTGGGCCAGCGGTCAGGCGCGCAGGTCGAGCATGGCGGACATGGCCGCCACCACAGACGGAGCGACCTGGTAGTAGACCCAGGTCCCGCGCCGCTCGGAGGTCAGCAGGCCGGCCTCGCGCAGCTTCTTCAGATGATGGGAGACGGTCGGCTGGGAGACACCGACGTCGGCGATGTCGCAGACACACGCCTCCCCGCCCGGATGCGAGGCGACCTTGGAGAACAGCCGCAAACGCACCGGATCCGACAGAGCCTTGAACATCGCGGCCATCCTCTCCGCATCCGCCGGGGACAGCTCCCCCGCCGTGATCGGCGGGCAGCACGGCACCGCATCGCCGCCCTGCAGGACGGGCAACTCCACAACCTCTGACTTCGACATACGTCTATGTTGACACTCGTCGATACGGGTGGCAAGCTCCGAGGTATCGACAGGCATCGAAACAAGGAGTCGTCGTGACCACCGTCTTCCGTACCGTGCTCACCGCGGCCCGGGCCCGCCGCACCGCCCGCCACCTGGCCGGCGTCAGCTTCTGCGACAGCTGCGCCCAGGTCAGCGACAGCGCTACCCGAGCGGCCGAGCGCCGCCAGCACAACCAGTTGACCGCCCTCACCCACGCGCGCTGACCCCTTTCGCCCTCAAGGAGACCGAGCATCATGAGCACCCAGCAGCTCCCCGTCGTCGTCATCGGAGCCGGCCCCGCGGGCCTGGCCGCTGCCGCCCACCTCGTCGAGCGCGGCATCGAGCCCCTGGTCCTGGAAGCGGGGCCGACCGCCGCCTCCGCGGTGCGCGAGTGGAGCCACGTGCGCCTGTTCTCCACCTGGGGTGAAGTCGTCGACCCGGCCGCCGAGAAGCTCCTGGCTCCCACCGGATGGACCCGCCCCGACCCGGCCACCTACCCCTCCGGCGGCGACTGGGCCGACCTGTATCTGCAGCCGCTCGCCGACGTCCTCGGCGACCGCGTCCGCACCGGCGCCACCGTCACCGGCGTCTCCCGCACCGGCCGGGACCGGATCGTGGACGCCGACCGCGCGACCCAGCCCTTCGTCGTCCACGTCGCTTATGCCGACGGCCGCGAGAAGCGCCTCTTCGCCCGCGCCGTCATCGACGCCTCCGGCACCTGGGCCACGCCGTCACCGGCCGGCGGCAGCGGCCTTGCCGCGCTCGGCGAGAAGGCCGCCGCGGACCGGATCACCTACCGCGTCCCGGACCTGAAGCACCCCGCTGTCCGCGCCCGGTACGCGGGCAAGCGCACCGCCGTCATCGGCTCCGGCGCCTCCGCCTTCACCGCGCTCGCCTACCTCGCCGACCTCGCCAAGGCCGACGATGGCGCGGGCACGAAGGGCGTGTGGATCCTGCGCCGGGGCATCTCCGGCTCCACCTTCGGCGGCGGCGAGGCCGACCAGCTCCCCGCGCGCGGCGCCCTGGGTCTGGCGGCGAAGGCCGCCGTCGACGAGGGCCACGCGGACGCCGTCACCGGCTTCCGCACCGAGGCGATCGAGCGGTCGGACGACGGCCGCCTGGTCCTGGTCGGCGAGGACGGCCGCCGCCTTGACCCGGTCGACGAGGTCATCGTGCTGACCGGCTTCCGCCCCGACCTGTCCTTCCTCGACGAGCTGCGCCTGGGCCTCGACGAGCGCCTCCAGGCACCGGTCGAGCTCGCGCCGCTGATCGACCCCAACCAGCACTCCTGCGGCACCGTCTACCCGCACGGCCACCGCGAGCTCTCCCACCCCGAACAGGGCGTGTACCTGGTCGGAATGAAGTCCTACGGCCGCGCACCGACCTTCCTCGCCATGACCGGCTACGAGCAGGTCCGCTCCGTCGCCGCCGCCATCGCCGGCGACTTCGACTCCGCCGACCGCGTGGAACTCACCCTGCCCGAGACCGGAGTCTGCGGCGGCGCTGGCCTGTTCGACGCCCCCGACGCCGCTGAGGCCGACGGCGGCTGCTGCGCACCCGTGCCGCAACTCGTCCAGCTCGGCGCCCCCGCCACGGTCGCGGCGGCGGCCGAGCAGGCCCCCGCGGGCGGCTGCTGCGGCTCGTGACCGACCTCAGTACCCGCGACGGGGCCGCGACCGGAACAGGGGACCGGTCGCGACCCCGCGCCGCCCTGCCCGCCCTCTGCGCCACGCAGATCGTGAGCTGGGGCATCGTCTACTACGCCTTCCCCGTCCTCAACCCCGAGATCACCGCCGCGACCGGCTGGGCGGCCGGGGCGACCACCGCGGCGTTCTCCCTCGCTCTCGTCGTCTCCGCCCTCGCTGGAATCCGTGTTGGCCGCATCCTCGACCAGCGCGGCCCCCGCGCCGTCATGACCGTCGGCTCCATGCTCGGTGTCATCAGCCTGCTGATCGTGGCTGCGGCCCCGAACATCCTGGTCTTCATCTCTGGTTGGGCGCTGGCCGGACTCGCGATGGCATCCACCTTCTACCAGCCCGCCTTCGCCGCCCTCACCCGCTGGTGGGCCCCCGACCACGTGCGCGCGCTGACGATCGTCACCCTCGCCGGCGGACTCGCCTCCACCGTCTTCGCACCCCTGACCGCGGCCCTCGCAGACCACCTGTCCTGGCGCCACACCTACCTCGTGCTCGCCGCCATCCTCGCCGCCGTCACCATCCCCACCCACGCCCTGGCCCTGCGCGCACCCTGGCCCGACGCCCCCACCAGCCCCGCACACAAGGCCGAAGGCGCTGAAGGCGTCGGGCGCAGCCGGCCGTTCCTTCTGCTCGCCGCCGCCTTCACCCTGTCCGGCTTCGCGATGTACGCCGTCGTCGTCGCGCTCGTCCCGCTCCTGTTGGAGCGCGGGTACACCACCGGCCAGGCCGCCTGGGCCCTCGGCATCGGCGGCGCCGGCCAGACCCTCGGCCGCACCCTGTACGCCGCCCTCGTACGCCGCACCACCGCCACGACCCGCACCACGCTCTTGATCGCGCTCGGCGGGCTGACCACCGCCGCCTTCGCCGTCGCGCCCGGCCCGTACGGCCTGCTTATCGCCCTGGCGATCGTGGCTGGCATGGTCCGCGGCAACCTCACCCTGCTCCAGGCCACCGGCATCACCGACCGCTGGGGCGCCACGCACTACGGCCGACTCTCCGGACTCCTCGCGGCACCGGCCACCACAGCGGCAGCCCTTGCACCGTTCGCCGGCGCCGCCCTGGCCGTGCCACTCGGCGGGTACGAGCCGCTGTTCTTCCTTCTGGCCCTCGTCTCCGTGGCCGCCGCGCTCATCGCACCGTGGACAGGCACCGCCGCCGTACGCCGCCGCCTCCCGCCGTTTTGACTTGCGCGTCATCCCCGGCACAGCCGAACCCGCCCTCGTCCCCGCGCTCAACCCAGCGACGACGGGCGGGTTCAGCGGTTGCCCCCTCCAGGAATCCGCGAACCTGCGCGCTTCCGTGTGGGACGTTTTGTCGTTGCCCACCGGGGACGTGAGGGGGCGTCCGTATGAGGAGCGGCGCGCCTTGATGCTGGACATGGTGGCCGGGCTGCCGGAGGGGTCGCCAATTCAGGCAGTGTCGGCGACGGAAGACGTGGAGGTCGCCCGGGTTTGGTACGAGACGCTGACCGGCTCCGGTGTGGAGGGGGTGGTGGCGAAGTCGGGGCGGTCGCCGTACCGGGCGGGTCGGTCGTCGTCGTGGAAGAAGGTCAGACACGCGGAGACGATCGACGCGGAGGTGGTGGGGTTCACGGGGGTGGCGGGTCGGCCGCGGGCGCTGGCGGTGCGGTTGCCAGACGGCCGTGTTGCATTGTCTCAGCGGCTCGGGGCGCAGCTGGCCGCGCAGGTCGCGGCGGCGCTGGTGGCCGTTGCTCCGGCCGCGCGAGGTCGGGCGGCTGGGGGCGAGTCGTTCACGGCGGCGGAGTCCGGACTGCTCGTCGAGGTGCTGGCGGGGACGACGAGGCATGCCGTGGTCACCGTGACGCGCGTGCGGTGAGCTGCCGCGGACGAATCGGGAGGAATAGCTGGCCTTCAGCTCGGCGAAGGACCGCGGGTCCCAGCGCACGAACCGCTCGCTTCGGCGTGGGTGTGGGCACGCCACCTCTGAGCTGGGGCTCCGTTATCCACGAACGCGCGGACACCTCGTTACGCTGCGGCCGTGACCGAGCCCTCCCCGCTGCCAGGCGACCCCTCCGAGCTACACCTGCGCATCTCCTACGACGACGGACTCTGGGACACTCCCCAGGCGGACACGCTGGAGTGCTGGAACGTGGCCGTCCTGCACCGCCGACGCGCTCATGGTGAACATCACGAGCCGGTCAGCTCCAGCGGGTGTACGACTGCTGATTGCTCCTCGTGCACGGTCGAGGACGTAGTCGTCGGCTCCATGACGTTCTACCGGGTGCACCTCGACCGGGGCCGCAACGCCTACTGGGCCATGGAGGAGGAGTCGGAGGAACTGTACGAGACCGCGCAGGTCCTCCTTGATCCCGAGACGGGTTCTTTCGCCGACGAAGTCAGCGAACAGTTGGAGTACGTCGGCTCAGCGCTGCTCGTCATGAATCGCGTGACGCTGGATCCGCCATGGCGCGGGCACGGCCTGGCGGCCGTGCTTGCCTGCGAGGTGATCACCCGGCTCATGGCCGGCTGCCGGGCCGTAGCCTGTTCGCCCGGCATCACCGATCTCAGCAGCCATCGGCTGACGGCCAGAGCCGAGTGGGACCGCGTGAACGCCAAAATCGCCCAGGGGTGGGAGAGCCTGGGTTTCCGTCCCTACCGGGACAACGTCTATCTTCTGTCTCCCGCCTCGCAGGATCTTGAGGAGCAGCGCGGCGCATTGCGCAGGCATCTTGCCGAACTCGGTGGTTCCTGGCGGGCGGGCGCTTCCTGACCAGCCCGCCAGCGCGTGAGGCGAGCTGCCTGCTAACCCAGCGCCCCTCTCGATCCGCGGGCAGCCGCGACGGCTGGCATCCGCTCAGTGGGTAAACGCGTGGTCGCAGCCCGCAGGATTACTCGGCTGCTGGAACACGAGAACCAGAAGTCGACCTAATGGGAACTTGTGTTTCGCGGGTGACGATTTCGAGGAACTCGGTGACGGACTCGGGCCGCATGGCGGGGTCGTCTCTCGTGGCGGTCTCTACGACCGCACGCCATGCGCCGCTCTCCGGTAGGAGGGGAATATTCGCGCGGGGGCGCTTTCCTGTGATTGCCCACCCGACGAATTGGCCCAGGCTGTATATGTCGGCCTGCGGCCCCGCGCTGTGAGCGTCGTCTTCCAGTTCGGGGGCGGCAAACCCAGCCGATCCCAAAGCTACACCCATCCTCGTCCTCTGAGGGTCGGTCGTCATCCCTCGGGGACGCCTAACAATGCCCCAGTCAGCAACCACCCACCGGCCGTCCAGCAGAAGAATGTTGGCCGGTTTGATGTCACGGTGCACATAGCCTTTTTCGTGTGCTACCTCAAGGGCCGAACATACGGATTGCAGGAGAAGGGTCAGCGCGTCGTCGTTCCGTAGGTCATCACGGTAGTCCAGGGCCGTTCCCTGCGCAAACGGCATGACGAACCAGCTATGATCTGGCGCGTGGTCCAGAATGGGCATGGCATGAGGATGACCGCTCAGGAACAGTCCGACTTCAATCTCCCGCCTCATTCTGGCGACGCGGCGCTCTAGCGGTGTGCGGAGCTTCTTCAGGGCTACCACGGATCCCGTGGACTTGTCTCTCGCCCTGAAAAGCTGAGCTTGGCCGCCATCTATAGGGATGGGATCGCACGCGTAATTTTTGCGCACGCCAGCCATATGGCGGGCAGTAAATTTCGGCTTCTTGTCGTACTCTGAATGCTCGGAGCAGACTTTCAGGAAGGCCATAAGTGCCAACTTGCATTCCTGCGGGTCTTGCCGATCGAGAAGTCTCAGCGCCTTATCGACCCTGTCGAAATGCGTCCCCTTTTCCGCTTCAGGTCGGGGTATCTCGTCCCAATGGTCGCAGCGGAAAAAGGGCTGGTTGTTGAAAGGTTCCCTTCCTGTGGTGTGCAGGTCGAAACCGAGTTCCACGGAAGCGGGTACAAGTACGCGGTGGCATAGGGTTCGAGCCGAATAGGATCGAGCATTGTGTGTCTGCTGCTTGATAGAGCGAGGGTCAACGGTCTCGTCGAGTGTTCGAGCGAGGAGTGCGGTACCCAGCGCGGGGGTGTAAGTGCGTGGCGCTTCTTCCTGGCGCAGTGAGCGCGAAAGGTGCAGCCACGCCTCTGGTAGCGAAGTTGCTTCCATCGCTTGCCTAAACGCCTCGTCCAATGTCTGGCGGGCGATATGCGGGTCGAACCTGACTGCCATCTTTTCCCCCGGGTCGATCAGTCCTAATCCTTCAAGCGTTGGGTTCGACGCTACCGAATCCCGCGGGCCATGTTATCCATCTGCCAGCATCGGGCCGCATCGCACTGGTGGTGCCGAAGACCGTCGCCGCCCGGTGGCTTTGCTATCGATGGACGGCAGTTCGCCGGGGGCAGACAGGAATGTTCCGGGAAAGACTGGCCAACGGGCGCGAGAGCATGTCAACGTAGACGACCTTGCAAGAAACCCCAGGTCAGAGAGGTGATTGCTCGTGACCGTAGCCCCTGCGGGCCCCGGTTTCTCCACCACTGTCGAGGCCCTGCGACTGCGGGAGTGGCAGCTCGGCCCCGGTCAGCCGACTCTGGTCCTGGACCAGTTCTCGGCCGAGGACTTCCACCTGATCGTTGATGATCGCGCGGACGTGCACGTCAGCTCCAAGGACGGCCGGTTCTACCTCGGTTGGTTTCCGCACGGCCGACCCGGCACGGACGGCGAGGGGTGGAAGTTCGCTGTCACCGGCACCGCTCAGGTCCGCGGCTACCACATGTCGTTCGACACCGAGACGCCAGCCGACATTGTCGCCGCCACCGTGGCGAGGGTGCTGCAGACCTCACGCCGCCTCTGACAGCGCGGCCACCGATACATAGCGCCCGTCCTATGAGCGCTGGCGGTGCCGTAGGCCGGCCCGGCTCCACCGCCCCCGTTTCCCTCGAACCCCAGGAGGCTGTCCGTGACGTCCCCGGAGATGACCGTCGGCGATCTCATCGATCTGTTGTCCGGCTGCGACCGGAGCGCTCCGGTCCGCCAGGCCATGAACCCGTTCTTCCCGATGGCGCACCGCTTGGCGCAGGTCCTGCAGTCGGTCGACGAGACCGGCCGGACCGTTGTCTACCTCGCCGAAGGGCGGGACGAGGACGCACAGCTCGGCCACCTTCCGCCGGAGGTCGCCATCGCCCTGACGTGGCAGGGCCCCGTCCAGGCGCCCCCGCGCCGCCCTCGCCGCCGTGCCGGCGGCAACTAGACACGCACCGAGCCCTTGGAGGCGTCCCTGTACCCCGACCTTCCGCCCGACCCGTCCGCCCCGCGCGGCGGCCAGCCCGCGTTCTGGGTCGGCCCTCGGCACCTAGCCGGTGACGATGGACGCCTCTACGACGTCGTCGCCGACGCGCTCGCCGGCCTGGGGTGGACGAGCCTGACGATCGTCCGCGGACGGCACGAGCCGGACGAGGAACCGGAGGACCGCCAGGTCCTGCGCAGCACCGTCCTGCACATCAGCCCCGACGCCTTGCGCTGGGCCCAGTGGGGGCTGGCGGACGAGCCGTTCCACCTGGGCGGGCTGCCGATCGCCTGGCAGATCTCCGCCCGAGCCGAGGCGAGCAGCCCGCTCGCCCAGTGGTCGGCCTACTTCACCCGTGACGTCCCCGGCGAGGCGGTGGTCGACTTCCTCGTCGCGCTCGACGCAAGCAACCAGCCTGCCTCGGCGCTCGCCGGACCCGAGCTGGTCCTTGACGCTGTCGCCGCCCACGGCTGGTTCCGCGACATCGACCAACCCCAGGCGGCGGCGATGGACCCGACGTTCACCTCGCACATCAGCCTGGGGGAGGTGCCGCCCCTCATCCAGGACGGCGATCTACGGGCCCTGTCCGCCGAGGACGACGAGACGGCACCGGCCGGATGGCAGGCGTGGGCCGAGCCCGTACTCGGCGCCCCGCTTCTGTGGGTGGCCTCGTTCGCCGCCAGCGTCCCGCACGATCTCGTCGCCGCCTTCGCCGCCTCCCTCAGCTCGACCGCACCGGTCCTGCGGCGGGTCCTGCCCGAGGCCACCCAGGAGCGCCTCCTGCGCGCGCCGGCCATCTAACGTCCCGCGCATGACTCTCGACGATCGCAGTCCGGCATCCTCCCAGTTGGGGGTGCCGGACTTTCTTGTTTCCCGGGCGAAGTGGCCGGTCGGGTCGTTAGTGCTTAGCCCATAACGCACTGCTGCCCCCGACCGCGACGGTCGGAGGCAGCAGCGTGACGCGCGCGCAGGTCAGCTCGTTGCCGTGGCCTTGGCGAGGGCCTTGTCGAGGTGGCGGTCGACGAGGGCCGGGGAGCCGGAGAGGACCAGCAGCAGGCTGCCGTCGCGGATCGCGGTCTGCTTGACCACGGTGCTCCGGCCCCCGGCGATGTACGTCAGAAGCAGGCTCCACTGCTCATCACCGCCGACGCTGGGCGCGGGCAGCTTCTGCGAGGTCACATCGACCTGGGTGCCACCGGCGACGACCTGATAGGCCGGGCAGCCTGTCATGGCATCGAAGATCCGGCCGGTGCCGTCGGAGAGCTTCTTCACGCTGTCGCTGTACAGCTCCTCGGAGATCTCCGAGGAGCTGTAGCCGTAGGTGAAGTCCGCCTTCGCCTTGTGCGGGAAGGCGAGTGTGCTGCCAGCCGCCGCGTCACCGCCCAGCTCGCTCAGGGCCGGGCAGCCGAGGACGGTGACGTCATCGTGCTGGGCCGGACGCTCCGGCTGGGGAAGGTAGCCGCTGCCGAGGTCGCGCGGGTCAAGCAGGCGGGACTCGAGCGCGGCCGAGGAGAGCGCGGCCGGCTCCTGGGCGACCTCGGTCGGCTTTCCCGTACGGGAGGAGGCGGTCCGGTGCTTGGACCCGGGGGTGTCGGTGGAGCAGGCGGGCACGGCGAGGAGGGCGGCGGTGATGCCGAGTGCGGTGGCGGCGACGCGAACGCGCATGACGGAACTGACCCCTTGGTGCTAGGCGACGGGTGGTCAGTGCGGGCCCGCGGGCCCGGTGGGGTCGTAGGAGTGGTGGTCAGTGCCCGAGGTGGCGCAGGCAGTCCTCGAACGTGGCGTGCGTCGCGTCCGCCGGCCCGGAGTGCCGGTTGTACCAGGCGGTGTCGATGCGCGTCTCCAGCTGCTGGTGTCCGGCCCTGCAGCGCAGCCAGATCTCACCGCGGGTGGAGAGGATGAGCCAGTCCCGGTACGCGCCGCACTCGGCGCACGTGGCCATCTCGCCGTCGAGGACCAGGGGCTGCTTCCACGGCATCACCTTGCCCTCGACCTGGTCGTGGCTCGGCACCCGCAGCTCCGGCGGGAGGAAGTCGTCCACGATGGCGGTCGGCTCGGCGGGCTGCGGCTCGGGCGCTGGCACTCCGATGCCGGGCGGGACCTGTCCCTGCATCTGCGCGTGCAGCTCGGCGAACCGTTTCTGAGCTTCGCTCGGCCCCTTCGCCCTGCGGCGTATCCGGTGAAACACCCTGGCGTCCTCCTCTACCTCGGCACCTCGTCCTGCGCGTTTCATGATCGTGCCCCACGCCCTCGGCGGTTTCAATTCACAACGTCCACAGTCCCTTCGGCCAGGTCAGCATGGGTGGGGCCTCTCGGCTGCCCGGGTGACGAGGAGGCCACGACGCATGTCTCGGTACGGCACAACGGCGATCCGGGGAGCCTGCGTGCCGTCTGGTGTACTTATCGGGCTTGACGCGGTGACTCCTCTCCGCTGCGCCGCCTGCCGGGCGCGGAGGGCCTGGTCGTCGCCCTGCGCGTCGCGGACCGGTTCACTGCGGTGCTGGTCTCGGGAAGCTGCGATGCATCGGCGGGCAGGTCGGCTGTCCGCCGCATCCGCCACACGAGCACGTCGCTGACGGAGTCCGCGGTGCCCAGTTCCCGCCGGGCGGCAACGTCGGACAGGAGGGCGGCCGGGTTGTGGCCGGCGGCTTCGGCTTCCGTGATGGTCGCGGCCAGGGCGTACCAGCCGGGTTCGGCGAGGATCTGCTCGGCCAGCTCCGGCAGCGCCTCGCGCAGCAGCGCGGTCTGCCGCTGGAGCACCGGCCGGCTCAGACGCCGACCACGCTGATAGAGCACACCGAGCGGCTGGGCCGAGGCGGCCTGGTAAGCGGTGCGCAGGTGTTCGGCAGCTCGGGTGGCGGCCTCGGCCTGCTGGGCGTGGCCCTTCCGGGCGTGCCAGTGCGCGGTGGCGATGATCAGGAAGAACAGCATGTCGATCGCCATCGCCGTGGTGGCTCCGTCCTCACCGCGACCGAGGGCCGGGCCGCCCTGGACGAGGTCGCGGGCGGCCTGCCGCAGGGCTCGATCGTGCCCGCGTACGGCGCGGACGTGAGAGCGCGAGGCCCGTTCGAAGGCCGTTGCAGCGTCGTGCAGTTCGCGACGGGTGTGAGCGGCAGACGTCTTCGCGAGGGCGTCCAGGACCTCGCCGACCGCGGCGATGTGGGCGGCGGCGACCCCGTCCTCGCCGTGGTCGACGACGAGCACGGCCTGCCACACGGCCGATGCCGTGCCGCGGCGCGCGGAGGCCGGACTGCCCGCCCCCGTACGAATCGCTTCCTCTCGCCGGGCCGCAGGGACATCCTGCGCATCACCGGACCACCGCTCGCGGATGCGAGGCAAGGACAGGTCAGGAGCGAGGCGCGCGCCGGGGTAGAACACCGGCTCGCCGTCCTTGTTCAGGTCGTCGGGCAGGGCGACCTTGTATCCGAGCAGGTCACCGGAGGGCGCGGCGCGCTTGCGGATCAGGAGGCCGGCGGCGGCGAGGCGGTCGAAGAACTCCTCGTCGCTTCTCGCGCCGGCCACCGCACGCCGCACGGATTCCCGCAGCTCCTCGCGGGCGGTGCGCTCGCGGCCCTGGCGCTGGGCCTTGTGGCGCTCGGCGCTGGTCGGTCGTTGCGCTGCGGTCCCGTCCCCGGTGCTGAGCTGCTTGAGCCCGTACTCGGCTTCGATCAGGCGGGCTTCGGCCTGGGATCGCTTGGCGTCGTTGTTGAGTCGGGGGCGCCGGCCGTCTTCGCGGACGAGCGTGGCGATGATGTGGATGTGGTCGTCGGCGTGGCGCACGGCCGCCCAGCGGCATCCCGCCTCGTCGGCGGCCGGAGCGATGCCGGTCGCGGCGACCATGCGTCGGGCGATCTCCCCCCATTGCTCGTCGGAGAGAACCGGGTCGTCGGGTGCGGCCCGGACGGATAGGTGCCAGACGTGCTTGGCCGGGCGGCGCGACTCCGCGAGCGTCTGGACGGGCTGGTCCAGGAGCTGCTGCAACTGTCTCTTCGTAGCTTGAGGATCGCGACCGGGGTCGGGAGCGAAGCTGTCCCATGCCGCCACGAGATGCGGATCGACGTGCTCCTCATGGGTCCCTTTGCCGTAGAGGTAGATGAGCAGGCCAAACGTGTTCGAGCCACGCTTGTGGACGCGAGGGATCAACCGGTTCGCCTTTCGGTTTCGAGGTAGTGCTGGATGAAGGCGTCCACGCGCTGGGTGGCGCGCTGGACGGCGCCGAGTACGGCTTCGGCGTAGGGGACGTCGGCACCGGAGTTGGCGGCCTTAGCTACCTGGTTGACGTTGTTGCCGATGTGGCCGAGGTGCCGGCGCACAGCGAAGAGCTCGTTGTGGACTTCTCGTTCGGCGGCGATTTCTGCCGCCGTACGGTCGAGATTGTGGGCGGCTTTGAGAGCGGCGTGGGCGAGGAAACTGGCGACGCTCATGTGGCACACGGCGGCTGCACGAGCTAGGAGTTGGTACTCGTCGTCGTTCATGCGGCAGCTGGGCTGGCGCATGCGCTTGTTCTCGTCGCGCAGGCGCTCACGCTGTTGCACATGCGGCTTTGAAGGGGCGGTGTGCGTGCAGTGCGCACTGTGGCAGGCGTGCTGGTCCTGCCCCTCGGGATGCGAGCCGCCCTCGGTCGCATCCTCACGGATCGGCGCCCCCCGGTGCCGTTCCGCTCCCGCCACTCCAGGGGCGGGGAACGCAAGAGCATTGCTCCCCTCGGGAGCAATGCTCTTGCGATAACTTGCTGTGCGACGTGAGGCCGCATTTTCCGAAGTGAGGTGATTCTCGTGGAGAGGTTCAGACAAGGGTTTCCTCCGAATTAGTGTCTCGATTTTCGTCCCCGCGCTCACATGCGTCGCTGGTAACGGCGGGGTGTGAAGCTGAGCGTTCAAGCCCAAGGGCATCTCGGCCATCGAGAGGCCACAGGCGAGGGGAAGACTGGACGGGCGAACACGTGTGAACCCCTGGTTAATGCCTCGGTATATGGAACCCCCGCGGATGGCTTGCTCTCAGCGGGGCAGGGCCCGGCGCTGCAAGGCGCCAGCGGCTTCCGGTGCAAGCAACAACGGAAGTGAGACACCGCCGGCCACGGGGTAGAGGGGGCGCCCACCCCAGTCGCACCTTCGAAATGCGGAACATGGAAACCCTGACGGGGTCCGGCTACTTCCGGTGTACCAGAAGTAGTTCCGGTAAGCCGACCGTAAGGAAGGCTCAACTCCCCAGCAGGAACAGGATGGTCCAAGAAGCGAATGCCGGTGGGCCGAAAGGCCAGGGGAAACCGGACTGGCGGCATTCTCCGCCCGCCACCCGCCATAACCCGCCGGATACGGGCCTCGGGGCCCGGCCCGAAAGGGCGCCCACGTGGACCAGGTGAGCCTTTGGAGCACCAAAGCGAAGCGACCGGAACCGACGGACAAGTTAGATACCGGAGGCGGACATGAGCACCATGAGGGTCGCGGCCGCGACTCGCCCGCCCGAGGGGAACGGACCCGAGGACGGAGCCTCCGACTGGCACGGAATCCACTGGGCCAGATGTGAGCGCGACGTACGGCGGCTGAGGCAGCGGATCTTCAAGGCAACGCAGGACGGGGACCTGAAGAAGGTCCGCAACTTGCAGAAACTCATGCTGAGAAGCCACAGCAACACGCTGGTGAGCGTGAAGCGGGTGACCCAGCAGAGCCAGGGCCGCAAGACGGCGGGCATCGACGGGGAAACAGCCCTCACCCCAGCGGCGAGGGCGCGATTGGCGGCCGAGTGCCACCGATCGCCATCCCCGTGGAGGGCCCAGCCGGTCAAGCGGGTCTACATCCCCAAGGCCAATGGCAAGCAGCGCCCACTCGGCATTCCGGTCATCCGTGACCGGGTGCTCCAGGCACGCGTGAAGAACGCGCTGGAACCGGAGTGGGAGGCGCGGTTCGAGTCGCGATCCTATGGATTTCGGCCCGGCCGCAGCTGCCAGGATGCCATCGCCTCCATCCGTCAGACGGCGCGCGGTCCTAGGGCGAAGCGACGTTGGGCGTTGGATGCGGATCTGGAAGGGGCCTTCGACCGCATCAGTCACGATCACCTGACCGCCATGCTCGGGCAGTTCCCCGCCAGGGACCTGGTCCGGGGCTGGCTGCGGGCGGGAGTGATGGATGCGGGGCGATGGGCGCCCAGTGTGGAGGGCACTCCACAAGGCGGCGTCATCAGCCCCTTGCTGCTGAACATTGCGCTGCACGGGATGGAACAGGCAGCGGGATTCCGCGCCGACGGGTATCACACGCGCGTTCATCACGCGTCCGCCGGTGTGCCCGTATTGGTCCGCTATGCCGACGACTTCGTAGTGCTTTGCCACTCGAAGGAGGAGGCATATCGGGTCAAGGAGGATCTGAGTGCTTGGCTTGCGCCGCGTGGTCTGCGCTTCAATGAGGCAAAGACGAAGGTCGTGCATCTCGATGAGGGATTCGACTTTCTGGGTTTCACGATCCAGCGACACGGCGACAGGCTGAACATCAGGCCGAGTAAGGCGGCTTGTAACGCGCTGCGGAAGCGGCTGCGAACGGACATGCGGGCCCTTCGGGGCGCACCTGCCCAAGCGGTCATCGCGAAGTTCAACCCGGTTGTCCGGGGCTGGACGGCGTACTACCGGAGCGTGGCGTCCTTCCGCGTGTTCTGCGCGATGGACTCCTATATGTTCAAGCTGCTCTACAAGTGGGTGAAACGCGGTCACGAGAATCGTTCGGGGCTGTGGATCAAGCGCCACTTCTTCGGCAGGTTCAACAAGACCAGACGGGACAACTGGGTGTTCGGTGACCGCGCGAGCGGCGCCTACATTCAGAAGTTCGCCTGGACGCGCTGTTCCATGCATATCACCGTCAAGGGGGCGGCATCCCCGGATGACCCGTCCCTGGCGGAGTATTGGAAGGCGCGACGCCGCGACACAGCGCCACCGCCGATGGACAAGACGAGTCTGATCCTGGCGGCCCGGCAGAAGGGTCTGTGCCCGCTCTGCGGGCGGGCGCTGATCGAAGGTGCGGAATACGAGCCGGACAATCTGCGGGAATGGATTGAATGGTTCGCAGCGACGAAGAAGATGCTGAACAAGCACCACTTCGTCTACCGCAGCAGCGGCGGCACTGATAGACGGACCAACCTCCGCCTTGTTCATGCCGATTGTCACCGTTCGTATCATGCAAACGACGGAGATCGGAACGTAAGTTACCGTCCAGCGGAGCCCTCGCGGCTTGCTTGAGCCGGATGCGTTGAAAGGCGCACGTCCGGTTCTGAGGGGGCCGGGGCCCAGAGATGGGCTCCGGCTACCCGACCGTCCCGAGACCGAGCTGGAGTCGAATGCAGGTTCCGGGGTGGTGCTGTTCTTGGAAGCGTTCGTCATCGGGATTCGGGCCTCGTAGAGCGGGTGCGTTGCTGGATGGTTGCGGCCAGCGCGAGGACATCGGCTGGGCTGGCAAGGACGCGGACCGGTCTGTTGGGACGGTCCTGGACGAGCCACTGCCCGGTCGGCGTGAGGACGACGGTGTGGAGGAGTTGCCGGCGGACCAAGACGTCCGCCCAGGCATCGGCCTCGGCGGTGCTGGGCTCGGAAGAGCGAGGGGGACGCGGAATCACGGCGTACCTCCGAAGCGGGGCGGTGGCCCGGCGTGGAGCCGAGCCACCTTTACGAGTACGGGCTTTGAGCTGGGGTTCTGCCGGTTCAGCCGCATTCGGGGCAGCGCCCGACGTGGCTGTTGAGCGCGCGGGCCATCCGCTGTTTCGCCGAGGCAGCCTGCTTCGCACTGGACTTCGCCGCCGGCCTGCCCGCATGCCGCTCGGAGTGAGCGAGCATGAATCTGATCTCGCGCTCGTACTCCGCGCGGACCGTCTTGAACTGGTGGCAGGTCTTCATCGGGCGGTGCTCCTCGTCGTCGTGATGTCCGCGTTCCGCAGCTCCTGGAGGACCAGGCCGAGTCGGTCGTTACCGACACCCGTCAGGCCCTGGCGGCGGATGATTTCGCGCAGCTGCACTCGGGTGATCGCGCCGTTGCCGTCCCGTTCGAGCAGAGCCGGCACATGGGGACGCACCTCACGGACAAGCTGGCGCTCGGATTCACCCAGCTCGCGTGCCTGGCGCTCCGTCTGCGAGCGGGACCGTGCACGCCGGTCCTTGTTCTTCGACCGGGTCGTCCTGGCCGGCTTCCGGCGAAGCGGGACCTTGTGACCTCGGTCCTGGGTGGTGTCGGTCCCGGACTGTGGGGCGGTCGGTCCTCGGTCCTGGGTGGTGTCGGTCCCGGACTGTGGGGCGGTCGGTCCTCGGTCCTGGGTGGTCTCGGTCCCGGACTGTGGGGCGGTCGGTCCTCGG
>NZ_JBEYHH010000002.1:80039-339473 GCF_040635175.1 Streptomyces sp. NPDC006997
GGTCCTGGGTGGTCTCGGTCCCGGACTGCGGGGTTGCCGGTCCCCGGCCCTCGGGGGTCGCGGTCCTCGTCTGCGCGATGCCCGGTCCCCGATGATCCGGGTCCTGAGCTGCTACTTCTCGCGTGCTGTGGCCGGTCCTCATGGCCGCTGCGTCCCGAGCTGCGGCTTCCGGTCCGGCGAGTTCGGTCCCTGGGACCGCACCGTCTTCAGAGGGCTTGGTCCCCGCGGGCGTTCCCGATTCGTCGCCCCCGGTCCTTACGCCGACCTCGGCTTCCGGGTCGGCCTTCTCGGGGACCGGTCCCCGAGGAGCCCTCGGTCCTCGGTCCCGGACCGGCTCGTCGGAACCGTCGGAAGTGGGGACGGGGACCGGCACAGTCGACGTCACCGTGGCCGTCGATGCGCTGCTGTGCGCCGGGGACCAGGGAGAGGGGAGCGGGACCGTGGCGAGCGCCAGCGCGTGTCGCCGGGCGGCGAGCTGGTCGAGCAGCTGCGCCCGCTGGAGAGGGTCGGTGCCGACCGAAGCCCTGCCGACCGCCTTTGATAGGCGTCGCGTCAGCCGCCGGCCGCGACGGCTCTGCTGCTGCTCGGGTGTGCGCTCGGCGAGGCGGGCGGCGAGGGTGACCGCACGGGCGGTGGCCCGGTCCCGGGTGATCTGCGCGGCGTCACGGTCCCGCGCGGCGATGCCCAGGCGGGACAGCAGCCGCTCGCGTGCCTCCCGGCCCAGGACGGCGAGCAGTCCGTTGGAGGCTGCACCCGGGGTGCGCAGGCGCAGCTCGATGCCCATGGCCAGGTGCCACAGCATCGCCGCCATGACCGGGCCGACGAAGGCACGGACCGTGCCTCCGACGGGGCCGCTCTCGGCATAGGCGGGGATCACCTGCACCGTGGTGATCACCCAGACCAGCGTGCCCGGCAGGCCGGGAGCGCCCTGGACGGCCAGATTCTGCCGTGCCATCAGCGCGGTGGCGAACAGGGCGAGTTCGGCGGCGGCGAACATGCCGGCACGCTCGGCGGTGCCGGCCATGTCGAGGTAGTCGGCCGCGAAGCGCCAGCTGGTGTCGGCGCTGTAGGCGGTGCAGCCCAAGGCGGCGACGGCGGCGACCTTGACCGCCGGGCCGCCGAGACGTTTCTGCGAGCGGGCCCCCCGGCGCCGGATGGCCCAGGCGGTCAGCACGAGCGCGAGGGCAGCGGGCACGACGGCGGCGAGGAGGAGAGGGAGGTCCGAGGTAGCACCGAAGGCGAGGACAGGGTGGGTCATGCTGCCTTTCCGAGAGGGGCGCGCGCCGGGGTCGACGCCGCCGGGCGGCCTGTCGGCTGCTGAGTGCCGGGAGCTGTGGGCGCGGTGGTGCCCTTGGCCTTGGAGGTCTTCTTCCGCTTCTTCTTGGAGCGGGGCACGCCGTAGTTGCGGTCGCGGTCGAAGACCTTGTTGGCCGCTTGCCGGAGCAGGTCGCGGGCGTGCTTGTGGCTGATCTGCAGGGCGGCGGCGAGCCGGTCGGGCTGCCAGCCCCGGACGTATGCGTGGTCGATGGCCACCTGCCGCTCGGCTTCCGTCAGGTGCACGTCGCGTCCCTGGAAGAAGGCGGTCACGCGCCGGTAGTCCAGGCGCCGGTGCAGGTTGTCGTGCAGCGGGCGCCGCTCGGCTTCGGTGAGCCCGCCCCAGACACCCTCCTTGAGGACGTTCTCCAGGGCGAAGTCCAGGCACGCGCGGCGTACGGGGCACCAGCCGCACAGCTCCTTCGCCTCCGCGATCTCCTCGTGATCCCGAGGGCCGGGGAAGAACACGGCGTCGGCGTCCTCGACGTCCATGCCGTGGCAGGCTCCGCGAACGTGCCAGCTGGTGTCTCCGATGCCGCGCAGGCCGGTGGCCGGCGCGTCATGGGTGGTGATGTGGCGCAAGGCGAGTCTCCGATGTGCTGCCACACCGGCCGGCTAGCGCAGTGCTCGGCGGGTGCGGCGTCGGGTGCCGGCTGCGGCGCGTGGGCGTGCGCCGCAGCCGGTGCGGGGTGAGGTTGCGGCGGTGCAGCGGACGGGATGCACGCGCCGGAGGCGCCGGTCAGGCCAGGGCGGGCTGCTGGGCCTGCTGGGCGGCGAGGTCCACACGGCCGGGGTGCGGGGTGGCGCGCGGCGTGATGGCGCGTACTCCGTCGTTGGGGCCGATCCGGCGGCGCCGGCATGGCTCGCCGACCGGGGCCAGGCACCACTCGCACCGCACGCTCAGTGCGTCAGGCAGCCCCTGCGCGACGGCGGCTTCGCGTGCTGCCCGGGCGGGCCGGAACGGTGCGAGAGCGGCTCGGGCGGCGGGTGGTATGCAGGAGCCGATCTGCTCCAGTCGAGCCTGCAGCCTCGGGTTGATCTCCTCCTGGCCGCTGGTGATGGCCCGGGCCTGTGCGGGTTGCGCTATGCCGTTGGCGACGGCGCGGCGGGTGCCGACCAGCTCGGCGGTCCAGGCGGCCTGGTCGTCCGGGTCCGCGGACGGTGTGGGGTCGGAGTGGAGGGCCAGGCGGTTGCGCCGGTAGCTCTCCCAGGGGCGGACCACGTCCGCAGGCTGGATCTGGTACGGCGAGGCGCGGTAGTGCTGGCGGACGGCGACGCGGGCGTCCCAGCCATGCGGGGTGGCCATCGGCACGTCACCGAGCAGCTCGTTCCACTGCGCGAGCTGGTCGCGGGCCTCGCCCTCGTCGGTGCGGATGCTGCGGGGGTCGAGCCTGCCGATGTAGGCCAACAGGGCAGCGATTTCACGGCGGTCCACGGTCAGCCCTCCGTTCCGGTCGGCTCGTCCAGGGCGGCGAGAAGGGCAGCGGTGTGCTTCTCGGCCCGCGTCATGCCACCGGGCGCGGCGGAGTTCTGGCCGGGCACGGCGTAGAGGTTCGGGCGGCTGGGGGCGTGCTCCCGGGTGATCCAGGCTCGCCAGTCGGCCGCCCAGGCTTCCGCCGGCCTCGGAGCATGGCCTGCTCGATGTGCACGCCACTTCGCGTCGGCGGCCTGCAGGCCCTGCTCGCCGAGGCGGTCGAGGTGTCCCTGCTGGCGGGCCCAGGTGTGGGTGGCTGGGGCGACCTGCCACTCGGCAGCCGAGGTGACAGCAGCACCACCACTGCTGTACCTCCGGTTCAAATCAGGTTCACTACGGTTCTGTGTGCCGGTGGCCGGTACATCGCTGTGCCGGTGGCCGGTACGCCGCTGTGCCGGTTTCCGCCTGGACCTGCCGGTTTCCGGTACTGCCGGTTTCCGGACCCTCGCGGGGGATTCCGGCACCTCACGCGGGCGGATTCCGTACCGCCGCAGGGCCGACAGCCGGAGCTTGGCAGGGCCAGCGGGCTCGTCCGGCGCCGCCGTGTCACCCGCTTCCTCCTGCTGCTCTCGCAGCGCCTGGGCGACCGCTTCGGCGGCGAGAGGCAGGCGGTAGACCGTGCTCCGCTGCGGGCCCACCAGGTCATCGAGCTGTTCCAGCTCGCCGGCGAGGACGAGGCGCTCGACGGCTTCGCGCACCGTGGAGACCGAGGCGCGCGTGCGCTTGGCCAGGCTGGACAGCGAGGCCCAGGAGATGCACTGATCGTCGGCCACCCGGTCGGCGATCGACAGCAGGACCAGACGCGCGGCCCCTCGGCTGGAGCTGTGCTCCCACACCCACTCGCGGGCTTCGCTGCTCATCGGCCGCTCCCGGCAAGCGGGCGGAAGCGGCGGCTCGCAGGGGCCTGGATGGTGCGGTCCGGCTCGGGGCGCTGAGGCGCCGAGGCGGAGCTAGCTGCCGCGCAGGCCGGACGGTAGGGCCTTTTGCGCAGGGCGGAGCGCATGCAAGAATCTCCTTTGGTGTTGCCACGCTGAGACGCCCCGTGGAAGGGATCAGCGTGGTGATGGTGGCGATCTCCGCCCTTGCCGGGGCGGTACAGCCGTTAAGCGTCCGGCGTCCGGGAGTTGCCGCTCTCGGGCGCCGTCGCTGTGTCCAGGTCCCTATGAGGCCCGGAGGTTGTGCACGTCATTGCTCCTGTGCTCGTCCATGCGGGCGGTCTGCCCGGCGGGGGACGACGAACATACGCACGGCTCCGCGTCAAGGTCCAGAGTTGGTTCTTAAACCCTGTAGAAGTCGCGTGAGCTGCTGCGACGGGGGTGGAGCGATCATGGGCGGTCCTAGCGCGTACGTAGGTCACGAAGGCCGGGCAAGGAGCGCTCACCGCGCTCTGCTGGCGTCGCAACACTTCAGTGAAGCTGTGATCGAGAACCTACGCCAAAGTGATCCCAGTCTGTCAACACTTAAGTGAAGCGTCTCGGCCTTTGGTCCCGGGAACTACACTGCAGTACAGTCCGGAGTCGGCGTCTAGATGAGAGGAGTCGGTGATGGTGGAGTCCAGCGGACCGGCGGAGGCGCCCGGCGGCGCGGCCGACGCTCGGCGCTCATTCGCCGACAAGCTCAACCACCTATTCGAGACCAAGAAGAACCCGGGGACCGGCAAGCGCTACACCAACGCCGAGGTCGCCCGGGCGATCTCCGTGTCCGAGAGCGCGATCTCGCAGCTGCGGACCGGCGCGAAGCCCAACCCCACCTACACGACGGTGGAACGACTTGCCGGCCACTTCCACGTCAAAGAGCAGTACTTCTTCTCGGACTACGACGCCGAGGAGGCCGAGAAGGTGCGCGCCTCCCTGGAGCTGATCGAGGCCGTAGCCGACAGCGACGTCCGCGGCCTTGCGCTTCGAGCCAACGGCCTCTCGGCGGACAGCTTGAGGATGATCACGGATGTGATCAATCAGGCGAGACGGTGGGAAGGGCTCGACAAGCCCGGGCAGTGATGTGACCTCCCTCACCTGCTGGGTGGATTTGACTGGTATGCCGCGCATGGATCATCAAGATCGCCTTGGGCAACCATCTGTACCTATGCAAAGCTCCGCTAGAACCACGCGGAATGGTGGGTTCCGGTTAGCGCAGGCCGTGTCAGCGCTCATTCGGGGGCTACAGCAAGGATCTCGTCCATGTTCAAGCGGCAATTCGCGCGCAGAGAGGCGCAGCTGAGGCGACTGTGTGAGGAGCAGTTGCGGGGGATCGAGATATCCGATCCCTACGCGGTGGATGAAATATGCCGGCAGCTCGCCGTCAAGCGTGGCCGCCCCCTGCACCTCCACGAATTGCCTGAGACCGGAGGGGCCAACGCTCCCTGCGGAATGGTCCTCTCGTTCGACCACGGGGATTACGTCTTTCACGTCGCGGCTACCAGCGAGCGGCATCGTGCACAAATCGTGCGCCACGAGCTAGCGCACCTGCTGCTCGGGCACGCCGGGAAGAACGAGAGCGTCGTCAGGTCTCTACTGGGAGTCCTGCCTGACGGGGTCGACCCCTCTGCCGTGCTCTCCGCTCTCGGCCGGACGAGCTACGACAGCGAGACCGAGTACGACGCCGAAATGGCCGCCTCCTGCCTGGGAGAGCTCTTTCACGATCTTGCCCACTCGGGCCGGGAACGCGGTCGGTCCGGTGCCGTGGCGCGGCTCGACGACGCCCTGGTCCACCCACGGAGGAACCGCCGCTCATGAGTACATCCACCCTCATCGCCGGCGTCCTCTGGCTGGTGGCTCTGTGGCGACTGCCGTCCCTCCGGCACTCTCGCAAGCAGCGAAGTCTGGCGCTGACCCTGGTGGCTCTCGCAGCTGCCATGACGTTCGAGGTTCCGCCGGTCAAAGAGGCAGTCGATGCCGCCGTCGGCGCAGACGCCAGGCTGTCGCCGCTGCTGAAGCACCTGCTCGGCGTTACCTCGGCGGCATATCTGCTCGACTTCGTCATCGCAGTCGTTCGACCGCAGGGCCTGGCAAGTCGCACCCGGCTGGTGGCCGCCGGCGTGACGTTGCCCCTCATGCTCGCCTTCTACGCCCTGGCCAACTGGACGTCAGGAGGGCCCGTCAGGCTTGGGGAGGGCCGTGGCGCCCTCTTTCCCGTCCTCTACATGACGGTCTTCACGCTGTACATCGGCATCGCCATGGTCGTCGCTACATGGCTGTTCCTCGGCGGCGTACGCCACAGCCGGACTCTCCTGGGGAAGGCCGGCCTCGGATTTCTGGGCTTGGGAACCCTGCTCGGAAGCCTGTACGCCCTCCAGCGCATCGTCTTCGTGACGGTTCAGCTTGCCTCCGGCACCAGCTATCCAGCCTTGGAGAACCTTCTCTCCACAACGCTCAAGCAAGCCACCGTCCTGTCGGTCGCAGTCGGCGTCTGCTTGCCTCCTCTCTCCGTCGCCGTGGAATACGTCGCCGCGTGGAGCACCCTGCGGAAACTGCGTCCGCTCTGGGTGCAGCTCACGGAAGCAGCCCCGTATGTGGTGCTGGCGACATCTGTAGGCAGGTGGCGTGTCCGCTTCCGGCTGGAGCGGTGCGTCATCGAGATCGAGGATGCCTGCCTGGCGCTTCGCGAGTACGTGTCAGTCGACATGCACACAAAGGCCCGGAGATTCGTCCGTCAGGAAGGGATCGCTGCGCAACTCTCTGACGCAGTGGCGGAAGCCTGCTGGTTGCGTGCAGCCGTCCAGAGCGCACGAAATGGGGAACGGCTGCGGGGAGTTGAATATCCACCCCTCGGCGTCACTGGCCGAGACAGAGCGAGCGAACTGTCATGGTTGCGCACCGTTGCCCGCGCGTACCTCTCCTCGCCAGTCGTTTCCGAATTCGTCCGGCAAGAACATTCGTCCGTTTCCCACGAGCAGGGCGCTTCGGAAAGGATCTCCTCAGATGACAACTGATGTCCGCCCCAGCGAGTCGCGGCTGGCCCGCCGCATTACAGACTGGCTTGAGCCGAAGAACTGGATCATCGCTGTCACGCTGCTGGTCGGCTGGCACACCGCAGAATGGACAGGTGTTGCTTGGGGTGTGGTCGGCGCCCTCTTCGCGGCCGTCATCCCGATCACCTTCATCAAGTACGGCATTCGCAAGGGTCACTGGGGCGACAGACACGTCGGAGCGAAGCCAGCACGGCTAGTCGTGATGGCCGTCATCCTGCTCTCCGTAGCCACCGGCATCGTCCTGATGCTTGTCGCGGGGGCGCCGCGCACCATGGTTGCCCTCATCGTCTCGATGCTTGTGACGCTCGCGATTCTCACCGCGATCACCTTCGCCTGGAAGATCTCCGTCCACCAGGCCGTGTCCGCAGGTGCCTGCGCGATGCTCGTGCAGACCTACGGCCCGTGGATGGCCCTTGGCTTCCTGTTGGTCGTCGTCGTCGGCTGGTCCCGCGTCGAGCTGCGGGACCACACACGCAACCAAGTGATCGCAGGCACCATCCTCGGCACCATCGTGGCTGCAGCCGTCTTCCACCTGGCGCGCTGATCCGAAGGAGGGGCGTGGTTGAGAGCGACCGCTACGGCTCCCAGGTATCTCACCCGGCTTTCGGGCCCTGCATCCCCGAGCTCGCGGGCCGGCAGGATCGGGTTTCAGTGCTCGTAGGACCAGGCCCGTCCGGTCTGCCGGTACTCGGTCACGGAGATGGGCTGCACTCCGGGGCGCATCCGGGCGGTGTACAGGTGGCCGTAGAGGTGGTCGATCTCGTGGTGGACCAGACGGGCGAGGCCGCGTTCGTAGTCAGTGGTCACGGTCGTCCCGTCGAGTGTCGTGGTCTCGACCGTGATCCGGAGGGGGCGAGGGACGAGGCCGCGTACGTCGAAGAAGCTCAGGCATCCCTCGTACTGGTCGTCGGTCTCCTGCGAGGCGGCGATGACCCGGGGGTTGAGCAGTACGATCGCGCCCGCTCCTGGCTCGGCGGGCTGGACGACGGCCGCGGCCCGGCGGATGCCGATCTGTGGGGCTGCAATGCCCATGCCCTTGGCGAACGTGTGGACGCCTGCGATGCGCGCCATGGAGGTGAACAGGCTTTCCACGGCTTGCTCGGCGGCCTCACGTTCGGCAGGGAGTGAGAAGGGGCGTGCTGGCTTGGCAAGGACGGAGGCGCCTTCCTGGACTACGCCGAGGTTGCGCATCTGCTCGCTGGGCCGCATCTCGTTCACGAGAACTCCTGTTGATTCGCGTGGTGTTCGCTCGGCCAACCGCGGTTGCAGTGGACATACGACGGGGTGCGCCGCTCGGGGTGCCGGTCATGCGGGCCAGGCGTTAGCTCGGCAGCTAGCGTGGCGTTGCCAGACATCCGCTGCGACTGTTGAAGCGTCCCGTATGGCCTGATCCAGAGGGTCGGGGATGCTGCCCCGTCCGAGGCCGGCGGAGGCGACTGCAGTGGAGAGCGTTCTGCGCTCGTCCTGGCTCAGCCCTTCGCGGCACACAGAGTGGGCCAGGACGTCTCGTGCGACGTACCCGTCGGGATGCGTCGTCGCTTCGCTGGTGAGGCGGCGCATCAATTCGGCTTGTCGGGGCTCTGGGGAGAGGTCGAGCACAACAAGTCCTACACGAGAGCGGAAGACGGCAAGGTCGGGGGCCGAGTCGAGAGCCAGGTAGTGCTGCACCATCTTGTTGATCGGCTCGACTGGCTGCTCGTCGGCTGCCCTGTGGCAGAGGACGGCAAGGGCTGCCGCGACGGCGTGCTCCCATGGCTCCACCAGGGTGCTCTCGTGTAGGAACTTCAACGCATCGCTGGGCTGCTCGCCGAGGCAGCGGACGAGCACCTCGACTTGGCGCCCGTCGAAGAGGCGCTGTCCCACGCCCCGGTGTTGCCTACTGTGCGCCCGGGCGTAGTCCCATTCGCCTGCTGCGACGAGGGCACGGGTTCCGTCGCCGAGGAGTACGGCCCACAGCCATTGGCATACCTGTTGATGGTCGGAAGCCGACTTCGTGAGGCGCTGGAAGGACGTGGCGCGGTCGTCGATGACCGCTTCCGTCTTCGATCTGACTGCTCGGTGCAGGGAATCGAGCAGATGATACGCGCCAGTCCCGTCGCCGTCGCGGATGCGCAGTCGGGCCAGGTTGACCAGGGGTTCCAGGGCGTACCGGGCTTCCTGCGCGCCCAAGGGCTGGGCGCGCAGGACGGCCTCGGCGTGGCGCCAGCACAGAGAGCGTGCCAGGTCCGGCATGCCGCAGTCGCTTGCGATCAGTGCCGCCTTGTTCAGGGCGACGGTTGCGGAGGTCACGTTGTCGTCGCGCTCGGCGGCGGCAGCGAGGTCGGTGATTTCGCGGATGCGTTCAGCGAGAGGCGGGCACGCTGGACGTGGACGGGCAACGAGCGGGAACCGCTTCGCTATCTGGCTGACGTCCATGTCACTGCCATTCGATGACGATGCGGTTCAGCGGGTTGTCGAAGGTGAAGCGGCCGGGCTTCGGGGCGAGCGGGGTCGCGTCGAGTGGTTGGATTTCGAACCCGACGTCGAGCGCCCGGAAGCCCTGGTTCCAGGTGCGGACCTGGTCCGCGACGTCCGAGGCGAGGGCTTCGGCGTCAGGGCCGTGGCCGATGACGCCGAACTCGTACAGGGTGGCGCCATCGGGGGCCTTCTTCGCGTAGGGGCGCCGGGTGAGGTAGGTGAGCGTGCCACCCTCGAAGACCGCGGTCGAGGACGGGTAGGGCGCGGTGACCAGGCCCTTCTCGATGGCCTCGTTGTTGGCGGGCATCCGGCTCAGGCCGTTCGGCATGGCGCAGGCGAGCCACAGCTCCAGGTACTCCGCCGATTCCGGGCCCCGGAAGGTGACGTCCGTCCACGCCTCGGCGCGCGGCTGGCGGAAGATGTCGCGCAGGGCGTCCGCGTCGACCTTCTGGTCTCCGTTGGTGACGAGCGTGACGGTGTTGTCGGTGTCCAGGGGAACGAAGACGCGCGGGTCGTCGGCGATGCCCCTGCGCAGCGGCATGAACGTGTTCATCTGGCTGCCGACGCTGCGCCAGGCTCCGTCCTGGTTCTCGAAGGCGATCGAGCGGGAGACGCTGCCGCGCAGGCGTAGTGGCGAGAGGAGTCGTCCGCCGGGGGCGAGCTGGTCGAGCCAGGCGTGCGGAACGCCGTGGGCGCCGACGGTGGCTTCGATCCGGTCGTACGGCGCGTTGGAGGCGTGGCCCACGGCTCCGTCTCCGAGGACCACTTCGACGTTGTGGATGCCGGCGGCGGCCAGCCCGCCGCGCGCTCCGTCCACGATGTCCTCGTCCACGTCGATCGTGGTGACGTGTCCCGTCTCGCCGACGAGGTAGCCGAGGAGTCCGGCGTTGAAGCCGGTGCCGGCCCCCAGCTCCAGGATCTTCTGGCCGGGCTGGACGTCGAGTTGTTCCAGCATCATGGCGACGATGTCGGGCTGGGAGGCGCAGCTGATGGAGCGGCCGGATCCGTCGAACTTCGTGTCCACGGGTGTGTTGCCGTACGCCTTTTCCAGGGGGGCGTTGGGGACGAAGAGGTGGCGGGGTACGGTCCGCATGGCCTCCTCCACCCGGGGCGTGCGCACGCACCCGGTCTCGACCAGGTGGTCGATCAGCTGGGCGCGCAGACGGTCTGCGGAGGGGGCTTCGATGGTGTCACTGTTCACCCCGTTGACCGTAGTGCTCGCCGTCCCCTCAGCTCGGGTGGACGCGGTGTTGTCGCTCGTTCCCATGACTACCTCTTTCGCGAGTGTTGACAAGGTGCGCTGGTCCTGGGCGGCAAGGCCCAGGCGGTTGAAGTGGAAGATGCCGTGGTGGGCGATCACGGCCCGCAGCCCTCGTTCCAGGCGGCCCTGACGGTTGAGGTCTGCGAGCTGCTGGCCAAACCACTCGAACGTGGCTATCCACTCGGCCAGCGGCGCGAGTCGGCCCTGGGTGACGCTGCGGCTGGTGGTGCTGACGTCGACGGTCATCAACCGGTGGACAGCGGCCCGGTGCCGTTGCGGACTGCAGACCTCGTCGCCGGGGCGCTCGGCCGCGATCCTCGCCCAGACGTCGCCCTGCTCGTACCAGTCGAGACCCGCCGCGCGCATCGCCACGCTGAGCAGGAGCACCGCCAGCTCGCGGCGGCCGAGCTGGGGACCGGTGACTGCCTGCTGGCGGGCCGCCTCCTCCAGCAGGTGACGGCTGTCGTAGTGGAACAGGGTGTGGGCGATCTTCATCGCGGCGGGGCCGCCGAAGGCTGTCTCTTCCGGCTCGTAGATGCCTCGCGTCCAGGAAGCGAGGACGCCGGCGTCGACCAGCTCGTCCAGGGCAGCGTCCAGGGCCTTCGCCGTGTCCGGGCCCGCGGCCCGGTATCGCAACCGCCACCAGGGGAACTTTCGCAGGAATGACCACTGGGCCAGTTCCGACTCCTGGGCGATCAGCACTGGGAGCAGATGCTCCACGGCGGTGGCCTCCGCGCGGCTCCAGTCGGTGAACCGGATGAGGCGTTGCGGCCATTCGTCCGCTGCCATGTTTCCTCTTCTCGTCGGCTAGTTGATCAGGAAGCAGGTGTCCCACCCGGACGCGGACGGCGTTCCGGTGTGGAAGGAGTGCAGGGCGAGGGCGGTGCCAGCGGCACCTTCGAGGAGCCCAATGTCGCCGCCGCCGGGAGGGTTGATCAGGGAGTCCGCCAGGGCGCCGGGTGGGGTGTCGGTCATCGGTGCCAGGAGCCGGGGCAGGCATTCGGTGAGGCCGGGAGTGCGGGCGTCGTCGGCAGCGAGTTGTGTGATGTGCGCCAGGCCGGCGAAGCCGTGGCACAGGGAGACGTCCACGGTCGCGTCGAGTTGTCCGGGGTTGGTCATGGCGCGCAGGAGGGCGAATTCGGCGGCGTGTTGGCGCGCCGGGTCCTTGAGGGCGAGGGCGGCGAGCTGCTGGGCGCGGGCGAATCCGGCGGTGCCGTAGCACCAGGACGGCCGGGATGGTCCGGGGCCGATCGTGCCGGAGCGTAGTTGCTCACGGGTGATCCAGTACGGCCACCACGGGCCGGCGGGGCCGTCCTGCTGCCAGTGGTCGAGCCAGGCCAGTATGCGGGTGATCGCGTCGAGGTGGCCCTCGACGGTGACGCTGCGGCGGGCTGCGAGGGAGAGCACAGCGAAGGGGCCGCCGATGCCGTGGGCGACGCCGTTATTGGCGTGCCCTTCCGGATACTCCGGGGAGATCGTGCCGGAGGGAGCTAGGGAGCTCCACCAGCCGGGCAGAACTTCCCCGTCCTGCTTGACCGGCTCGGTCAGGCGGACCAGGTAGGTCAGGATCTCGCGGACGACGTCGGTATGGACGTCGCGGTGCAGCAGGAGCCCGCCCAGCCCGCTCAGGCCGCGGATCGCGTCGAACTCCGCCAGCGCGGGCATCTCGCCGCGGTCCATGCGTGCGTGGGCGTCCGCGAGCCGGTCCCGGATCGCCTTCGTGACGTACCGGTCGAGGGTGTCCAGGGCGCGGGCGTAGCGTCCGGGGCGGTCGGCGGCGGCGTGCAGGGCGAAGGCGAGCGCGGGCGCCCCGTAGTAGAGGTGGCTGTCCGGGCCGCCGACAGCGGGTTCGGCTGCGGCGCAGGCGAGCCAGTCGTGGGCGCGCTGCCACGGACCCAGCTCGGTGCGGGCCCGCTCGATGTGCAGCAGCGCGACACCGACCGCGCCGTGCGCGAGCGACTGCGGCCACCAGCCCTGGCGGTGATGCAGCCCCCGTACATCCTGCGGCGAGGCAAGCCGCTCGGCGATCGTGTCGGCGGCTGCCCGCGCGCTTTCACGCAGATTCATGGGGATCTCCTCGGTGAGTCCAGGCCATGGCGGCGGCGTGGGCCAGCCGTACGCACATCCGCTCGTCGTCCTTGTCGATGCCGGCGGCGCGGATGTGGTGGGCGTGCAGCAGCGAGTCGAGAACGACGTCCGGGTCGATGCCACCGAACGCGTCCAGCTTCTGCCGGTAGCGGGCCAGGGCCGCGTCGCGCTCGCTCCAGGCGCTGGCGATGGCGTCGCCGCCGGGAGCCGCGCGCAGGGCCGCCCAGCCGTCGGCCGGGTCGGCTAGGCGCAACGCCTGACCGCGCACGGTCCGGTCCATAGGACGCGGGTCAGTGATCCGGCCGTGGGCGATCAGCCAATTCATGCCGCCTGCGGTGCTGCCGGTGAAGGCGGCGGCGACGGAGACGAAGTTCGCTGCGGCGAGGACCTGTTGGTGCGGACGGGAGCTTTGGGCGAACTGGACGGCCAGGGCTCGGGAGTCAGCGGCGAAGACGTCCTCGGCCAGGCTCATCAGCGGCCCGGGGGCCCACCGGCCGGTCTCCGGGTAGGAGGTCGCGAACTGCATGTCGGTGAGGAGCCCGGCACGGCGCAGTCCGTTCGCCCAGGCGCTCACGCGTTGTGCGGTGAGGGCGAAGTCCTCCTCGCTGGGGACCGCGATGCGCAGGCGCAGGTGCCAGCGGGGATCGCGGTAGCGCATGTACCACCAGGTCGGCGGCTCGTTCCACTGGCCGAGCAGCGCGGGCAGGTGGTCGGCAAGGATCTCGGGCTGCCGTTCGACGTGCCCGTACAGCTTGACCAGCAGCCAGGAGGCGGCGCCCGGAAGGTGACCGTGGTCGCGGGTGACGAGCTGGTCCGCGGTGACGGGAGGGACGGCCGGCCACTGCGGCGGGCGGACGGCCGTCATCGGGGCGATGATCTCGTGGGACCGTCCGTCGAACCAGCCTTCCTCGGATTCCGCTTCCGTCAAGATCACCGATTCATGAGTGTCCAGGTGGGCGCGCAGCAGCGCGAGGTGCGCGCGCTCGGAGAGGTCCAGCGGCAGAAGCTGGTCGCCCTCGGCCAGCTCGACTTCGTCCGGAACTCGGCGGCGTGCGCGCCACTCGTCGGCTGCCTTGTGCCACTCCCCCCAGGAGGCGCGGCGGTCGGGCAGCTCCGACCGGTTCAGTCGCCACCTCGCCGGAGAGAGGATCGCGCGGCCGTAGCGCACCCGCGGCAGGTACGGCAGTGCGGTAGCGGACGCCCAGGGGAAGACGGTCAGGACGGCGGTCTGGGCCCGGCTGATCTCGGTGAGGAAGCGTGCGAGCGGCGGCGTGTGGCCGCGCAGGTCCAGCGCGTGCAGCGTCATGGGGTCCAGCAGGCAGGCGCGGGAGAGGGAGACGAGGTAGAGCCTGCGGCGGTCGCAGCCCACGGCGAGGTCGTCGAGCGGGATGGTGCGCGCGTCGACCGGACGGTGCTCCGCCAGGCTGATGACGGCCGGCAGGAGTTCTGTAACGCGGGTGACGTTGGTGTCGCCCCGGTCGAGTGGGGTGAAGGAGACCTGCGTGGGCACCGCGCCGGGCGTGTTGACCGGCAGCTCTTCCAGCATGACGGCCACGCGGGCCTGATCGTCTGATGCGAGCAGCCCCAGGCTGCGGCCGATCGTGGTGCCGATCCCGCGGGACGGGGCGATGCCGTGGAGAACGAAGTCTCCACTCTCCAGGGCCTCTTGCGAAGCGGCACGGATTCGAAAGCGCAGCTCCGTGTGGGCCGGTACCTGCGGGGCGTTGCGATCTCCGACCGTCAACGTGCGGATCAGGTCCTCGTCCAGGCGGATCTCGTCGCGGCCGTCGAGGACGGCCGCTTGGGCGAGGGAGAGCAGCCGCTGTTCACGGGCGGTCAGGGCCTCACCCTGTTCAGGTTGCGCATCGCGGTATCCGACCGGGAACCCGAGGCCGACATCGGGGTCCACCAGGTCCCGGACCGGGACGAGTGAGTTGATGCCGTACCGCTCGAAGAATCGGTTGTGGAAGTCCTTCCATGCCGGAGTGCCGAAGGGGTACGCGCTCAGCCGGGCCAGCACTGTGGCGGCCTGCTCCGCCTCGCGGGCAACCTGTGGGGGCAGAGTGAGGGAGCAGTCCATGCGAAGGTCCAGCGTGAACGGCTGAGCCTTGACGCTACTCAAAGCGGTCATTTTCCGACGTAAGGCGGTATGCAGGTGCCGGCCGTCCGCCGGGGCCAGTACCTGGTTGTGCCGGGCGATGGCGTCGCGGACCGTCCGCAGGTCGGCCACGAGGTCCGTGGCTGATGAGGCGGCGGCTGCTTCGGCCTGCTCGACCAGGTGGTCCAGGGCGTCGAGGGTGGCAGAGGGCGCGTGCAGGCTGCTGATGAGCACACCGCGTTCGACGAGGCTGCTGACGAGCCCTTCCACCCGGTCCGCGGGAACGTCGGGGAACTCGCTCCTCATCAGTGCGACCACCGCATGGACGGGGACGGGCGAAACGGTGGCATCAACGGCGATACGTACGGCGCTGGTGTACCGGAGGGACACTTCGGCCGCTGGGCTGCCGTCGGTACGGCATGAACGGGGCGGGTAGGGCACGATCAGCCGATCGCCCCGTACGAAGATGGTGTTGTTGGCCATCACATGCAGGTGCCGCAGGAGTTCAGGATCTGCTTCCAGACGGGCGACCAGGTCCGCGATCCAGTCGCCGTCGGCACGGATGACGGGTCGATGCCACTCACCCCAGGACCATCCCGGTCGTTCCCCGAACGAGGCGGAGGCGATACCGGCGAACAGACCGTTCGGGGTCGCCCGGCCCGTCATACGCAGCAGGTACCGCATGACCGACACCACTGCGCGGCGCAACTGACGGGTCTCGGGACTGGCCACCGAGCACAGGGTCTGAACCTGCTGCGCGAGCAGAGGGCTGGCCTGCTCGATGGAGTCGGCGGCCTCGGACAGCGACCAGACGTCGCGCAGCCACGTCTGCCACCGCACCTCGCAGTCCGGGGTGTCGTCGGTGAGGTCCGGCCACGCGGGAAGCCGCAGCCTCGAGGAACGGGAGGCGCGCACCAGCGCAGTATCCGCGCACCGGTACAGCGGGCCGTCCTTCCGGGTACCCATGCACCCTCCCTGGTTGTGGTGTGTTGGGGTGGGTGCCAGCCCGCGCGGCGCAAGGCCGCGCGGGCTGGCAGATCAATGCGCCGAGGTCAGGCCACGTTGGTGGCGCAGGACCCCTGGCAGCTCGGCTTGCAGCCGTCGTCCGTCAGGTTGATCACCGTGGCGGAGCCGTCGCCGGACTCCAGGACGCTGATGTCCAGATCGAACGCGTCACCGCCCGCCGTGGCGGCCGGGGACTGTGCCTGGCCCTTGATCGTGTTCGCGTTCATGCGGGTTTCTCCCTACTCGTCGTGCGGTGGAAGATGATCAGGCCACGTTGGTGGCGCACGGGCTGGAGCAGGTGCTGCCGCAGCCGTCGTCGGTGAGGTTGATCAGCGTGGCGGAGCCGTCGTCGGACTCCAGGACGCTGATGTCGAGGTCGAATTCGTCGTTCTGCATGTGGTGATTCCTCCGTTGTCGTGCGCGGCTCCGATCGAGCCGCGAGGGACGTGCCGCGTGGGCGGCGCCGACAGGACATGGGCGTCGTGCCGGTGGTCTGGTGCGGTCAGGAGCCGCTGGAGATACAGGCGTTGCCACCGCAGGTTGAGCCGCAGCCGCCGTCGGAGGCGATACTCGCCCCGACCGTGCCACCCGATTCGATGACGCTGATGTCGAGGTCGAACGGGTCCTGCGCGGCAGAGGCCGAGGCGGTCCTCATGCCCTGGTCGGTCACCCTGGGAGTCACGGGAATCCTCCTGATTGGTCCGGTGGAACACTTCGATTCGGTGTGTTGCGGTACGGCCGACCCCGGTGGGCAGCAGCTGTGTGGCCTGCGCCAGTCGGGTCCTCGCCGGCCACCTCTTCAGACACGAGAACTGCTGTCCGGAAGAGGAGTTGGGGACGGGACACGGAAGTCCGAAAGGTGAACCGAGATACGCCGTCAGGCTGCCGCGGGCTGCGCTTGAGGATGGTTCTTCGCGGCCTGGTCCAGCACCCGGGTGAAGTGCTCGGCCCGCTTGTCGCCCCTCGGCCTCCTGAGCGCGGAGGTCGCCGAAGCGCTGCCAGTAGCGCCGGCAGACGTCACTGCTCATGACCATCTCTGCGTAGAACGGCAGCTGTCCGTCGCGGACGCGGCCGAGGCAGTGTCGGAGGCTGAGGGCGCAGATGAGTCGGTTGGCCGACATGAGCTGCATGTACTCCTCGGCCTTCATGTCCTCGGGCTTCCACAGCTCGGCGAGGTCGGCGTTGGTGGACACCCGGTTCAGCCAGTCGAGCTGGTTGCCCGCGAGGAGCGCCTCGTGCTGCTCGGCCTGGTGCCGTGCGTTCTGCCTGAGCCGGGCGGCTCCGACCACGGCGGTCGTGAGGGACAGGGCAACACCGGCAGCGAGGACGGCGGTAGGGAGCTTCATCGATCAACAACCCTTTCGCAGAGCGGATGTGCGGCATGAAGGCCGAATGGTGGGGACCGCGGTGTTCCGCGTGTTCACGCGGCTTCCGCGAGGACGATGCTCGGGACTTCATCGGTAGAGCCGTTAGGCATGTACCGGCTACGCACCGTCTCCAGTGCGACAGCGATCGGCGGCAGACCGACCGTGGCCCTTCGTTTGTCGACGGATCCCGGCGCGCGCAGTGGGCACAGCTCGATGCGGTCGGAGCTCAGCAGGAGCTGGGTGCCGTACTCCTGGTCCTGGCCGGTGTTGATGAGGGTGCGGTCGTGCAGGTGTGCCCAGTGGTGGACGAGCGCGTCGCCGACCTCGACCGCACGTCCGAGCAGGATGGTGGCGGCGCGCTGGAAGACGAGATCGTGGTCGCTGTGCAGGGCGATGCTCCAGGCGGCTCGGGCAGCAGCAGGGCCGACGAGGCGGTGGCCGGGCCACTCGTATTCGCCCAGGACGCGGTGCAGAAACTTGGCGTTGGCGTAGTCGGTGTGCCGACCACGGCCGAGTTGGACGCCATCGAGCTGGTTGCGCACGCGTGTGGCCCGGTGCGCTGCCGATTCCGTGGCGCGGGCGATCAGCTCGCGGGCGATGTCGGGCCGCTGCGGCTTTTCGGTTGTCACGTGCTGCTCCCTTCTTCCGCGGCAAGATGGGGAGCTTGGGTTTGGCAGCTGATTAGTGTGCTGAGTCGGGGGCGGTGCTCGGCGGCCAGTTCGAGGCGGGCCACTCGGTCACCCTCCCGTCCCGGACCGGAACCCCGCACGTCCCAGCCCATGTCCGTGAGCCGACGCAGCAGGGCGGCGATGGGTTCGGCTTGCAGGGTGTGGCCTGCCAGGATTTCGGCCCGTACGAGCGGGAAGCTCTGCCGGGCGGCGAAGTCGGAGGCCCACAGGGTGATCAGCCGGGTGATGTCGTCGGGCTGGTCGGGCAGGGTGTGGACGTGGCCCAGGCGGAGGCAGGGGCCTTCGCCCCAGCTGAGTCCGGGGTCGCGCGCGGGGACCATGCAGGCGAGCAGCTTTCCGTCCTCGAACAGACCGGCCGACGTCGTGTGCGGGTCGCGGAACAGGGCCGGCACGTCGGCTTGGGCGGGCACGGGGAGGCCGCGCAGGGTGAGCCAGCGCTGCCGGTCCTGCACGAGGGCAGCGGCTTCCGCGCGCTCGGCGTCCGTACGTAACCTGCGCACCGCGTACACGGCGCCCGGGTACTTCGCTGCGAACGAGGTGGAAGCCGGAGCCTCCTCGTTGGCCAGGGGAGTGGGGGGCCTTCTCACTGGCTCGCTCCGCTCCGCGCCGCCGGGTCGGTCGGCAGCAGCTTCCAGCCGTGGGCAAGGATCACCAGGTGGGTGGTGTCCCGCGCGCCCGTGTCGGCGAGGAGTTGGTCGAGTGCGGCGCGCTGGTCGGCGGGGGCGAGCTTGGCGGCGACGGCGATGTCACGGGGGTCGCTGTGCTCGGCGACGGCTCGGAGCAGCAGCCGCTGGTCCGGGGTGAGGGATGGCGCTGGCCGGTCCGCCGTGGGTGAGGCCACCTGCTGGGTGGTGAACAGGCGGTGCACGATCACCGGGGGCTTGCAGCGGGGCGGGCAGTGCAGGCTCTCACGGATGTCGCGCATGTACTGGCGGACGGTCACGGCCGACAGGCTGGTCTCTGCCGCAATCTCCTTGGCCGTGAGGCCGTTCGCGAGGTGCTGGGCGACGCGCTGCAGGGTCGGCGTCAGGGGCGTGATCGGTGCGCTGGTCGTCACGGGCGGGGTCACGGTGTCTCTCTCGGCTGAGTGGATGGTCACTGGGAGGGGTGCCGCCGGTCCCCGCGGGGGACGGGGGCCGGCGGCACGGGCCCGTGCGCGGCGGTGGGGAGTCACGGGGTGCCGCGCACGGGGGCTCATGCGGCGGTCGGATCGGGTCGTGCCCAGGCGGCTTCGGCGGCGAGGCGCTCGGACCACTGGATGTGGTCCTCTGCGAAGGCGGCGTCGGCCAGGCGTATGCGCTGGACTTCGCCGGTTCCGGCCGGTGGGTAGGTGTGCTGGATGTCGCGCCACAGGCGCTGGACGATGTAGTCGCCATCGAGGGCGTTGGCGCCGTGCAGTTCCATGGCGTCCTGGGCGGACTGGACGGCCCACTGGTGGCCGAGGTATTTCGAGTTGATCAGGTCGGCGTCGCAGGGCAGGCCCTGGTCGAGGAGGTGCACGGCCTGGTAGGCGAGTATCCGGGCGGCGCGCAGGCGGGCTTCCATGTCGCCGACGCGGTCCCGCAGGACGGGCAGGTCGGACAGGGCGCCCTGGTAGCGGGGGCGGGTCTTGAGCCGGGCGGTGGTGGTGTCCACGACGGCTTCGTGGATGCCGAGGCTGACGGCGGCCAGGTTGGGGCGGCCGTAGAGGATGCTGCTGCTCTGGGCCACGGCCAGTCCCTGGCCGATCTCCCCGACCACGTTGTCGGCGGGGACGCGGACGTGATCGAGGTCGAGGCGGCCGGCGGAGAAGCCGTGCAGACCGAGGCCGGCACGGTGGTCGGGGACGGAAAGTCCGGGGCGGTCGGCTTCGACCATGAACGCGGTCAGCGCCTGCGAGGTGCTCACTCCGGCCGTTGCGGTGCGGGCGACGACGAGGTGGGCTCCGGCGAGGTGGCTGTTGCCGATATGGATCTTGCTGCCGGTGATCACCCACTCGTTGCCGGAACGTTCGGCGGTGGTTTCGATGCCGCCGATGTGTCCGCCGGCGAGCGGTTCGGTCACGGCGATCGACAGCAGCACGGACCCGTCCGCGACCCGGGGAAGCCAGTGGCCCTTCTGCTCGTAGGTGGCGTAGTGCAGCAGGGCGCCCACGGGGATCAATGTGGCCTGCAGGATGGCCGCGGCAGCCGCCGAGACCCGTGCGATGCGGTGGACCAAGACGGTCCTGGCTACGTGTCCGGCGCCCAGCCCGCCGAAGACGGCCGGGACGGTGACGGCGAACCACCGCCGGGCGGCCATCAGGTCGGCGACCTTGCGCTCCACCCTGCCCGGAGCGGCCTCCATCCGCGCGGCGCGCGGCGCGACGTGCTCGGCCGCGAAGGCGTCCGCCTCCTGCCACAGCAGATGGTGGCGGGCGGTGAGGTAGGGACGCAGCGCCGGTGGAGGCGTGGTGGGTGTGGCGGACATGGTCTCCCTCTCCCTGGATGAAGGTCGCAACGCGTGGAGCGGCCGGGGATCGCCTACGGCTCCCGGGTGGGGGTTGTGGAACGGCCTAGCGGACGGGGGCGCGGGCGATGTGGTCCATCACCTGTGCACTGGCGTTGATGACGATGTCCCGCAGACGGCGGGCCTCGGCCAGGGGCCGCTTCTCGGGGTCGATCACACACACCGTGCCCAGCACCGTGCCGCTGTCGTGGATCAACGGAGCGCCGAAGTAGGAGCGGATCCCGACGGCGTCGACCACCGCGTTGCCGCTGAAGCGCGGGGACGCGTGCACGTCGTGCAGCGGGAGGGCCTTCCTGCGGGCCATGACCTCCGGGCACCAGCCGTGGTTCCGGCTCATGGTGCGGCCGACGATCACGAACCCGCTGTCCGCCGGCGGCTGGTGCAGCCCGACGAAAGTCTGCTCCTCCAGGAACAGGTTGACGAACCCGTACAAGAACCCGGCCTGTGTGGCCATGTCGCGGGCCAGCTCGTCGAAGTCCTCGTTGGCCACCGGGGGCACGCCCAGGCGGTTGAGCAGCTCGTCACGCTGAGCCAGTTCCAGCGACTGCTGAGGTCGCTGGCTGGTGAGGGCGGTGCCGGGTGGGGTGAACGGGCCGGGGGTGGTGTCCCGCATGTCGCGCCGAGGCAAGGACCGGGCGGGCGGGGCAGTCTGCGGCGTGCGGTAGGGGTCGCTGGGGTGCTGTGACATCAGACGTCCTGGAGGGTGGTAGAAGGGGTGTGACCAGCGCGATTGGTGGTGGCGGCGCAATTGACGGCGTGGTCGACGAGGGCCAGCAGAACGCCGGCGACGTGATTCGTGTCGCGGGCGTCGCAGGTGACCACCGGCACGGCAGCGGGGAGTTCGAGAGCGGCGCGGACCTGCTCGGGGTGGTAGCGGTGCGCCCCGTCGAATTGGTTGACCGCGACGACGAAGGGCAGGCCGATGTCCTCGAAGAAGCTGACGGGCGTGAAGCTGCTCTCCAAGCGGCGGGTATCGACCAGGACGACCGCGCCGACGGCGCCGCGGGAGAGGTCGTACCAGAGATCGACGAACCGGTCCTGGCCCGGCGTGCCGAACAGAAACAGTTCCAGCGGCACGGGCGCATCGGGCAGGCTCAATCGGCCGAAGTCGAAGGCGACCGTGGTGGTCCGCTTGGACGCCAGGCCAGCCAGGCTGTCGACGTCCGCGCTCGCCTCGGTCAGGTACTCCTCCGTACTCAGCGGCGTGATCTCGCTGACGGCGCCCACTGCGGTGGTCTTGCCCGCGCCGAAACCGCCGGCAATCACGATCTTCAGCACAGTCGGCGCACCGGCCTGCGAGTGCGGCGAAACCGTGGATGGGTCATCCGGCCTGGGGATAGGCGACGGCATCAGGCCACTTCCTCTTCAGGCCGGCGGAAACCGCTGCCAGCAGTTGGACAGACGGACCGGATCCTGCGCCGGTATCGGCATAGGACTGGGTCAGGGGGACGACGAGGGCGCCGGCGTCCAGGAGGTCGGAGATGAGCACTTTGACGGCGGTCACGGGCCGGCCGAGGCGACCCGCCAGCTCGACCACCGACCGCCGGCGCTCCCGGCACAGGGCGAGAATCTCCCCGCACTCCTCGGCCTGCGCCGGGCCCGGCCTTCCCTGCCCGGCCTCCAGGACGGTTTCCAGAGCGAGCAGGTGCCGCGGCTTGGTACGCCCGCGCGTCACGGCGTAGGTCCGCACGAACGCCGACTCCTCGGCCGCGCGGCCGTACGTGGTCACCGGACCTCTCCGCCCGTGCCAACGCGGACGGGGATCAGCATGTACGGGGCGAACTTCTGGACCAGGCGCCCCATCTCGAAGCCGACGGTGCCCACGTCGGCGTCCCTGGTGGCGATGACAGCGAGGATCGTGTCCACCTCACCGCGTTCGGCCCCGGGGTGGGTGTCGAAGGCCGCGCTGCGCCCGGCGCTCTGGACGAAGAACAGGCAGTCGTCTCGCTCGATGATGACCTGCCGGGCCGGCCTCTTCTTGTGGCTGGGGCCGGTGATGTTCGCCGCGAGGGAGGCGACCCCGCTGAAGGCGGCCGACAGTTCGTCCGCCCAGTCCTTGTCGACGTCGCTGTCCAGCAGCCGCAGTCCGTCGCGCGAGAGCAGGACGGCGTGCGTGACGCCCGGCGTCTCGGAGGCGAACTGACGCAGCAGCCAGGCCATGTTGTCCCGCTGTCCGCTTGTCGTCGCGGATGCGGGCGTGCCGTCGGTCACGTTGTTCATCGCGGGGTGGGTGCTCATGGGGATCGCTCCAGAAGGGGGGAAGGGCCAGTGGGTGTACTGGGCCGCCGACAACGCGGAAGAAGCGGGTCAGGGGGTGGGGTGTTCTGTCGAGGCGGGAGGGGGACTGGCGGTGCCGCCGGCCTGGAGGCCGCTGCGGAAGGCGGCTGCGAGCCCTGGCGTCGCCGCGGACACGGGGGCTTGCTCCCGCTCCTGTGGTGGACGGAAAGGTTCCGACCGACGCGTGCGCGTGGGAAGAGCGGGCGCGTCGGCCGAATGACCCGCCGAGGTCGATGCCCCAGCGGCGCCGGGGCGTGCGACCTGCCCCACCCCTGGGGCGGCAGGAGCCGCGGCCACCTGATGCGGCTGCTGCCCGGACATGCGAGCTTCCTCGGGCTGCGGCGCACCAGCGTCCTCGACCGATGGAATGGCTACCAGGAGCCGTGCCGGTATGACGACCAGGGCGGTGGTGCCTCCCGTCGCGTTCTCCTGCAGGAGGACGGACAACCCGTGTGACTGGGCGATCTTCGCGGCGACCAGCAGGCCGAGCTGTCCGGCCCGGACCTGGCCGCTGACGTCGACCTCATCCGGGGCTTTGAGCAGGTCGTTCATCTGTGCCCGCGTCTGCGGGTGCATGGGAATGGCGCGGTCCTCGACCTCGATGGCCAGCCCGTGTGGCACCCGCTGCGCGCGCACCATCACCCGCGTCGCTGGATCCGAGCACTCGCAGGCGTTCTCGATCAGCTCGGCCAGCAGGTGCGTCAGGTCCGGCCCCACATGGCCGGGCAACCCCAGCTCGGCGCCCACGGATCCGGCCGCGACGGCCACCCGCGGATACTGCACAACCTCGGAGACAGCGCCACGCAGGGCCGTCGTGACGGGAACGGGCCGGCGCACGCTGCGCAGGGACTGCCCGCCCAGGACCGCCGTGCTCTCGACCTGCCGGCGCATCCGCGTCACGAGGTGATCGATCTCGAAGATCTTGGCCAGCAGTTCCGGGTCGTCGGTCAGCATCTCCAGCTGGCTCAGTGCCTGGAGTGCCTTGCTGACCAGGGCGTGCTCGCGCATGGCCAGGCGGCGAAGCACTTCCAGGAGGACCACGGACTGGGACTCGTCGTGCACGCGGATCAGCGACATGATGGCCTGCGCCTGGAGGGCACTCAGCGCGTTGTCGATCCCGGCGTTCGCAGTGGGCGACTGCGCGGTGTGCGGGTCCGGCAACGCTGGACGTTTTCCGCGGCACAGCTCGTCCGCCGACCACTGCACCGACTTCTCAACGGCTGCCGCTGCCCCTGTGACCGCTGTCAGCGCTGCTGACTGGGACTCCTCCACTGCCGACCGCACGGCACTGGCCACGGTGCGCGTTCCGTGTGCCGCCACCGCGACGACCGCCGCCAGTCCGCAGACCAGGCCGGCCAGGACCCAGCCGGGGCCTACGACGGACCCCGACCGGAGAGCGAAGGCGGCGAGCAGCAGCGCGGCTAGGAGTGCCAGGGGCAGTGCCACGGCGCGACGGGCGAGGTACAGCGTGGTCGCGTCGACCGGGGGCCGCCGTCTGCGGTGGCCGGTCGCGGCCGGCCGTGCCGTCAAGGCGCTGTCAGGCATGGGAATCCTCGTCAGGGGTGGGGTGGCTATGCGTGCTGCGGCGTCAGGTCGGCGGTGGACTGGCGCGTGCTGCGGGAGGTTGAGCGGGGTGCGGGGACCGCGAGCGCGGCGTGGCGGGGGGAGGACTGCGCCGCCATCTGCTGAAGGAGCAGGGCGCTTTGGATCAGGCCCATGTGGCTGAACGCCTGCGGGAAGTTGCCGAGCTGGCGCTGCTGGACGGGGTCGTACTCCTCCGCCAGGAGCCCGAGGTCGTTGCGCAGAGCCAGGAGGCGTTCGAACAAGGCACGGGCCTCGTCGGGGCGGCCGGTCAGGGCGAGGCCGTCGACGAGCCAGAAGTTGCACAGGAAGAAGGCGCCCTCGTCGCCGGTCAAGCCGTCCACCCCGACGTCCTCACCGCAGGTCGGGTACCGGTACACGAGCCCGTCCTCCGTGGAGAGTTCACGACGGACCGCATCCACGGTGCCGATGACGCGCGGGTCGTCGGGCGGCAGAAAGCCGGTGCGGGGGATGAGTAGCGTGGCAGCGTCCAGCTCCTGCGAGCCGTAGGACTGGGTGAAGGTGTTGCGCACCGGGTCGAAGCCCTTGTCACAGACCTCCCGGTGGATCGCCGCCCGCAGCTCGACCAGCGGGGCCACGTCCATGTCGAGCGCGCCGGCCTCGGCCAGGCGGATGGTGCGGTCGACCGCCACCCAGGCCATCACCTTGGAATGGACGAAGTGCCGGCGGGCCCCGCGGATCTCCCAGATGCCCTCGTCGGGCTCCCGCCAGCGCTGGACCAGGTGCTCGATGAGCCGCTGGTGCAGGACCGCGGTGTCGGCGCAGTGGGCGACTCCGCTCTGGTGCGCGAGGTACAGGGTGTCGATGACCTCGCCGTACACGTCGAGCTGCAGCTGGTTCGCCGCCCCGTTCCCGACCCGTACCGGAGCCGATCCCTCGTACCCGGGAAGCCAGGGAAGCTCCCGCTCCCGCAGGTCACGCTCCCCGGTGATCCCGTACATGATCTGCAGGTTCTCCGGGTCCCCGGCCACAGCGCGCAGCAGCCATCGCCGCCATGCCTGTGCCTCCTTCCGGTATCCGGTCCCCAGCAGCGCGGCAAGCGTCGTGGCTGCGTCGCGCAGCCAGGTGAAGCGGTAGTCCCAGTTCCGGTCGCCGCCGATCTCTTCGGGCAGCGACGTGGTCGGCGCCGCGACGATCCCGCCGCTCGGCCCGTAGGTCATGGCCTTCAGCGTGATCGAGGACCGGACCACGGCCTCGCGGTAGGGCCCGTCGTAGGTGCTCTCCTGCGTCCAGTCCTGCCAGAAGGCGAGCGTCTCGGCGAGCGCGGCCTCCGGGTCGGGAACGTCCGGTGCGGGGGCGTGGGACGGGCACCAGCTGAGCACAAACGCCACGCTCTGCCCGGCGCTGATGGCGAAGGCGCTGACGACCACACCGTCCTTCTCCAACTGCGGGACGCAGGTGTCGAGCCACAGAGCGTCCGCGCCGGCCTCCGCGACCATGCGCCCACCGACCTCGTGGTTCCACGGGCTGACGCTGCCGTACCCCGGCCGAGGACGCATGGCCGAGACCATCTCCACTTCGCCAGTCAGGCCCTCAGCGATCCGGATCACCTGTGGGGCCCCGTCGCGCGGCGGCATGAAATCCAGGACCCGGACCGAACCAGTCGGGGTGCGCCACAGCGATTCGAGAACGAGCGAGTCACCTCGGTACCGGCGTTCAGCCACTCTTCCGGAGCCGGACCCGCCTGCGGACGAAGCCGGGGCGATCTGCCAGGTGCCGTGCTTCTGTGTGCCGAGCAGACCGGCAAACACGGCCGGTGAGTCGAAGCGGGGCAGACAAAGCCAGTCGATCGTGCCGTCGTCGCAGACGTGGGCGCTGGTCTGTGTGTCGCCGATCAGGCCGTACTGCTCGATACGCGGAAGGCGTTTCATCGTGTGTGGATCTCCGTTAAGCCCCGCTGGTCTGGGGGTGTTATCGGGGCCGCCGAAGCGGCCGGGGACAGGCCGGGAGTCAAGGAGTCAGCGGTCAGCGCGGGGACGCAGGCTCGCTCGGAGGTGGTGTAGAGGCCCTGTCTGCGGGATCGAGGCCAGTCGCACGAGTGCCTCGGCACACCAGCCACGCCATCGCGACGAGGATCAGTCCGATGAGGAGCGCTCCGGTGAGGGTCATGTCCGGGGCACCGAAGCGGCCCACACCAGGCAGGTGAGGGCGACGGCGAAGACCGCACCGCGCAGCACGTTGATCTGCGGCGTCCATCGGGCCAACCTCCGTGCCGGTCGACTCACTCCGACGTCGTCCAGCCGGATCTTCGCGATGAGTTCCTGCGTGGCCTCGGCGAGTCTGACGAGGTGCACCCGGCTGGGCAGATACCCCTCCGGGAGCCCGACCGAGCAGAGTTGCTGCGCACGGAGCAAGGCCGGCTCCTGCGAAGGCATCAGGGTTCCGAGCTGGTTGACGTGCCCTCGCAGCCGCAGGACGAGGTCCTCCACATCGGCGGCGGTCTCGGGCACCGGGGAGTCCTCGCCCAGCACGAGCGTCACCGTCTCCGTCGCGGACACCGCTTGGTCACGCCCGGCACCCGGATCACCGAGTCTCCGGCCCTGACCACTGCGCTGGCAGAACGCCCGGCGAGGGGCCAGCGAGAGACGCATGACACAACTCCTATGTGAATCAAGCCAAATTGAGTGAGAGACGCCGTGCACCACAGTCGGTCGGCGTGCATGGTGAGTGATCCGGCCGCTACGTTGAGCGAACCGCGAATCCCCGCTGGGGGGTATGCCTGTGCGGCCCGCAAGGCCGTCAAAGGCGTCAAAGATCATTTCGGACCTGAGGGGCAGCCCATGGCCCGTGAGCGAAACGTCGCCCTCGCCGCACTCCTGCGCGAAGCGGGCTGGTCCCAGCCCCAAGCAGCCGCCGCGGTGGCTCGTGTCGCCGCGGAGAGCGGTGCTCGCGAATTGGAGGCCATCTCGCGCTCGCACATCGCCATGTGGGTCCAGGGCACCAAGCCCAGCGGACGAGCGCCTCATATCCTGCGTGAGACGCTGTCCCGCAGGCTCAGTCGCCCCCTCACCCTCGCTGACCTCGGGCTGGAAGACGGGCCGACAGGCTCGCCCGACAGCAGTTCCGACTGGAGCGTCGACCCTCTGACCGTGCTGGCCGAGCTGGGAAGCGACGACCTGGACATGCACCGACGCAAGCTGCTGGCGACCGCCGCGTACTCGGCCGCCGGCCTCACTCTGCCCGCGAGTTCGTGGTGGACGACCGCCCCAGCCGCTGCAGCATCGCGCCCAGCAGTCTCCCCACGGTTGGTGACCCAGGCCGACATCGATGACGTCCGCAACCTGACAGCCTTCTACTCCGCACGGGACCAGCAGCGTGGTGGAGCCTCTGGGCGCTCGGCTCTGGCCGGCCACCTTCGCGACGAAGCGGTGCCCCTGCTGGGCAGCAGGTTTCGAACGGAACGGCACCGACGGGACACGTACTCGGCCGTGGCAGAGATGACCTACATCGCCGGCTGGATGGCGTTCGACGCCTCGGAGCACCGCACCGCCCAGCGCTACCTCACCCTCGCCGCCCGCATAGCGGCCGAAGCCGGAGACGGACCACTGGGCGGCCACATCCTGCGCGCCCTCGCCCACCAGGCAGTCGACCTCGGACACCCACGCAGGGCCCTCGACCTGGCCGATGCCTCCATGGCCCGCACTCACTACGGCCAGGCCAGCTCGCGCGAGAAGGCCCTGCTCTCCATCGTCCACGCCCGCGCCCTGGCCGCCGACGGCGACAGGCCCGGCACCCTCGCGGCCATCAGCCGAGCAGAGCGGGACCTCGCCCGCGCCGACAACGAGGACGCCCCCGACCGCGTCGGCTTCTTCCAGGAAGCCTCTCTCGCCCACGAAACTGCCTGCGCCCTGCGCGACCTGGGCAACCCCGTCGAGGCGGAGATCCATTTCCAGCGCAGCGTCCGCACCCGCCGCCGGCAGCAGTACGCCCGCACCCACAGCGTGACACTCGGCTACCTGGGCGCCGTCCAGGTCCAGCAAGGGCGTCTCGACGAGGCATGCGGTACCTGGGGACAAGCTCTCGATGCCATGGTCGGCGTCCAGTCCGGCCGCGCTCGCGACGTCATCGTCCGCATGCAGAGCGACCTGTCGCCCGTCCGGCAACGCGGAGGCCGCCACGTTGTTGAATTGGACCGCCGGGCACGGGAAATGCTGCGCGCCATAGGCTGACCATAGGGCAGGTCCGCAGGTGTGGCTGGCGGTTGCTGCACACGCGACTTCATGGGAGAGGAACGAGCGCCGATGGCGACGTACGAGGTCGGATCGATCGCAACGGTCGTAGGGGGCCACACCCGCGTCCAAGACGACTACCAGGGCGGAGTGGAATCGATCATCCGACTGAACGACGCGTTCCCGCTCGAAACGCTGCAGGGCATTGAGGAGTTTTCCCACCTCACGGTGACCTGGCGCTTCCACCTGGCGCGTCCCGAAGACGTGCAGCTCCACGCCCGCAGCCCAAGGGGAAACCCGATCTGGCCGGCGACCGGAACCTTCGTCCACCGCAACCACCGGCGCCCCAACCAACTGGCGATCAGCTATCCGCGACTGCTCAAGACGGACGGCCGGGACCTCGTCGTCACCGACCTGGACGCTGTAGACGGCACTCCCGTCCTCGACATAGCGCCGTACTTCACCCAGATGGGGCCCCGAGGACCGGTTCATCAGCCAGCCTGGCCGGCCGAAATGCTTGCCACGTACTGGCTGGATGTCTCGGAGCGTCCGTAAGCCGACCTGCCGTAGTGATCTGTCGCTCGCGGCAGCGCTCATGAGGGCCCCGCTCGCAGAGATGAGAGGGGCGCACCAAGTAGTCGGCCGTCCTCGCTGATACTCCGCTCCCCGAACGGGAATTCGGTCAAAGCCTCCGGCCGGTACCGGCAGAACGGACCAGGCGGCTGTGCGAGCGCCACGGCTGAGGAGGTTCACGACGTAGTCCCTTCACCGGGGACGTCCAGCTCCATCCAGACCGTCTTGCCCCCGCCCGGGCCAGGTCGGACTCCCCAGTTCGCGGCCAACGCGTCGACCAGGAGCAGGCCCCGGCCTCCCTCACACTCGTCGCTCGGTAGGCTCTGGAAAGGCTGTCTGCCGGAGGGGTCCTGCACTTCGGTCCGGAGACGTCCGCTGGAGTGGGTGACCTTCAGCGTGAACGCCTTCACCGCCTGGTGACGGCACCCGTGGGTCACTGCATTCGCCATCAGCTCATGGGCTCCCAGAGCAACTGCGTCCGCGATGGCCGCCAGTCCCGTTAGCAGCATCAACTCGTGAAGTTCGCGCCGGCCCCGCGAGACTGCTGCCACCTCCGCCGGGTACACCGCCACAATCTCGAAGGCACGCCTCCGATCCGCGATCGGCACGGTTTCGACGGGGGCACTGGGATGGGGACCCACGAGGTTGTGAACCGCCACGTCAAGAACTTCGTCCGGCCGCTGAAGAGCGGCGTCGGAGAAATGCACGTTCATCAGCTCCCCTAAGCGGTCCCGACAAGGCACAAATCCGGTCACCATCTGTGCGTGAAGGCGTTTCTCGACCGGCACCGGGTGAGCTGGTCGACGTCGAAAGTCACGTCGCGCTCCTCCAGGCGGTTTTGGACTGAGCAGGGCGGCCGGGGACTGCACCTGCGGCGAGACCGTGTCGTGCGGGTCGCTCCACGGCAGCGTTCGGCCGTTAGGCGCCGACGGGCCCGTTAGTCACGGCGCGGGCCAGTGGATCTGAGACGGGAAGCCTGGGGGTATCGGGGTGCGGGGGTCGCCCAGGGCCCGCAGACACACACGGTCGCCGGAGAAGCCGGTGCGGGCGTGGAGCCAGCGGCTGTTGTCGATCAGATAGCCCTGGCCGGCGTCGAGAGTGACGCGCTGCTGGAGCGCTTCGATCGCCGTGCGGAGGTGGGGCAGGTGGGGGGTGAGGAGGGGGCTGAACGCGGCGAGGGCGTCCTGGCGCAAGCGGATGGAGACCCGCTCGCCTCGGTGGCGGGTGAAGATCCGAGAGGGGTGTCCGCCGCCGTCGCCGTAGAAGGCGGTACCGGGCACGGCCATCACTTCCAAAGCCCGGGGCGCGCGTTCCATGAGGAGGGCGTGCAGGGCGCGGCCGTCGGTCAGGAGCACGTCTCCACCGGACGCGGCGGGCTGCTGGCAGACCAGGAGCATCAGACGGGGCGGACGGGGAAGACTGGAGCGCTCGGTATGCGCGAGGAGTTCCCCGGTGCCCAGCCCCGCCAGCCCGGGGCGTCGGGAGGCGGCGCCTCTGTCACGGATAGTGGTCAGCGCATCCGGGTCGCTGTCGGGGTGCGGTACCAGCGTCATCACCTGCTGGGCGAAGGCGAGAACCTTGGCCCGGGTGTCCAGTCCCTCGACGGTGGCGACACCCCGCGCCCGCAGGAGTTCCATCACGGCGGAGGTTCGGCCGAAACCGCCGACGAGGGGCGTGACGTGTGCCTCGAACAGGGTGAGCGAACGGGTCGTCATCGACGTGCTCCTCTGAAATCGGGCTGGACGTCCAGCGTCCGGACGAATAGCGGGCGGCGTAAAGCGACAAACTGTCGACCCGGACAAAGGCGGCAAGCCCGACTTCGTCTTGCGGACGGGTGCTACGTTCCGGAGGACATGCCCGCCCTCACGACTCAGGGACAGCCCATGTACAAGCCGTCGTTGTGGCCGGTGTCCGTCAAGGGTGTTGCTCTCGATGCCCGCGAACGCGTGTTGCTGCTGCACAACGAGCGCGGCGAGTGGGAACTGCCGGGCGGCCGACTGGAGATCGGCCCCGCAGGTAATGGGTCGGCGCCGGCCGACGTGAGTCCCGGTGCGGCGCTGGAGCGCGAGGTGGCGGAGGAGAGCGGCTGGATGGTGAAGGCCGGGCCTTTGCTCGACGGCGGGACCTGGATCTACGAGCCGATCCCCGACCGTCGGGTCCTGATCGTCACCTACGGCTGCACGGTCCTGTCCCCAGACCGTGTGCCGGTCCTGAGCCACGAGCACAAGGAGATCGGGCTCTTCGACCGGCACGAGGTCGATGGCCTGACCATGCCCGAGGGCTACAAGCAGTCGATCGCGGCCTGGTACGACCACCCCGGAAGGTGACCCGGCATGGACGCCTTCACTCCTGTTTCCGGGCCGGCCACGCGCCGGTCGTCGCGGCTGGTCTCCTGGCGCTGGGCGACGCCGGAGGCTCAGGCCGTCCTCGCTACGCGCGACCTTGCTTCGATCCTGAAGTACTACCGGCACGTCCACGGCACCAGCCAGTTGGAGACCGGTGAGCTCCTGGGCTATGACAAGACCTACATCTCGGCCCTGGAACTGGGCAAACGGCATCTGAGCGATGTCGGGAGCTTGCGTCACGTCGCCGAGCGACTCGCTTTGCCCGCGCATGTCCTGGGCGTCACCGATCCGGCCGACACCGACCACCGGGCGATGATCCAGTTCGGCACCTCCACCGTGCGGCTCGCCGAAGTCGCCCGCCAGTGCGGGCGAGCGGCCGAGGCCGTCGCCGAACTGTGGCCGCTTGTGGCTCGCTTGGAAGCCCGCGCCCGGGACGGGAGCACCGAACGAGGTGTCCTTCGGCTCCTTGCGCACGCCCGGCTGAGTCTCGGGACGGCTCTGGGAAACGTGCTGCCCGAGGAACGGCTGGCCACCGCCGCGCTCTGGACCGCCAAGAGCCTGGACGTGGTGCGCGCCTTCGATGACCGGGCTTTGACTACCACCGCTCTGCGCATGCACGGCAACGAGCTGCGCAAGGCCGGCCTGCTCGGCGCGGCCGTCGACCGGCTCAACCAGGCTGCGGTCACCGCACCCGGCACCGAGCAGCGAGCCGCGGTGCTGCCGCTTTTGGCCCGTGCTGCCGGTGCCCTCGGCAATGCGGTGCTGTTCGACCAAGCCGTCCGTGAGGCCCACCAGCTCCTTGACATGGTCGAGCACACCAGCCTCGTCAACCCCAGTGCTCTCTACGAGATCCATCTTCGGGGCCTTATCTCCACCGGCCGCACCCGCGATGCGATACGGCATGCTGAGGCGGCTCCGCCCGCCCCAACCATCGCGGTCGCACCCCAGTGGCGTGTCATCGAACTCATCACCACGGGCCGCGTCCGCCTTCTCGCCGGCGACAGTCATGGTGCTACCCAGCTTCTGGCCGCGGCTGTACGGGAAGCACAGGCCCAGCGCCTTCCGCACCAGCTCCAGCGCGTCCAGCGCACCACCGTTGGCAGGCTCCCCGATATCCATGACGCCGCCACCTGTGCCCTGGCCCAGCTCCGCACGGAGATCGCGGCATAGCCGAGGGCAGGTGCCATGTGACGGGTACACAGCCAGGTGTCCTGTTCCCATCGGGCGTCTCCTCTCCGAGCCGGCGGTTCAAAACGGCTTGCCACCAGCGCAGTTGGACGCTGAGTGGCCGGTGCAGTGTCATGAGTTTGAAGCCGCGTCGGCTTCGAGGGCATCGCTGTGGCGATATCGCTGCAGCGATATCGATCTCCACCTAGCCTGGTTCTCACGGCTGGGGCGAGCTGGATCGCGAGAAGGAGAGCCGAGGTGACCATGTCAGGGGGACCAGGGCGCACGTGCGTGCGGTGCGGACTGCCGATCAGCCGGTACAACCCGGAGACACGCTGTTCCACCTGCGCCCGGACCGATGCGACACCGACGATCCCGGACCGGGCCTGGCGCGACGAGGAAGTGCACAGGGCCCTTGCTGCCTGGGATTTCGGGACGGTTGTACGTCTGGTCCGCCGCCGCTCCGGGCTTTCGCAGAAGGTCGTACGGGAGCTGACCGGACTCACTCAGGGCTTCATCTCGGACCTGGAGCGCGGCCTCAAACAGGTCAACGGCCGCGAGACGATCATCGACCTCCTGACCGGACTGGGGCTTCCCGCCGACCTTCGCCCGCTCCTCCTCGCCCCCTTCGCGCAGGCCGAATCGCAGCGACTTGTCGAGGTCATCGACCCGGCTCTGCCATGGACGGCGGCTCGTATGGTGACGTCACTGGAAGCAGCAGTCGGAGGAGCCATGACCGGATTGAACCGTCGCAGCGTGATCGCCCTGGGCGGGGCCGGCCTCACGCAGTACATCCTGCAAGCAGCCGTCGCCCCTCCCGAGGCCGTCGCCTCCACCGCGCGGAACGGAATCAGCGTCTCCGAGCAGCTCCTCACCAGCCTGCAATCCACTACTGACGCTCTGCGCCAAGCCGACGCCAGTCATGGCAGCGGTAATCTCGCCCGAGCAGCCACAGCGCACCTCAAGGTCCTCCTCCGGTTCCTGAAAGAAGGGGACTTCAACGAGGCGACCGGGAAGCGCCTCGCAGCGGTGACCGCGGACACCGCCATCCAGACCGGCTGGTACCACTTCGACAGCGGCGCCCACACCGTCGCCCACAACCTCCTCGTCGGAGCCCTCCGCGCCGCTCATGCCAGCGGCGACAGCAGGCTCCGGGCCGGGGCGCTGTCCTTCATCGCCATCCACGGCTACTCCGCCGGCGACCCCCGCGACGCAGTCACCGCCGCGCGCACCGCCCGCCAGGTGATTGCCGACCAAGATGCGCCCGCCCTGAACGCGATGCTCCTCACCCGTCAGGCCCGCGGGCACGCCCGTCTACGCGAAGACTGCCAGGCTCGCACTGCCCTGGAAGAAGCACAGGCACTGTGCGCCCGCGGACGCGGAGAGGACGACCCACACTGGCTCTACTGGATCAACCCCGGCGAGATCATGGGTCAGACCGGCAGCTGCTTGCTCGACCTCGGCCGCCCCAACCAGGCCGCCCAGGCGTTCGCCGACGCCCGCAACGCCTTCAGCCCGGACGAGATCCGCACCCGCGCCCAGTTCCTCTCCCGCGCCGCCACCGCCCAGATGCGCGCCGGCGACGTCGACGCCGGATCTGCCACCGGACACGAAGTCCTCGCTCTCGTCTCCGGAGTCCGCTCCGCACGCTTGGACGACAACCTAGACACGATGCTCGCCGAGGCCCGCCGCTACTCCTCGGCGACTTCCGCCCGGGAGCTTTTGGAGCGTGGTCAGGCCGTCATGGAGGAACGCGCCGCATGAAGCGCACGATCCTGGTCCTGTGGGACATCGACCGCACTCTCGTCTACACCGGTGACATCGACCGACGTGTCTACAAGGAGACCTTCACCAGCGTCGTCGGCCGTTCCCCGATAGCCCTGCCGGCCCGGGGGACCGGAGTCACTATGCCCCTGGCCGTCCGTGAACTTCTACGCGCCAACCAGGTACCCGAACAGGACGTGGAGACGTTCGCAGCCCGCATCGTCGACGAACTCCCCGAACGCCTCGCCGGCCACCGGGAGCTGCTGTTCAACGACGGGGTCATCATGCCGGGCGCCATGGACGCGCTCGCCGCGGTCCAGCAGGCGGAGCACCTGATCCCAACCGTCGTCACCGGAAACCTACGGGGCAGCGCCGAGACCAAGCTGTCCGCGCTGGGCCTCATCGACCACCTCGACACCACCATCGGCGGCTACGCGTCCGACGACCCTCACCGCCCGGCTCTCGTACGCATCGCACAAGAGCGGGCTACCGCGAAGCATGGCTACTCGTTTAACCGGGACAACACCGTGATCGTAGGTGACTCGCTGGAAGACGTGCGAACCGGCTTGGAAGGAGGCGCCAGGGTGATCGCGGTCGCCTCGGGCACCACCACCGAACAGCAACTACGCGCTGCAGGTGCACAACACGTTCTGGCCGACCTCACCTCCACCACCTCCCTGCTCCGCCTCATCGACCAGGACGAGGCTCTCTAGGTCTCATCTGACCGGGGTGGTTCCCTGCGGACCGTGTTGTCGCGCCAGTCGAGCCACGGTCCTTCCTTCGTGACCGGCCAATCATTGGTGAGGCAAGCAGCACGCTTCCTCATCGCTGTGACCGGCACACGCGTCCACACAGGGGAAACTCGCTGCGGCGTTGAGGAGCTCGCGAGCAGTGATGTCGCGCCGCCGGGAACACCGAGTATTCCGGGGGCCAAGTAGAGCGCAGCCGCTCCGGTTTCGCACATCCTGGCTTTTCGGACGGTCTGTTCAGGCAGAAGGATTTGCCGGGGGATCACGATCGTCTGGCGGACCCGGTCGAGGCGCAGTCCCCGTCGGGAGCGCTGCGCGGCAGGCGGTTAACGGACGCCGAGCCCGGCTTGACGCCCCGTGTCCAGCACGGGAAGTGCTTGTTCTTGTAACCGAAGCGGGCTTCGTGGGCGGTCCGGCAGACAGTCATAGCTGGTGATGTCGTGCACGGACATCCGTCCGGCTCGGCCGAAAGCGAGGGCGGGCTCCGCGTGCTCGAAGAACACCCGGGAGGGTTTCCAGCCGAGCCGGGAGTGACATTCGCCCACGGCAGACAGCTCCTCACTGCCCAGCGCTGGTGAAGCTGGCAGTACCCCAACGCGGTGCTGGATTGTGCTGATTCGCCGACGGCAGACACATTGAGGGCGCATTTGACTGGAATGACGCGTCGAAGCAAGCAAACCTAGAACAGTCCGCAGCAGCGCGACTACGCGCCGCTTTCACGCGTGTGCGTCAGGGGGGGGCGAGGGCATCGAGCCGGGCGCAACATAGCCGACGATCGCCGGTTAGCCAAACCGGCGTTTCTCCAGACCATTGAACTACCCGCTGATCTGCCGGGCGTGTTCCGTCGTTCCCGCAAGGAGTTCAAAAGTATGTCGGTCGAAGTCATGGAAGAAGAGTGGCTGTATTCCGAGGAGCAGGTTCGAGCTCTGCTTGCCCTGACAGGGTTGACTGACCGCCCCTTACACCGGCCGACGTTCTGATAGCCGTCTCGCCGGATGCCCAGCCCTTCCCCCAGTACTTCGAGGCCCCCGCTATGCCCGCACGCCTGCTGTCCATACCCACCGTCGCCGCTGCCCTGGACGTCGACCGTCGGACCGTCTATCGCTTCATCGCAGCCGGCGACCTGCCTGTCGTCGACCTCCGCACCGGGCCAGGCCGCTCCCGTGTGCGGGTCCCAGCGGCCAGCTTGGACGAGTTCCTCAGCCGTCGCGCCGTTGTCATGCCGACGACACGCCGCTGATCCCGATCACGGCAGCCCCGTAGTCGAGCAAGGAGTAGAACCTGTACCTCCGCAAGTTGAAGTCCGGCAACTGGCAAGTAACCGTACGCAACCGGGCAGGAGGCCGGTACAGCGAGTCGTTCCCCCTCAAGGCGCAAGCCCGCGCCTGGGGCACCGAGATGGAGACACAGTCCGCCCGCGGAGGCATGCGCGACCCACGCGCCGGCGAAATCACCTTCCGTGAGTGGCACGATCGCTGGTGGGATGCCCGCATCGTTGAGCCCCGCACCCTGCGCGGCGACGCCTCCACCATCAAAAACCACGTCATGCCCCACTGGGCGGATTGGGAGATGCGGGCCGTTACTCGCATGGACGTCCAGAGCTGGATCCGCTCCCTGGTGGAGAAGGGCGTGGGCGCCGCCGCGATCAAGCGGGCGTACAACCTGACCTCGTCCATCATGCGCGCGGCCGTGGATGACGATGTGATCGCGTTGAGCCCGTGCCGCCGCATCGACCTGCCTCAGATCGCCGTCAAGCCGCCGCAGTGGTTTACGACCGACCAGGCGCAGAGCATCCTCGACGAGCTTGCCGCCCCCTGGAAGACGATGTGCCTACTGGGCGTCTATACAGGACTGCGATGGGGCGAACTTTCCGGCCTTCACCGTCACCGCATCGACCAGCGTCGCTCGCGCCTCTTCGTGGTCGAGGTCAACACCAAGCGGGGCATCAAGGAGTATCCCAAGAGCTCCAGGAGCCGCCGGGAGGTCCCACTCCCGGCCCATGTCCTTGAAGCACTTGAGCGTCACATATACCGGCTCGACCGGGACTCCGTGGTGTTCACCACCGTCACCAAGGGCCGGTCCGGACGGCTTCTCGACGACGGTAACTGGCGCCGACAGACCTGGTGGCCAGCCATCGAGGGAGCCCGCTACTTCGATGACGACGGCGAGCAGCAACTCGTCCCGCACTACCCGCCCCACTCCATGCGCCACACCTGCGCCTCATGGCTGGTCCAGAAAGGGGTCTCCCTCTACGAGGTCCAACACCTCCTTGGCCATGAGAGCTTCCAGACCACCCAGCGCTACGCCCACCTGCAGCCGGATGCGCACAAGGCCGTCCTCGGGGCCTGGGAACGGATGGAAACCCCGCTCACGATCGCCGCATAAACGGTTCCTTAGCCCCTGTCCTGCTTGGACAGGGGCGAAGCCGGTTGCGAGCGGAACATGGACACGATCACGCTCACGATCGCGACTTCGAGTCGGGCGGCTCATCGTGGGGGAGCACCCTGAGGCCGACAGCGCCGAACGGCCACGGATAGGCGTAGGCATCGACGTCGTCTCTATGCCCCGCACCCGCAACCGAGCCGCGCCGCTCAGGCGCGGCAGCGAGCGACCCGGCCGAGCGGGAGAGCAGGGGCCGAAGGCGACGTTCGTCTCCCGCGGAGTCATCTATGCTCGCGCCCAGTCGGTATGACCAGTTCGCTTCAGGGGGCAGAGAGCCGCATGGCCGATGAGATCAAGTACGAGTACAAGGCCGTGCAGACCGTTCGGGGCACCGACGGTTTGGTGATCTCGAAGATGCAGAAGGACGGATGGGAGCTCGTGGAACAGCTCCCAGGCAGACTTCGCACCACCCTCAACTTTCGTCGGCCGAAGAGGCCACTGCCTTGGCGTCTGATCGGGGCGGGGGCCGCCGCCCTCGTGGTCTTGGCCGCCATCATCGGCACAGGCGTTGCACTTGGCGACGGCGACGAGGAGAAGGGCGCGTCAGCCAGTTCGCCGGCCGCCAGTGAGAAGTCTTCCGCTACGCCGCCCGCAGACGCCCCGACCACCGCTGAGGTGATCACGGCGCAGAACAGCCCCGAGTTCGCGACATTGTTGAAGGCGGATCCGTGTGGCGGAGCGAACGTGAACTTCGCCACCAAGCGCGCGGGGCAAACGGTCGCCTTCGACGGGTCAATCAGGCACATGGCGGCCCACGCGGATGACCGGACCCGCTACGACTTTCTTCTCGGCCCGGGCGACAGGGGGCCGCAGACGACGGACGGCCCGAACTTTAAGTATGAGGACGTCAACACCGGCAATCTGCACCTGACCGGCAAGCAGGTCCCTGCCACTGTTGCCGTTGGCGACAAGTTCCGCTTCGTCGCCGAGGTGATCGAGTTCAACACGGTCCAGTGTGTCTTCCGCCTCGCCCCAGTCTCGACGGAGACCCGGTAGCCGAAAGGGCAGCCTTCCCATCATGGAGGAGGGACAGGTTCCGGCAGATTGCCGACTACGACCGTGTCTGGCTCCTCGAACTCCGCCACCTCACACGCGTCGCATTAGTTGGTCTGGGAGTATCGGGCCGTGTCAACCATGAAGAGCACCACAAGGCCCCTGTTTGCCGCGCTTGCTGAAGCCGTACGGCTGCTGAGCGACGAGCGCGACGGAGTTGATCGAGATGCTGTTTCGACGAACAGTCGGATACGCGAAGTTCTCGCTGGTTGCCTTCAGGGCATAGACAGCGACTTCCGTCTCAAGCTCCGCGTAGCTCCCGTGCGGCAAGGCCCGGGAGGCGTACTCGCTTACCTGCTGCACGAGGCCGATCGTCTGAGTCAGCTGGTCAAAGCATTGCCTCACACGCATGAGGTGGACCCTCACGAGGAAGCCGCCCGTGTCTCGCTCACCTTCCTGTTGCACGCTGGCAACGAGCTGTCAAGGGTGGCCCGGCGCCGCACGGTAGAACCTCACGAAGGTGGTCGTCGGACCATGTTCGACGAGCTGCCGTTCCACTCACTGCGAGGGCTAGTTCCCATCGCTCTCAGCATGGAGCGAGTCAAGACACTCAAGGCTCGGGTGACACGTCTGGAAAAGGCAGCGAGCTCCGGGCTGCTCACCATCGCCGAAGAAGAGACCACACAGGCCGTAGGGGGTGAGGAGCTCGGCTTCTTCATCGACCGTACCCGGAAACGGCAGAAGTGGGCCATGCCTCTGTGGGTCGCACCGACGCACGTTGCCGCTGCCAAGTCCGAGCCGACACCGCCGTCCTTGAGTGAGGAACAAGCGCTGCTCGACCAGTTGGAAGCTGAGGCAGCACACTCCGTCGGACTCGACGCGGAGGCGTTGTCCAGGCTACGGACGAGATTCAGGGTGAACACGAACGAGCTGGCTCGGGAAGAGCAGAGAATTTTGCGGCAGGCAGCCACCAGGCTCGCGCGGGTCGCCGCCTCCACAGCTCGCACAAAGACACAGAGCAGGGCCGCGCACCTGACAGACGTGTATGTCACCGTTGCGCGTGAGCCGAGCGAACGTTTCTCCACCAGCATGGCTGCTGACATCCTTGATGCCCCTGACACCGCTCGGCAGGCAATCGACCGGGAGCGGCGCATCCGCGAAGAGACCGTGGAGGCCGCGAGCGCGCTGCCCGGTGGAAAGCTCCAGCAGATGTGTGAAGTGGACTATCTCCAGCTGGTCGGCGACCAGGTCGCCGAAGCATTGCACGGGATTGGTTACAGAGTGCAGAGCAAGCGCATGGTGGTTCTTACCCCCGCAGTGTCGGAGGAGACGGCCCAGACAGTGCTGCAGCAGCTCGTCAACGTCTTCGGAGATACCTGCGTACTCCTCAAAGGCATCGACGGCGTGGCGATCAGGATCCCGCGCCCGAGCCAATTCGGCATCAGTCTGCGCCGCGCCCGCAGTTGCGACTGCGGGCGGCATCCCGTCTATGGGCCGGACGGAGCAGAACTGTGAACCGTCCCTTTCTGCAACGGCTCCACAAGCATCTGGCAGCCAAGGCGCAGGAATCTTGGTTCAGCCGCCAGTGCGCTGGCTGTTCGGCTGAACTCAATCCGTCCTCCGAGGAGGAGTACTGCGGTGACTCATGTCGTCCAGACCTGAGCGAGCCGGTGCCGGCGTTCATCAACAGCTCACCGGCCACACGCATAGCCAGCTTCCGGTCCACTGCCGCCTATAGAGCCCTTGCCGGCGCCTATTTCGAAGACGTGGACCCACTTGAGATCATCGAGGCAGCGGGCTGGCGATGCGAACTATGCGGCGGTGAAATACCACGGTTCGTCGACCGCTTCGATCCGCAGGCCGCAACCGTAGACCACCACATGCCGCTCGCCCTGGGCGGCCATCACGTCTACAGCAACATGCGTGCCGCGCATCGCCGCTGCAACAGCAGCAAGAACGCCAAGCACCCCCACGACCTCCGGTCTGTGATCGAAGGGCGTTGACTCAAGGCCCGTCATGGATGTCGCCTCCGGAGTCGGTGCGGATGAGTGTCCGGCGTCCGCGCCGGTAGGTCTTCGGTAGTTGGTCCAGGATGATCCGGGCGGTCTCGATGTGTCGGCCGTGGTGTTGGAGCCGGCGTTCCCGGGCCGCAGCGCCCGCAGCTGTCCAGGTGAGCAAAGTGCAACTCGAGGGCCGTGGAGTTGTCGGTGTCGCCCGTTACCCTCAAATGTCATTCCAGCACCGAATTTACGCAAGGAGAGTTGACATGGCATCTGTCAGCTTCGCTGAGCGATTGCGCGCACTGCTGTCCACTGCGGACGCGGCGGCCGACCTGGAGCGCTATTTTGGCCTCGATGTGGTCGATGGCGTCGTCACGCCTTCCCTTACGGGTTCCCGTTTCGAGCACCTGGACGGTGGGGGTGACCGAGCCGACATCGCCAACGTTGTCACTGCAGCAGACTTGATCGCCGTTCAGACGCTTTCCGTTCAGGTGCCGCCCCCGGCAGCGCTCGCCTTGTTGGAGGGCCACCTCGCCGGGAAGATTTCAGCCCTACTTCGCCAAATACCTGCCGATACAGACATGGCGAACGCAGAACCTACTCTGCTGGAACCCGGTTCTCCAGCCGACCGGGCCTGGCACCTCCTCAAAGGTGAGAAGGGGCTTGGCTGGGTGACGACTAACAAGCTTCTGGCCCGCAAGCGTCCGCGCCTTCTGCCGGTCTACGACCAGGTGGTGCGCTGTGTAGTCGGACACCCGGAGTCCTTCTGGCTGTCGCTGAGGGCAGCGCTTGCTGCCGATGGCAATGCTCTGCATGAGCAGCTGCACTCGTTGCGGGATGGCGTTGGTGTCCCGGAGACGGTTTCGGCACTGCGGATCTGTGACGTAGTGCTGTGGATGAGCCATGTGGCAGGCCATAAGGAGAAGGACTGCGGGGGCGTCCCAGACTGACCTTCCGTCCCCGCCTTCGCATGTTGATCGGGTGCCCGGACAATCCACCAGCGCCGGTCTCACGACGGTTGGCACCGTCGGCTGTGTGGTAGCTGCGATGTCCCGGCCGTCTGCCTCGAGTACGTCCGTACCCTGGACGCCTTCGCCTTTGGCGAGGAGGCTGCAGCCGGGCTTGGGGTACGGCTCGCGCGCACCCGCCTGGCCCTGCTCTCGGCGACCGCGCTGCTCACCGCCGCCCTGGTCAGCTGCGTCGGCGTGATCGGCTTCGTGTCCCTGATCCTCCCGCACACCACGAGCGCCCTCACCGGCTCCGGCCATGCCCGCCTGCTCTCGGTCACGGCACTGACCGGAGTTATCTTCCTGGTGCGGGTCGACACCCGCACCCGCGCGGTCCTCGATCCCCCAGGAGGTCCTGGTGAGCGTGGTTACGTCCCTCATCGGCGTACCGGCGTCCTGGGCTGTGCTATACCGAGGATGAAGAAGGGCAAGACCAGCCTGCACGCGGACGGCGTCGTACGGCACGTGGGAGACAGTGTCGTCGTCGACAATGCCACCCTCACTCTGCGCCCCGGTGAGACCGTCGGTCTCCTCGGCCCCAACGGCTTGATAAGGGCAACCCTGTTGGGTCTGCTGGCCGGGGTCCTCGCTCCCACCGCCGGAGTCGTGACCCTGGACAGACGTCCGCTCGCCGAGGTCGGACGCCGGGCCACCGCCCGCCGCATCGGACCGTCGAACAACACGCCGACACCCAGACCGAACTGACCGTCCGGGATGTCGTCGCCCTCGGACGCATTCCGCACCGGTGCACCTGGACGCCCGCTACGGCTGGCGACGCGGAAGCCGTCACTGAGGCCCTCGCGCGCACCGACCGGGTCGACCAGTTATGGCACACCCTGTCCGGTGGCGAACGCCAGTGCACCCATATAGCCGGCGCCCTCGCCCTGCACGACCTCAACCTCGCCCGTGACGTACTGCGACCACCTGCTGGTCCTGCGCGACGGCCAGGCTGTTGCGAAAGGTACCCGACCGAGGTCCTAACGTCCGCCCTCATCGAGCAGGTCTACCGGGTTCGCGCTGAGGTCACCCACGACCCCGGCCACCCCGCGATCCGCTTCCTGCGTCCCGCAGCCCGCGAGGGATCACTCCGCAAGAGGAACACGACGAGCGATGCCCCGACGGCAACCTGAAGAACGACGTTCCGCGCACGCCCCGGCGGCACCGGCACTCTTCCGCATCGTTGTCTGCCGGGACTGCTGCTGGGGAACCTCCAAGGTGCCCGAAGCCGATCACGACTGGCAGATCGCGTGCCTGGCCAACGCCCCCGTTCGCGTCTCGGACTGCCTCGACGTGTGCGAATAAGCCAACGTGATCGTCGTCCAGCCTCCGCCGCCGCACACGCCGCTGGCGCCCGCCCTGTCTGGCTCGACCTCGGCAACGACCTCGACGCCACCGAGGACATCGCTGCCAGGGTCCAGGATGTCGGCCCCGGGTAGCGCCCCTGCCCCGACATCCTCGACCTATACGTCTTTACGCCGCCCCGGAGGGCGCGTTGAGCGTGGAAGCCGGACCGGTTCCGGCCTACAGAAGCCTGGCCTGGCGTGCTGCGCCGCGAAAGCGCTGTTGAGGATGCTCGGGCTGTTGAGGGCGCCCTTGCCTACATGTAGTAGGCGTAACGGGTGGCGATGCGGGCATTGGGCGGGACGTGCTTGAGGATCGAACCGACTCGGTAAGCGGTGCGCAAGGTGAGGGGGTCACGTTCGTCGAGTTGGGCGTTGTTCCAGTTCATCTTAGTCAGGGCGAGGATGTCCATGCCGGCGGTCAGTAGATCCGTGCCGTGTGTTGCGGGCCGGATCAGCAGTGGCTGGGGGACGTACAGGCCGGGGTAGGTCCGGAAGTACGGCACTGAGCCGCGGGTGTACAGGAGCAGGGAACGAGCGTCCAGCTGGACGCTGGTGCCGCGCAACGGGGGGAGTTGGCCGGTGCGGTACAGGTGTGGGGCGCCGCGCCGCTGAATCCACAGCAGGTCGACATGGTCGATCTCACGCAGGTCGGCGGCTTCGTGGAATCCGTCGACCTCACTGGCGGTGAAGTTCGAGGTCTTGTGAACGACGATGCGTGCGGGCTGGTGGCCGTGGGTGGTGCGGTACTCGGCTAGGGCGTCCAGCAGCAACTGCCGGGCGTCTGAGAGCGTCAGGTGGGGCTGGCGGTCGGTCTTGGAGATCTGCGCGGTTCCGCCGCGGACGACGACGCCGTCGCCGCGTTCGTTGAACACCTGGGCGACGGCCGTGTGCAGCTCGTTTCCACTCGCGCTGCGGTAGAAGCTGACCCCGACGTAGCAGGTGGCCAGGTCGGAGCTGTGACGCTGCATGCGCCAGGGGGTCCCACCGGCCTTGTAGTACAGGGCGGTATGCAGGTTCCAGGCCCGTGTTGCCTCGTCCTGCAGCGGGCGGACGGTTTGACCGTTGGTCTTGGCCGGGATCCCGGTCCAAGTCTCCTTGCGCATCAGTTGCAAGGGGGCCGGCAGCGTTAGCGCGGCGGCCTTGAGCAGGTCGTGGAAATCACCTCCGGCCCCTTGCTCGCCCTGTTCCTCCTGGCGGTCGGTCACGACCTCCTCCGAGGGAAGATGGTCTTCTCTGTCCTGCAGTTCTTCAGGGCGAGCGCAGATGATGACCCGGCAGCGCCCGGTCTCGGCCAGCGACCGGGCGGCGTCGGCGTAGAGCTCGACCGCATCGGCGGTGGCGGAGGCAATGTCGACGCGGGCAAGGCGGCGCAGCTGGCGTTCGGGGATCTCGCGGACGAGGGCGTCGTCGAAGACGAGCTGGGCACCGAACGGGGAGTCGCCGCTGAAACCGGGGAACGGTTGGTGAAGATTCTCCTGCCCGGGCTTCGTCTCCTTCGCTTCGATTGGGTCCTGGCAGCGCTGCAGCCAACTCCGGATGCCGTCGACCGCATGGGCGGGGCCGACCAAGGCGATGGGGATCTGACGGGGTCCGGTAGGGGAGTCGGCGTCGGCCGGTCCGAACACGCTGATGCCGTAGCGGGGATCGATGTGACGGTTTCCGGCGCGGAACTCCAGTTCCGGCTCATGAAGCACTGGTGCTTTCATTGCGGCAGCTCCCACAGTCCCTCGGCCAGCCCGTTCACGCTCGGCTTCGGCGCTGGTTCTTGCGGAATCCAGACGCTTTCGTCGATGGCGGCATCGCAGTCGAGCTGTAGGAGCTGGCCGAATCGGATGCGCTCATCCCGGCTCCTGAACAGGGTGTCATCGCCTTGCAGATAGTCGGCCCAGGCGCGTACGAGCTGGTAGACGGCATTGTTGCGTTCCAGCCGCTTGATCTTCTGGACGTACTCGGCGTCGAACAGGGAGTCGCGGTGACCGTCGATGGTGAAGTGGTAAGTGGGGTTGATCTCCAAGAACCACTGCTCACTCCAGCGGCGGAAGTACAGGCTGGCAGCGTAGTGACGGCAGAAGCTGATCTTGGTCTGGTCGTCCTTGCCGAAATACGGGGTGAAGAAGGTGCGTCCGCGGCTGCCTCGGTAGCGGCCTTTGATCTTCCGGCGGGACCGGTCGGGCGGGGCCTGCATATAGACGACCTTCTTGGTGGGATGCCAGACCAACTCGGGATGGTGGGCGGAGCGCAGCGTGAAGTTCAACAGGGACACGAAGCGCCGCTGCAGGTCGGGGTCCTCGGTGGTCGCCCATTCCTCACTGAGGACGGAGGTGACCGGCCCGTCGCAGAGCACGGCCAGCGGGCCCTCGTCCAGTCGGCACAGCGAGAAGATCCGTCCGGCAGCCAGGACGAAGCCGCTCTCGAACTGGTTCCCGTTCGATCGCATCCGCTCCCAGGCATCGCCGCGGTCACGACAGGGCGTGGACGCCTCGTAGATGAGTGGGGCGAAGCCCTCAACCTTGAGGAGGTTCGAGACCAGCTGTTCGCTTCCTTCGAGCCGCGGCAACGGCTCCCCCACGGGTACGCCCAGGGCCGACAGTCGACTGAAGGCGTCGAGGTCGAAGCGGTCTGCGGCCTTGTCGAACTGAACGACCCGCCGGGCTTTGCGTTCAGGGTCGGCGAACCAGGTGTCGACGCGCTTCCACCATGCTTGTTGGATACGCAGGTCGACGCAGATGAGCACGACTGGTCGCCCCAGCCGAAGCCAGTAGGCGATGTGGTCGGCCTTGCACGTGAACTTGAATCCCGTCGCCGTCTCGCCCCGAAATCCGACTTCTGTGCCTTTCACTTGAGCCAGGACGGCGACACCGGTGACTTCCCGGTCGACATCCACGAACTCGATCTGCCCGTCGACGGCGAAGTCACGTTTGGTGTCGTTCCACACATGGCCGGCATCGGAGACGGCCTTGTCGACGAATGCTTCACCCCGGTACCCAGCCCGCTGCTGGACACTGCGCTTCGGCATCCGATCAGTGCTCCGAGAAACGCACACATGTGTGCTCCGCAGCCCTGCTGAATCTGGGCGGCCGACGGCGCGCTTTGTTGTCCCACCCCATGCAGTGATCCTCCGTCGTTCGCGCGTGGTCCGAGTCAACTCAGGATAAGAGGGACCACTGACAATGACCTGTGCACGTCCTTCGGGAAGAGTGAACCCGGAGGCTGGGTACCTGAACGTTTCGAGGTCCACACGGCAGCGGGGCCTGCTGAATGATCAACCTTTGTTTGGCTTGGGGCGAAGCGGCCGCGGGCGCGGCGACGGCCGAACTCCTCGAGTTCGGCCGTGGTCAAGAGGCGGCACGCAGCGAACACGTCGATCAGATCACGCGGCACTCCGCAGTCGGCGAGAGCGCGGATCTTCGTCCCGATCACGTCCTCCTCCGCGAGGACAAGCCTGTACGGGTTCTGGGGGACGGCCGCCAGAAGATCTCCTTGAGAATGCCGACCTCACGTCCTGCCCGGTGGCTGGGCCGGTTACGGTTAAACGGGCGGCCAGCGGGGCGGTCTCGAGCGCCTGCACCTTCCAGTCCCGGCTTCCAGACCCTACGGAGGGGCTGCGATGGCGGCCGCGGGCGCCGGGTTGTCGGTGGCGACATCGAGGTCCTGGCGGGGGCGGTTTACAAGGTGGTGCGCCCGCACGGTGTATCCGCCAGTGAGGACCAGGGGTGTACGGGGAGCCGAGCGCAGTCACATCCGCCAGCAGCCACGTGTGGAGCCCCGACATGTCCGTCACGAGGCTGCCCGAGTGCGGGAGGCGAGCTCGGGGAAGGTGTCCTCCCAGACAGTGCGCACGGTGCGACCGACGAGTGTGCACAGCATCGGCCACAGCTGGAGGAGCAGGTCCTGGTTGAGATAGAGGGGCAGATCATCGTGCAGGCCCTCGTGTAGGACGGTGCGCTGCAGGCCCATGCGCTGGCGTGGCTTGCTGGGGTCGTACGAAGTCATCCCGGACCAAGCCATGTGCGGCGGCAGCGCCACGCCCCCTGAGTGGGTCCCTGCAGCTCGGCCAGCGACTCCGGTAGGCGCCGCCGCAACTTCTCCCGGTACAACGCGAGATCCTCGGCCTTCGCTCCCGAAGAGCCCTTGGCGCGGATCGGGGCGCTGTGGGCTGGAAGGCAGGACTCCATTGTCGTGGCCGGCCAAGTGGTGCGGATCATGATGTGCGAGCCGGTGTCCGCAGAGAACGCAGTCGAGCTCACGCAGGGGGAGCTGGTCGTGCCAGCCAGTTCCGCCCCAGGAGAGATGGCTAGGTCGTCATGACGCTCGTTTGACGCTCTGGGCGTCCGTACGCAGGACAGCGAGCCGAGAAAAAGGCTTTGACCTGGCCTTTTCCGAGACTAGCTCAGGCCGACATCTTTCCGATGACGTCGCACGTGGAATGCGTGGCGATTTTGGAGCCTGCGCTGAAGGGGCTCTGACCTGCGGTTTTGTAGGTTTCTCAGGCGAGGCCGGGCGCGCTCGACCTGTTCTCCGAAGTACAAGGCGTCAAGCGCGTCGTCTGCTAGCGAACGTTGTTTGACCAGGTGTTCCAGTAGGCGTGCGGGGATGGTGGTGCGGTCTCTGCGTTCCTCGGTACGAGGGAAAGCCGACCACCTCGACGCTCGGTTGACGCTCGTTCTGATGGCTCGTCATTCGAGTGCGGTGCCGGTGCGCTGACGGTGTGAATTCGTCGGCCGCCGCAGTCAGGTATGCGGCGGTCCGTCCTTCGGGTGTGGCTCCTGAAGGACGGATGGCCGGAGTCGATTCGGCGCGTACCGCTCCAGGCGATCAGCAGGTCGGAGTCGGGAGGGACAAGCGTCCGTCGTGGACTTCGGCGATCTGGTCGACGGCGGTCGACGGCCGCGGTTTCGACCCCGCCTTCCCGCTCGTCCCCGACCCGGCGGCCGGCGGCTTCGGTCGGGCTGGCCGCCATGCGCGCCCGCGCCAAGGCCCTCGGCGGCACTCTGACGATCGAGTCCGTCCCTGACCACGGAACTGCCCTGGCCGCCCAGCTGCCCCTCAAGCCGACCGAGACCGAGCCCGAGGCCCGCCCGTGAGCTATGACACTCCCATCCGCCTGCTCCTGGCTGACGACCACCCCGTCGTGCGAGCCGGACTCCGCGCCGTGCTGGAGACCGAGCCCGGTCTCCTCGTCGTGGCCGAGGCAGCCACCGTCGAGGACGCCGTCACTCGCGCCGCCGAAGGCGACATCGACGTCGTGCTGATGGACCTGCAGTTCGGTAAGGGCATGGGCGGCGCCGAGGCCACCGCCCGGCTGCCCCTTGCGTGCTGATCGTCACCACCTACGACTCCGACACCCTGCCCGCGATCGAGGCCGGCGCCACCGGCTACCTCCTCAAGGACGCCTTGCCCGAGGACCTGGCCGCCGCCGTGCGCACGGCCGCCGCCGGACGCACGACACTGGCACCGACCGTCGCGGACCGCCTGATGAACCGGCTGCGCACACCGGGCACCGCCCTGACCCGGCGCGAGACCGAAGTCCTCGTCCTGGTCGCCGACGGCCTGTCCAACCAAGCCGTCGGCGACTGCCTCCACCTGACCGAAGGCTCCGTCAAGTCCCACCTGGCTCGTGTCTACGCCGAACTCGGCGTCGACTCCCGCACCGCAGCGGTCGCCACTGCCACCGACCTCGGCCTCATCCGCCGGTGACCACACCCGCTTTGCGGCGCCCCGTCCCGTCTCATCCGGGGTGAGGGCGTCACCGCCAACCCGGCGGGACGGTAGTCTCCCCGCCCCGCAGGAGCTGCCCCGTGGCCCGAACCGGTCGTCAGACTCTCGGAGGTCCGCTCCAGGGGTGACATCACCGACGCGACGAGTTCCGGCGGGCCAAGGAAAAGATCCTCCACTGAACCCGGGCCCCGAGCCGGACGTGTCCCTGCTCGTGTCCTGCCACCGAAACCGTGCTGACCGTGGTTGCTTGGGAACGTGATCATCGCAGTTCGTACCCGTGTCCTGCCAGCCTCCCAGCGCCGCTCGCTGGACGAACTGAGCCAGGACCTGGACTTGTCGACCGGGGACACCACATCCAAGCGTTCTGCCTTCTGGACCATGCTGACGCTGTCGTCGGTCATCGCGGCCGGCGGAGTGCTCACGGACTCGACGGCCACCGTGATCGGCGCCATGATCATCGCGCCGCTGTCCACACCGATCATGGGCATCGCCCTGGGCTCGGTGCGGCGCCGCCGCACCGGGTCGGCCAGGACCGTACTCCTCGCGTGCCTGTTGGTGATCGCCGTCGGGATGGTGATGTCGGTGGCCCTCCCCAGTGATTACGACCTGCTGTCCAACAGTCAGATCTCGTCGCGTACGTCGCCGGGCCTGATGGACCTGGTCGCCGCCCTGGCTACCGGTTTCGCCGGCGCGGTGGCGCTGGCCCGCCGGGACGTCGCCGCCGTGCTGCCCGGGGTCGCGATCGCCATCTCTCTCGTCCCGCCCCTGGTGGTGGCCGGGGTGTGCCTGGGGCAGCTGTCGGGATGGCTGGCGCTGGGCGCGCTGGTGCTGTTCGTGTCGAACCTGTTCGCCCTGGTCTTCGGGGGCATGGTGGTCTTCGCCTCGCTCGGCTACAGCGTGGAGGCCGACAAGGCTGCCGGACGGCCCGCCCGCAGCGCATACGCCGCCATGGCCTTGCTGTTCGCCGCGGTGACCGTTCCGCTGACGGCCAACACCGTGCTCACGTTCCTGCTCAACGCATGGACCGGCAGCACCAGGGACGTGGCGCAGCAGTGGCTCGCCGAAACCCCTGGCGCGTCCGTCACGAGCGTCGACGTGAATTCCCGGACGATGTACATCCACGTACGCACCCCGCAGGACCTCCCGCCGGTGGAGTCTCTGCTCGACCGGCTCGAGGGACGCATCCCGGACGGCATCCCCGTCGTGGTGGACGCGTCACGTGGTCGGCGCATCGACGCCGGGGTGGTCGGCGACTGAGCGTCGCACGGCGGCTCATCCAGCCGTCCCGGTCCCACGGTGTGAGCGCTTCAGCGCCACCCCGTCCGGCTGCGAGCGAGGTTCACTCCTGGACGCGCGTGCGCTGGCCGCCCTCGCGGAGGCAGAGGGTGCCGGGCCGGTGCCGGGCAGTGATGGTATGCCGCAGAGGGTCTTTCTCCGTCGTCCGGGACTGCGAGGACGTGGTCACACAGCTCGCGGCGGCGTCCCGGGCTCTGGACAAGGCGGGCTTTGCGATCATCGCCACCGGTCTTCAGCATTGCCTGACCGATGCGGACATGGCCGCTTCCGGTGACCGGGAACAGATGCGAGCCCGGCTGGAGAAGCTGTTTCTCTCGCTGGCCTGAGCCGGACAGTCACTGCACATCAAAGGCCGGCCGCCCCTGGGACTCGGCCCGCGTATCGCCAGATCGTTGCAGGGCTTCGGCCCGCGGCGGACGGCGCTGGCAGGCGGGCGCCGTCCGGGCTCGGCGGTGTCGGTGTCCGCGCTGGGCACGGTGTACGAGCTGGCGGAATTCTGGGCGGCGCCGATCTCGGCTCCGCCCTGACCGTGGCGGCCGTAGAAGGCGACCCCTTGCACGGACGGGGCGCTGCCGGCCGTCCATGCGCTGGGGGTGTCGGTTCCGATGTTCGTGCGGCGTTGGGGGAGGTCCGTCTCGATCCGGGCCGCAGGCGCTGCCTTCGAGGCCCGGACCTTCCCGGCGGGTCTGGTGCCTCCGTAGAGCACGTCGGCCCTCGGCGGCGTGCTGTACGTGGCGCTCGGTGCTGCTTACCCGGCCTTCGAGGGCACGCCCACACTGCCGTCGGTGCTGAGCCGTCCGCGTGAGGGTAGGGGGCCGTTGGCCGCACGCCCTGGCAAGCGAAAGGGGGGAGGGGGAGGCTCCGCATCCCTGTCCCTCCCCCTCTCGCGTAACTCAGCGGTTGCGCAGTGCGGCCAGGGTGTTGTGGAGGTCGGCGGTGCGGGGACGGTTGTGGGGGAGTTTGGCGAGCAGGGCGGCCATGCCGCAGGTGTTGGTGAGGGCGGAGAAGACCAGACCGCCCGCGATGCCGGCGGAGAGCAGCTGGAAGGCGGGGTGGACGACGAGTCCGAGCAGCAGGCTGAGCAGCACGATCGCTCCTGCGGTGAGCCTTACCTGCCGTTCCATGCCCCAGGTGGCACGTGAGGCGCCCTGCGGGTGGTGCAGCTCGTGGCCGTCGGCGGCCCAGGCGCCGGTGCCTCCCGAGAGGGTGGCGGTGGTGACGCCGTTCTCCGCGAGGATCCTGCCGGCGTTCTCGGAGCGGGCGCCCGAGGCGCAGACGACCAGGACGTCGCCGTGCTCGGTGGCGTGACGGAAGTCGGGCAGCGCGCGCTGGATCCGGTCGAGGGGGATGTTGAGCGCGCCGGGGAGGTGGCCGCCGGCGTATTCGCCCGGGGTGCGCACGTCGATGACGGTCAGCTCGTGCAGGCGGGTGCGCGCCTCGTCGGTGGCGAGGGCGGTGGGGGTGGTCATGGCTGGAGTCTTCCTTATCTGTCGGAAAGTGGTGTGGACCGAGCGGTGGCGACCGGAAGAAGGGCGGTTCTGGACCGGCGGTGCCAGCTCAGGGACGGCCCCCGGAGATCTGGGCAGGGGCGTGGTGAGGCGGTCGATCGCGGCTTGACGTGAGCACGTCGGGCACGGTGTGGCCGCTAGACGAGGACGTCTACGAGCATGAAGGCAGCCACCGCCAGCAGTACGCCAGCAAAGGTTTTCTGCAAGGTGGTGGCGGAGATCTTCGTCGCGAGCCGTTTGCCGTCCCAGGCGCTGAGGATGGCGGCTCCGGTGAAGGGGCCGATGATCTCCCAGTGGAGCCCGCCAGTGGTGCCTGTGCGAGCGGCGAGCGCGGCCAGGGAGTTCACCGTGATGACCAGCAGGCTGGTGCCCACCGCCCGCCGCATGGCCAGTCCCAGGACGCTCACCAGGGCGGGCACGGCGAGGAATCCCCCACCGACGCCCAGGAAACCCGTCACGGCGCCGAGTCCGGCACCGGCGCCGGCCGCCTTGCCGGGACGGATCCGGTCCGGTGGCTCGGACGCGGACGGGCGGAGCATGCGCAGGGCCGCCAGGGCGGCGATGACCGCGAACGCCGACGTCAGGACGGCTGCGGGCAGGCGTCCGGCGACGGCCCCGGCGAGGAAGGCGGGGACGATGCCCGCCGCGGCGAACAGCGCCCCTGTCTTCCATGCCACGTTCCCGTCCCGGGTGTGGGCGTACAGGGCCGTGACGGAGGTGGCGGTGACGATGATCAGGCTGGCTGTGGTGGCGGCGGCCGGAGTGAAGCCGAGCAGGTAGATCAGCGCCGGCACGGCAAGGACGCTGCCACCGCCGCCGAGGGCTCCGAGAGCGAGACCGATGACGGCCCCGGCGACGAGGGCGAGAACAAGTACGGTCACGCCATCCGGCCGCTGTTCCCGCGTTCGTCGACGACCGGGTGCCCGGCAGCGGCCCACGCGTTCATGCCGCCTTCGACGTCCACCGCCTGCGCTCCGCGCTCGGCGAGGAGCTTCGCCGCTTGCTGGGAGCGGTGTCCGCTGCGGCAGATCACCACCAGCGGTCGCCCCTGCGCCTCGGCCGGCAGGATGCCGTCGGCGACCAGCTTCGTCAGCGGCACGTGGACGGCGCCCGGGGCATGGCCGGCGGTCCATTCGGGCTTCTCACGCACATCCAGCAGGACGGCCTCGGGCTGCTCGCCGCTGGTGCGGCTGCGTGCCTCGTCGACCGTGACGCGGGGCCCGTTTCGGCGAAAGAGGAACATCACACGCTTCCTTCCTTGCGGGGGAACGGTCGGAAATCAGCCGGAGGCCAGGGACAGCCCGGCATCCGTCGCGGCGTCGAAGCCGTCGTCGACGGCGACCACCTCGCGGCCGACCGCGTCCAGCAGGGAGGCGGCGATCGCCGCGCGCATCCCGCCCGCGCAGTGCACCCACACCGTCGTCCCCTCCGGCACCTCGCCGATACGGCCGTGCAGCTCGTGGATCGGGATGTGCACCGAGCCCTCGATGTAGCCGCCCGCACGCTCCGAGTCCCGGCGCACATCCAGCACGACCACCTCGTCGCCGCGCTCGCGCGCCTGGGCGAGGTCGGCGAAGCGGGCCCGCGGGAACGAAGCGAGCTGCTCACCCTCACGGGCCCAGCCGGTCGGGTCGCCGGTGGCGGCGGCGGCCGGGCGGTCGATGCCCACCCGCGCCAGCTCCCGCTGCGCATCGGCGATCTGCTCCGGGGTGTCGGCGAGCAGGGTGACGGGCTTGCCCCATGGGATCAGCCAGGCCAGGTAGGTGGCGAGCTTGCCCTCGCCCTCGAAGTTGAACGATCCGGCCACGTGCCCCTCGGCGAAGGCCACACGGCTGCGCAGGTCCACCACCCACTCGCCCGCGGCCAGCCGGGAGGCGATCTCGCCTGCGTCCGCACGCCTCGGCGGGGTGAGGTCGACGGGTGCGGGGCCCGCGGCGTTGGCCGGACCCATGTGCGCGTAGTAGGCGGGCACGTCCTCCAGCCCGGCAAGCATCCGCTGAACAAAGGTGTCCACGTCCAGGGTCAGCGCGTCGTTGCTGGTGCGTTCCTTGCCGATCGTGGTCGCGTCCCCCTCGGCCTGGGAGGAGGAGCAGAAGCTGCCGAACCCGTGGGTGGGCAGCACCGGCACCTCATCGTCCAGCTCGGCGGCCAGGCGGTGGGCGGAGGCGTACTGAGCCCGGGCCAGCTGCTCGGTCAACCTTGGTTCGACCAGGTCAGGGCGGCCCACCGTGCCGATCAGCAGCGAGCCGCCGGTGAACGCCGCCACGCCACGCCCGTCCTCTTCCAGGACGTAGGAGGTGTGGTGCGGGGTGTGCCCGGGGGTGGCGATCGCCCGCAGCACCAGGCCCTCGTCCACCGTGACGGTGTCGCCGTCGGCGACAGGGGTGCGGTCGAAGGACACCTGTGCCCCGGCCGGCACCAGGTATCGGGCGCCGGTGACGCGGGCCAGCTCCAGGCCGCCGGTGACGTAGTCGTTGTGTAGGTGGGTCTCGGCCACGAAGGCGATACGCACCCCCCGGCGGGCCGCCGCGGCGACGACCTGGTCGATGTCGCGCGGCGGGTCGATGGCCACCGCGGCGCCGGGTCCGCCGGCCAGATAGCTGCGGTTGCCCAGACCCTCGAACTCCAGGGTGTCGACGAAGAACACGGCTCACGACTCCTCTCGGATACTTTACCCCGGGGGGTATTCCATGCTGGGGAATCACCCCGCTCAAGGCATCGCCTCGCACCCTGCGGGTACCCAGCGGGGTATGGGGGAAGCAAGCGTTCCGCACTATCCGGGAGTATCCGTGCCCTACGACCGCACCGTCCGTCTCGACGCCGACTTCGACACGGCCGTTTCCGCCGTACGCAAGGCCCTGGCCGATCAGGGCTTCGGCATCCTCACCGAGATCGACGTCAAGGCCACCCTCAAGGCCAAGCTCGGCCACGACATGGAGGACTACCTGATCCTCGGCGCCTGCAACCCGCCGCTCGCCCACCAGGCACTGGAAGCCGACCGCTCCATCGGCCTGCTCCTGCCCTGCAACGTCGTCGTCCGCCGCGACGGGGACACCACGCTCGTCCAGGCCCTCGACCCGGGCACCATGGTCACCCTCACGGGCCTGGCCGCCCTGGAGCCGGTGGCGGCCGACGCCACAGCCCGGCTTGACGCAGCCCTGAACGCCGTCAGCTGATCTTGCCGCGCCCGGCCGACGGGTGGTCCGCACCGGTCGGCGGGTACGGCGCGCAGGGCGTGGTCGAAGGGGACCGAGCGTCCGTTCCGCCGGTGGGCGGGCGCCGGTCACGCGGGCAGGTCGGCTCCCTCGCCGGCCTTTCGGGGCACGACCCGGACCCGCGGGACGCGGCGGCTCCACCCGAACGCGAGCCGATGACCGGCGGCCCTGACCAGGAGAAGGCCGGTCGCCGTCGCGGTGACAGCCGCCACCGCGCCGGCCGCCCCGAGGCCGAGCCTGGCGCCGAACGTGTCGGTGACCAGGCCGACCACCGGAGCGCCCAGAGGCGCGCCGCCGAGGAGGACCATCATGTACAGCGCCGTGACCCGGCCTCGGAATGTCGGGGCGGTCGAGGTCTGCATGGTGGCGTTGGTGGTGACGTTGACGACCATGGCGAACAGGCCCATGGGGACCAGGAGCAGCGCGAAGCTCCACAGGGTCGGTGCCACGGCGGCCACGGTCCCCAGTGCGCCGAAGGCCAGCGCGGCGAGGAAGGGCAGCCTTCGCCGTGCTCTCTCGTGTCGGGCGGCGAGCAGCGCGCCTGCCAGGGAGCCCGTCGCGACGAGGGTGTTGAAGAGGCTGTAGGCGCCCGCACCGGCATGGAAGACGTCATCGGCGAAGGCGGAGAGGTGGACGGGGAAGTTGAGGGCGAAGGTCCCGAAGAAGCCGACCAGGACGATGGGCCAGACCAGGTCGGGGCGGCCGGCGACGTAACGCAGACCCTCGCGCAGCTGTCCCTTTCCGTTCGGGGCGCGCTCGACCGGGTGCAGTTCGCGGCGCCGCATCAGCATCATGCAGGCCAGGGGTGCGGCGAAGGACACGCCGTTGAGGAGGAACGCCCAACCTGTGCCGAGGCCCGTGATTAGCAGACCCGCGACGGCGGGACCGATCAGCCGGGCGGACTGGAAGTTGGCGGAGTTGAGGCCCACGGCGTTCCGCAGCAGTTCCGGGCCGACCAGTTCGGAGAGGAAGGACTGGCGGGCGGGGTTGTCGAGCACGGTCGCGAGGCCCACGGCGAACGCGGCGGTGTACACATGCCAGACATGGACCCGGCCGGTCAGGGTGAGAACGGCGAGCGCGAGCGCGGTGAGGGCCATGGCCACCTGGGTGGCGACGAGTATGGGGCGCTTGGGCAGGCGGTCGACGAGTACGCCGCCGTACAGGCCGAAGAGCAGCAGGGGCAGGAACTGCAGAGCGGTGGTGACACCGACGGCGGTCGACGAGCCGGTGAGACCGAGGACCAGCCAGTCCTGGGCGATGCGTTGCATCCAGGTGCCGTTGTTGGAGACGACCTGGCCGAGGAAGAAGAGGCGGTAGTTCCGCACCTTCAGCGCGGACAGCAGCGGGGCTCTGGGCGAGAGGGGGCCGTGCGGATCGCGGGTGTCTGATGTGGGGGCGGAACCGGTTCCGGGTTCCGTACTCAATCGGGTTCGCCTCCTGGTCGTCGTCCGATGGGGGCCGACAGGACTTCCGCACCGGTGCGCGGCTCCGGCGCCACCGAGGACACCGACGGTGTCCGCACTTGAACGGGGGCCGACAGCGGCAGGGCCCACCCGTCGGCTGTTGGGTGTCGGCCCGTCATGCCGCGTCGTGCGAGGTCACCGGACGCGCATGCGGTTGCGGTGGTGAAGAGCCGCGGGTCCGGTCACGGCGAGGAGACGCGGCCCGGGGACATCGCGGGCGCCGAGGTCGAGTCGCGGACCACCAGGGTGGGCCGGTGCAGGATGGACTGACCGGTCTCACCGCCGTCACCGTCCATGACCTGGCGCAACCTGGCGAACGCGGTGGCCGCCATCTCCTCCACCGGCTGCCGCACCGTGGTGAGCGCCGGCATGGCCATGCCCGCGAGCATGATGTCGTCGTAGCCGGTGACGGAGACGTCGCTGCCAACCACCAGACCCGCCTCCCTGGCGCCCGCGACGACGCCGAGCGCGCACATGTCGTTGATGGCGACGATCGCGGTCGGGGGACGGGGCGCCGAGAGGATCTCCAGCGCGGCGACACGTCCGAGTTCGGCGGCGTCCCGGTCGTCGAAGTCCACCGTGTCGGCTCCCGACCACACGATGCCGGCCGACCGGGGGAGGCCCGCGGCGTCGAGGGCCTGCCGGAAACCGCTGTAGCGCTCGGCCCGGTTGACACTCCCGATCGAGCCCGACACGAAGGCCAGGCGCGTGTGCCCCAGGGCCAGCAGGTGCTCCGTCGCCAGGCGCATGCCGAGAACGTTGTCGGTCCCGATGTTCACCGCGCGGTGCGGATCACCGGGCTGGGCGGTGCGGTCGAAGGCCACGAGGCCCAGTCCGGCCTCGACGGTGGGCTTCACATGGTCGAGTGAGGGAAGGGACGAGCACAGGACGACCCCGCCGATGCCGTCGCCCCAGAGCTCCTCCACGTAGCGACGCTCCCGTTCCGGGTCTCGCTCGCTGTTGCACAGGAGCATGTAGAAGCCCTCTGCCAGCGCCGCCGCTTCGAGATGCCGGGCGAACGTGCCCCAGAACGGATTGGCCACCGACGGCACGATGAGGCCGAGCATCTGGATCCGGCCGGTGCGCAGCTGCTGGGCGGCGCGGTTGGGGCGATAGCCGAGGCGCCGGATCGCCGACTCCACCCGGGACCGTGTCTCGGGCAGCATCTTGCCGGTCCGGCCGTTGAGCAGGTTGGAGACCGTGCTCGGGGAGACCCCCGCTTCCTGTGCCACCTGGTAGATCGTTACCCCGGCCACTGACCCTCTCCCTGTGAATCGGACACCAAATGTTTCCGCTCTGTTGACAGCCCGTACTGCCGTTCCTAGTCTCGTGCATCGAAACACCAGTAAATCGATGCACTAATCAAAACGCAAGTTCGTCACCTGCTCAGCACGTACCTCTCAGCCGGGAGTCTCCTATGCGCCCACGTACGTCGCCCCTCTCCAGAAGAAGACTCCTCGGACTGGGTGCCGCCACCGCGGCAGGCGCCGCACTGTCCGCCTGCGGCGGTCCCGCACCCCAGAAGGAGGGCGGCGGTGACGCCTCCCTGCGGCTGCTCACCCCGATCTTCGACCGGGCGGACGGGCAGAAGCTGCTCACCTCGCTGCTCGCTGACTTCAAGAAGGATCACCCGGGCGTCAGTGTCCAGGTGGACTACACGGAGTACGGGAAGCTCAACGAGAAGCTCGCCACATCGATCGTGGGGGGACAGCCCTACGACGTCATGCTGATGGGTGTCGGCTGGATCCCGCCCTTCGTCGAGAAGGGTGTGCTCGCCGATCTCGGGACGAGTCAGTCAGAGCTGGAGCGCCTGTACAACCCGCGTGTGGTGCAGCCCGGGATCTACGAGGGCAAGACGTACGCCCGCCCCATCCTGCTCGACACCCGTATGGGTATCTACCGCAAGGACATCCTGGCCGAGGCGGGGATCGACGCGCCGCCGAAGGACCTGACCGAGCTGAAGGAGATGGGCAAGGAACTGACCGTCCGCAAGGGCGGCAAGCTGACGCGGGCCGGCGTGGACATCCTCAGCAACGACCTGCGCCAGACCTACCTTCCCGTCATGTGGGCGCACGGCGCCGACCTGTTCGCCGACGGCAAGCCCGTCTTCGACTCGGACGAGGCCGTGGACGCTCTCCAGTGGATGGTCGACATCATCCGCACGGAGAAGATCGAGGACTACGGCTTCACCCAGAAGGGGGCGGTCGTCGCTCCCCTCGTCCAGGGCCGGGCGGCGATGATGGTCGGGCACAACGACATGTGGCGGCAGGTGTCCGAGAGCGCGCCGGAGCTCATCGCCGAGGACAAGATCGCCGGCTTCATGCTGAACCAGCAGCGTCCGGCGCTGTTCCAGGGCGGCACGCTGGCCACTCTGTCGGCCAAGACGCGGTATCCCGAGCAGGCCAAGGCCCTGGTGGAGTTCCTGTCGGGGGAGAAGGTGTCGCCGCAGGCGGCCGAGCAGCGCGGCAACATTCCCGCGGTCCTCAGCGCGGCGGACTCCGAATACGTGAGGAGCAACAAGCTCGTCTCGTTCGCGGTGGACAACCTGGACCACGCCTTCTCCGAGGGCGGCGTGCCGACCTGGCTGGAGATCCGGGAGGAGTTCAAGCCGGCTCTGGAGAGCGCCCTGCTCGGCAAGTCCAGTCCGGCCGACGCCCTGCGGGGACTGGCCGAGAAGGCCGAGGCCATCATCGCCAAGGGGGCGTGACCCTCGTGCCCAGTCATCCGGCCGCAGAAACGACAAGTCGGCGCCCTTCCGCAGTGCATCGATCTACCAGATCGCCGACGTCGATGCCGCGCAGCGAACGGCCCGGGCGTAAACGGAAGTTCGGACACGAACGACGCCGGGTGGCCCTCCTCCTGCTGGCTCCCTCGGTCATCCATCTCGTGTGGTGGATCGGCCTCCCGGTCCTGGCCACCTTCGCCCTGGCGTTCACCGACTACGACATCCTCGCGGGCACGGTCACCTTCAACGGTCTGGACAACTTCCAGGAGATCTTCGGCGACCCGACCTGGAACTCGTCCATCTGGCACACCGTCGTCTTCACCTTCTTCACCGTGCCGGTGGCCATGGCGATCGCGGTCGTCCTGGCGCTCCTGCTCAACGTGAAGATGCGAGGGTCGGCCTGGTACCGGACGGCGGTCTTCATGCCGCACGTCACCGCGACCGTGGCGATCGCCCTGGTGTGGATGTGGATGTTCGAACCCCGGCTCGGCGTCGTGAACACCATGCTCGGCTGGGTCGGCATCGACGGGCCGGTCTGGCTGGCCGACCCCGACTGGGCGCTCACCGCCGTGATCGTGGTGAGCATCTGGAAGGGCATCGGCATCAAGATGCTCATCTACCTGGCCGCGCTGCAGGCCATGCCGAACGACGTGTACGAGGCGGCGAGGATCGACGGCGCCTCACAGGTGCGGCAGTTCTTCTCCATCACCCTGCCGCTGCTGAAACCGGCGACGTTCTTCGTCCTGGTGGTGTCGATCATCGACTCCTTCCAGGCGTTCGACCAGCTGTACGTGCTGACGCCCGACGGAGGGCCCGGCAACTCGACGACGGTCATGACGTACGAGATCTACCGCACGGCGTTCAAGGAGTTCAACATGGGCGCGGCCTGCGCGCAGAGCGTGGTGCTGTTCGCCTTCCTGCTGGTGCTCATGCTGATCAGCCGACGTCTCACCGGAAAGGAAGAGGATGTCCGCTGAGAAGCTCGCCGCCGCCGGCGCCGCCACCGCGGTGCCTCCGCGCACAGGCAGACCGCTGCTGACCCGGCGACTGCGGCGCGTGGCACTGCACCTGGTGCTCGCCACCGTGTCGCTGGTGATGGCCATCCCCTTTCTGTGGATGATCGTCACCTCGCTCAAGACCGACCCCGACCTGGCCTCCTACCCCCCGGGGCTGCTGCCCCGGATCTGGGACTGGGACAACTACCCCGAGGCCCTCGAGTACGCCCCCTTCGGTACCTACTTCCGCAACAGCCTGTTCATCTCGATCGGGCACACCGCGCTCAACCTGGCGCTGGCCTCCATGGCCGGATACGCGCTGGCCCGTATCCCGTTCCGGGGCAGCACCGTGATCTTCATGGGCGTCCTGGCCACGATGATGATTCCGACGTACACCAAGATCGTGCCCCAGTACCTGATCGCCAAGGGCATCCCGTTCTTCGGCGGTAACGACTACCTGGGCAGGGGCGGCCACGGCTGGCTCGACTCGTGGTGGGGTCTCATCATTCCCGGCGCGCTCACTCCTTTCGCCATCTTCCTCTTCCGGCAGTTCTACCTCTCGCTGCCACGCGAACTGGAGGAGGCCGCACGCATCGACGGCATGGGGGAGTTCGGCATCTACGCACGGGTGATGACACCCCTGGTCAAGCCGGCCATCGCCACCGTCGGCCTGCTCACCTTCGAGAGCAGCTGGAACAACTTCCTCTGGCCGCTGATCATCACGACCGACACCGACCTGCGCGTCATCCAGGTGGGACTGTCCGCCTTCCAGCAGGCCGACCAGAACGCCTGGGCCTACATGATGGCCGGCACAACGCTCGCCACCGTCCCGATGGTGGCGCTGTTCCTGCTCGCCCAGCGGTACTTCGTGCAGGGCTTCGCCAACTCCGGCATCAAATAGCCCTGTCGTCCCGTCCCGACATATCAGATCCGACATATCAGATCCGACGTATCAACCGGAGAACTCCTCATGCCTTTTGACCTCACGGGGCGCCGTGCGCTCGTCACCGGCGCCGGGCACGGCATCGGCGCGGCCGTCGCGCTCGGCCTGGCCCGGGCGGGCGCCGACGTGATCGTTCACCACGGTCACTCCGCCGATGCGGCTCAGCGCGTCGTGGCCGACATCAGTGCGCTCGGACGCAAGTCCACCGCCGTCGCCGCGGACGTCACGGACTCCACCGCCGTCGAGCGCCTGGTCGACGAGAGCGTCACCTTCCTCGGCGGCCTCGACATCGTCGTCGCCAACGCCGGGCATCTCGTCGGACGGGTCCCCGTCTCCGACATGACCGACGAACACTTCCGCAGCGTGATCGACGTCAACCTCGTCTCCGCCTTCCGGACGTGCCGGGCCGCCCTGCCCCACGTGCGGGAAGCCGGGCGCGCGGGACGGATCATCCTCATGGCCTCACAGGCGGCTCACGACGGCGGCGGCCCCGGCGCGACCGCCTACGCGGCGGCCAAGGCCGGAGTGATCGGCTTCGCCAAGGGGCTGGCCAAGGAGATCGGCGGTGCCGGGGTCACGGTCAACGCCCTCGCTCCCGGATACATCGGTGAGACCGCCTTCCACGGCACGTTCACCGCGCCCGAGGCCCGGCGCGGCATCGTCGAGAAGCTGCCCATCGGCCGGGCGGGCACCGTGGAGGACGTCGCGGGCACCGCCGTCTACCTGGCCTCCGACGAGGCCGGATACGTCACCGGTGCCACCTTCGACATCGGTGGCGGCGCATGGCCGCGCTGACCGTTCCGCAGGAGCCCGGCGGGTGGTGGCACGCCTACGTCTGCCCGGCACACGGCGTGGAACTCGACCACGGCGACCTGCTCGGCGGCGCCTTCCCCGCCGGCGGTGCCGCCTGCCGCTACGGCTGCCGCCTGGACACCGACGCCATTCGGGGCGCGTGGACCGTTCTGGCGCACCAGGAGATCGCCCGGTACCTGCGGCACCTGTCCGCCGGCCCGCCCGACGAACGCCACGAGGCCGTGGCGGTGCTGCGCCAGTACGCGGAGCTCTACGCCGGCCTGCCGGTGACACACGCGGGCGGTGACGACTGGATGCTGCGCGGAAGGCTTTTCCACCAGGCGCTGACCGAGGCCATCTGGGCTGTCAACATCGCCCACGCGGCACGCACGCTGGCGGCGGACCCGGAAGGCCCCGGACTGGACGAGCTCGTCCCCTTCCTCGAATCGCTCCGGGAAGCGGCCGGAGCAGCGCGGGGCGAGCTCCTGAGGAAGGGAGAGGCCCGTTCGAACTACACCGCCTGGCTGGCCGCCGCAGAGATCTCCTGCCGCTGTGCCGCCGATCTGATCGCCGGAGAGGAACCCGACGCGATCGGCCTCGCGCAGGAGTACGGACTGGCCGCCCACATGCGGACAGCGGTCCATCGGGACGGCTGGGAGTGGGAGGCAAGCACCTACTACCACCTGTTCGTCCTGCACGCCTACCTGCTCGCGCTGCGCGGCGCCCGCCCGGAGCAACTGCCCGACGACATCGCGGCAGTACTGGGCGCCATGGTCTCGGCGCTTGCGGGCGTCGCCGCTCCGGACGGCACCCTGCCGGCCCTGCACGACGGCCCCTACCGGCGCGAGGCACAGGCGGCCGAGATCAGAGAGGTGGCCGCGCTCGCGGCCCAACTGTTCGCGGGCGCACCGCTGAAGGCCGTCGCCCAGGCTGCCGAACGCGACTCGGCCGCCCCACTCCCCGCGGACCTCGACGGGTGGTTCGCCGGCGTCCCGCTCCCCACGACGTCACCGCGGCACACCTTCCCCGACGCCGGATTCGCGGTCTTCCGGTCCGCGGGCGTCCACGCCCTGCTGGACGCCGGACCGCACGGCGGAGGACACGGGCACCAGGACAAACTGTCGCTCTACCTGTACGCGGACGACGGCACTGCCTGGCAGCCGGACCCCGGCCAGGTCCCGTACGCCCACCGGAAACTGCGTGCGTACTACGCGAGTACGGCGGCCCACCCCACCTTCCGCGTCGACGAGACGGAACAGCGACCCTGCGACGCCGTCCTCGACGGCGACACCGGCCAGTGTGAGCAGGCGTACGACGGAGTCACGGCGACACGCCGCGTCGTCACCGACCGGCGTTACCTGCTCGACATCCTCGTCATCGAGGCGGCCACCGAGCGCCGGCTCACCGCCCAGCTGCGTCCGGGCACCGATCTCGACGTCGTGGCCAAGGGGCCCGACCGGGCCCGCACGGTCTGGGGCGACGGCGAGTCCGCAATCCTGACGGGTTGCCACGCCTCGCGTCCGCAGGCGGAGTTCACCGTCGTCGCCCATCCCGGTCCCGCGGATGATCCGGCGCGGAGCCGGCAGGGTGTCGACTGGTCCCTCACCAGCCGGCGCGCCGTGTTCGTCTCTGTCTACCAGTCCGCCGAGACGTCCCCACCCGTCCGCCGGGTGAGCCTGTCCGAACGGACCGTCCACATCGACCTGGCCGACGGCACCGTCGCCACCCATCCCATCGGAGCGTGAGAACGCATGCTGCTTCTCGAGGGACGACTCGACTCACTGCGCGGCGAGCTGAACGGCACGCACGCCGCCCAGTGGCGGAGACTGCACGAGCAGTGCGACTGGTACCGCCGCCAGAACCCGCCCACGGAACACCCCGAGGCGAGCATCACCTACTTCGGCCCCGCCGCCGCGAACCTGGCGCTCGCCTACCGGCTCACCGGTCAGCGCGGGTATCTGGAAGAGGCGTGGCGCTGGATCTCCACCTGCGTGGCCTTCCCCCACTGGGGCCGCGCCCACATGCCCGACCACGACTTGGACGCGGGCTGGCTGCTGCACGGCCTCTCCCTCGCGTACTCCTGGCTGGGGGAGGACCTGGAGCCGGAGCGGCGTGAGATCCTGCGCGCCAAGCTGGAACTCCAGGGCGAGCGGCTGTACTCCTTCGCCGAGGAGACCACGGGCCGCTGGTGGTCGAGCGCGTACTGGCAGAACCACAACTGGATCTGCTGGACCGGTATCGCCACCGCGGGCTACGCGCTGGGACGCTCCGAGTGGAGCAAGGCCGCCCGGGCCAACCTGGAGACCGTCCTCAGGATGCTCCCCGAGGACGGGTCGGACTCGGAAGGTGTCGTCTACTGGCGGTACGGAGTGCCGTGGCTCGCCATCCACACCGACCTCGTCCAGCACCAGGAGCGGTCCGATCTGTGGTCGGTCGGCGGTTTCCTGCGCAACACCACGCGCTGGCGCCTGCACCAGAGCGCGCCAGGCTTCGAGGAGAACATCGACCACGGCGACTGCCACGACCGGCGCAGCGGCCACAGCGTCGCCCTCTACTACCGCCTGGCCTCCGCCTACCAGGACGGCACGGCGCAGTGGCTGGGGAACCTCGTCGCGGAGCGTCACTTCTGGCGCGAGGCGTACGAGTCGGGTGTACGTCCCGGTGTCATGCCCGAAGCCTTCCTCGAATTGCTCTGGTACGACCCGCGGGTGACACCCGCGGCACCGGACCGGGAGCCCGGCACCGCGTACTTCCCGGATCTGGGGCAGATCACCGCGCGCACCGGCTGGGACAGCGCCGCGACCTGCGTCAGCTTCAAGGCCGCCCCCGGTGGCGGCCACCGCGCCTGGGACGAAGGGCACCGGCTGAAGGCCGCGGGCGGCTGGGACGCCATGAGCGCGGGCCACCACCACCCCGACGCCGGCGCCTTCGTCCTCCACTCGCACGGCGCCTTCCTCGCGGTGGACGAGGGCTACAGCAACCACAAGCGGGCAGCTCACCACAACCTGGTCCTGGTCGACGGAGAGGGCTGGGCGGACGAGGGCCGCTACCACGTGTACGAGGGGATACCCGAGGAGCGCCGGGCGCGTGTGCGTGACGTGCTCGCCCAGGACGGATTCGCCCACGCCACGGCGGAGTCCGCGGCGATGTTCTCCGAACGGCTGGGTGTACAGCGCGTCGACCGCACGCTGGTGGTGACGCCTCTGGGGCGCGTGGTCATCCTGGACGAGCTTGAGGCCGAGGGACCGCGCGAGTGGACGTATCTGCTGCACTCCGACTGGCCCACGACACAACTGGACCCCGACGGCTGGCGACTGGAGTCCGGGCCGGCGAGCGCACGGCTCACCCGGCTGCTGCCCACGGACGCGACGGCCACGCGTCACCGCACTGTGGTGGAGGCGAACCCGACCTCCAGCACCCCCAGTCTCAAGGTCAGCAAAGCCATGCACACCCTGCGCCTCACCACACCCAGGGCCCGCACGGCCACCTTCCTGACCGTCCTCGACAGCACGGGTTCGCTGGATCCGCGGCCGGACCCGGCCGTACTCCTGGCCTCGGACCAGGGCCACGCGGTGTCCGTCGGCCAGGGGGACGAGAAGGAACTGGTCCTCCTCGCTCCCCGCGCGCGGGTCATCGAGACGGGCCGGGTGAGCGCCGACGCGGCGGCGATCGTCCTCTCCGGCACACGCGTCGCCGCCGTACGGGCACGCCGCGTCGACATCGACGGCGCCGTGGCGCTCCGGTCCGACGAGCCGTTCACCGGCGTACTGCCCACCGAGACCACCGGCGCGTAGGGAGCACACCATGAAGGGCTGGGAGCGAGGTGCACTGCGCGCCATGGAGTTCGTCGCACAGCCGGCACTCGCGGGAGCGGCGTTCTGCCTGCTGGCACTCGGCGTCGTCACCTGGCTCCCGGCCCTGGCCGCCGCGGCGATCGCGTTGCAGGACTGGCGCCGGGACGGCGGTGGCCGACCGTTCACCGGGACTCTGCGTGCCTTTCCGCGCTGCTGGCGCGCCCTGTGGAAGGACGCACTCGCAGCCAGCTCGCTGATCGCCGTCCTGGCGACGAACTGCCTCTTCCTGCTGGGCCGGGGAAGTGCGACCGCATGGGTCCTGCTCCCCGTCCAGTTCGCCCTGCTGGCCGCCCTGGCGGTCTACGCGCTGTCGCTCGCCGCCGCAGCCGCGGTCGGCACCGACGACGGGTTCCGCCGCCGCGCGGCCGTCCTCGCCTTCGCCTCGCCGCGACGCGGCCTGGTTCTGCTACTGGCCCTGCTGCTGGTGCCGCCGGCGATGCTGCCCGTTCCCCTCGGCCCCCTGCTGCTCGGGCCCACCGTTCCCCTCCTCCTGGCTCTGTCCCTGCACGCACCCCTGAACCCGAGGAAACCAGCATGAGACTCATCCGGTACATCGCTTCTGCGGCTGCCCTCTTAGCCGTCACAGGGACGTCCGCGCCCGTGGCATCCGCCGCCGAGCCCCGGGGCGGACACGACATCTACGTCTCACCGCGCGGCAGCGACACCAACCCCGGGACCCGGCAGGCTCCCTTCGCAGGTATCCAGCGGGCCCTGGATGTGGCCGGCCCCGGATCGACCGTGCACCTGGCACCGGGACGCTACCTGCAGGACTTCGTCAGCCGGAGTCCCGGCGTCACCCTCACCGGGCCCCCGTCCGCCGTGGTCCAGGGATCCGGTGAGGGCCGGGCCGTCGGGGAGATCCAGCACGACCGCGTCCGGCTGACAGGTTTCACCATCGACGGTCTGGTCGGCGACGCCACCGAGAAGTCCGACTACCGCAAGAAGCTGCTGTATGTCATGGGCCTGACACCAGGAGACGGTGTCGACGGCCTGCGCATCACCCGTATGACCTTCCGCAACGCCGGCGAGGAGTGCGTACGGCTGCGCTACCTCGTCACCGGCGCCGAGGTCGCCCACAACCGGATCACCGGATGCGGGGTATGGGACTTCCGCTTCGCCGACGGCGGCAAGGTCGGGGAGGGCATCTACCTCGGCACGGCCCCCGAGCAGCAAGGGCTCAACGGCGCCCCGGACGACCGGCCGGACGTCAGCCGGGACAACTGGATCCACCACAACAGGATCGACACCCAGGGCAACGAGTGCGTGGACATCAAGGAGAACTCCACCGCGAACCTCGTCGAACGCAACGACTGCACGGGCCAGCGCGACCCCAACTCCGCGGGCCTGGACGCACGCGGCAGCGGCAACACGTTCCGCGCCAACCGCTCGTACGGCAACGCCGGCGCCGGAGTCCGGGTCGGCGGCGACACCCCCACGGACGGCACCGGCAACACCATCGAGGGCAACGTCCTCCTCTCCAACGCTGCGGGGGGCATCAAGTTCGAGGCCACCCCGCAGGGCCGGGTGTGCGGAAACACCCTGGCCGGCAACACCGGCGGCGACGCGACGGGCACGTACGGCAACGAGTACGAACCGTCGCGTCCCTGCTGACCGCAGAAGAAGACACCCGACACACCAGACAGTAAGGAAGCAGCAGACATGAGCCGCACCCGCAAGCGCACTCTCGCCACCACCGGCGTGGCCGCACTCTCCGCCCTGGCCGCCCTGACCCTCCCGCTCACCACCGCCGGCACCGCCACCGCGGCCGCCCCCTGCGACTACCCCGCCCAGCAGCTCAACCTGACCAACTGGAAGGTCACCCTGCCGACCGGCTCCAGCGGCTCGCCCACCGAGGTCAAGCAGCCCGCTCTCGCGACCTTCTCGTCCAGCCCCTGGTTCACCGTGAACTCCAAGTGCACCGGCGTCCAGTTCCGGTCGGCGGTCAACGCCGTCACGACACCCAACTCCAGCTACGGGCGCGCCGAGCTGCGCGAGATGACCGACAACGGAACCAAGAACGCCTCCTGGTCGGCCACCTCCGGCACCCACACCATGACCTTCCGGGAGGCGTTCAACAAGCTGCCCAACGACAAGCCGCACGTCGTCGGCGCGCAGATCCACGACGGCGACGACGACGTCACCGTCTTCCGTCTGGAAGGCACCAGCCTCTACATCACCAAGGGCGACACCACCCACCACAAGCTGGTGACCAGCAACTACCAGCTGAACACGGTCTTCGAAGGCAAGTTCGTCGTCAGCGGCGGCCAGATCAAGGTCTACTACAACGGCGTCCTCCAGACCACGATCCCGCACACCGCGTCCGGCAACTACTTCAAGGCCGGCGGCTACACCCAGGCCAACTGCGGCAACTCCTCCCCGTGCAGCAGCTCCAACTACGGGCAGGTGAGCATCTACAAGCTCCAGGTCACCCACACCTGAGAGACGAGGCGGTGCCGGGCCTCGGACTAGGAGGCCCGGCACCTCCCGGCACAGTACAACGAGCGGACTCAGCATCCCGCGCCGCCTGCCGGCTGCTGGACGCCCCTCCGAGGAGCAGGTGCTCCCGGACGGGCGTCCCCCCGGCTGGCGGAGCGGACCTCCTGCCGATCCCCCTCTCCTCGGTGCACACGACCCGCCACCGCCTGCACGCGGGGCCGGTCGCAGAAGCCAAGCATCCACCCCAGAACAGGACATCAAGCGGAATGACCAGTGGCGACGCCCCGGCGCCCACGCAGCCGGAATGCCAGATCACCACGGAGATCACCTCCCGAGGTCTGATCGCGATCCTGCGCGCCCCCACCGCCGAGCACTTCCCCGCGATCGCCGACACGCTGTTCGACGCCGGGATCCACGCGATCGAGATCACCCTCACCACTCACGGCGCCCTGCGGTGCATTCGCGAGCTCACTGCCGCCTACGGCCGGGAGGCGGTCATCGGGGCGGGTACGGTCCTGACCGCCGACCAGGCGCAGACCTGCGTCGATGCCGGTGCCCGCTTCCTCGTCTCGCCCGTCGCGGCGCCCGACGTCGTTCGAACGGCCCGCGCCGCCGGCGTGGCAGCCTACCCCGGCGCGCTCACACCCACCGAAGTTCACGCCGCCGGCCGCGCCGGCGCACCCGCCGTGAAACTCTTTCCCGCCTCGGCCGTCTCGCCCCGGTACGTCTCAGACCTGAGCGGTCCGCTTCCCGGCATCCCCCTCATCCCCACCGGCGGCATCTCCCTGACCGACATCCCGGCATGGACCGCGGCCGGGGTCGCCGCAGTGGGCCTGGGCACGCCACTGATCGGCACCGCGGTGAGGGAGGGCGTCGACGACCGCCTCACGGCCCGCTGCCGCCAGGCCCTGGCAGCCGTCTCGGAAGGCAGGGCCGCCCGGTGACACGCTCCCCAGCCACGCTCGCACAGTGGGCCGACGGCGGTCTGCTCACCTTCGGCGAGACGATGGGCCTGATCACCGCGACCACGATCGGCACCCTTGAGTACGCACGCGACTTCACCTTCGGTATCGGCGGTGCCGAAAGCAACGTGGCCATCGGCGCCGCGCGCCTCGGGGCCCCGGTCACCTGGATCGGCCGGGTGGGGAGCGACGCGGCCGGAGATCTCGTCGTACGCCGCCTCGGAGCGGAAGGCATCCAGACCATGGCGGTCCGGGACGCCTCCTTCACCGGCCTCATGGTCCGCCACCACCGCGCCGCCACCGTGGTCCATGTCGACTACCACCGCGCCGGATCGGCCGGCTCCCGCCTCACCTCATGCGACATCCCGGTCGACGCGGTCCGGAGGGCCGCGATCCTGCATCTCACCGGCATCACTCCGGCCCTCAGCGCCTCCGCCCGCCAGGCAGCTGGGGACGCGGTCGCCGCGGCGAAGGCGAACGGCGTACTCGTGAGCATCGACGTGAACCACCGGAGCAAGCTCTGGGATCCGGACACCGCCCGGCGTGAGCTCCGCCGGTTCGTCGCGGAGGCGGACATCGTCTTCGCCGGGATCGAGGAAGCCCAACTCGTTCTCGATTCGAAGGCGGACGTTCCCGAGTCTCTGGCCGCGGACCTTGCGGCGTCGGGGCCGCGGGAGGCCGTCGTGAAGACCGGCGCCAGGGGATGCACTGCTCACATCGACGGCGCGATCCATGAGGAACCGGCGCTGTCCGTCCCCGTCGTCGACACCGTCGGGGCCGGTGACGCGTTCGTTGCCGGATACCTGGCAGAACGCCTGCGCGGAGCCGGCCCCGTCCAACGGCTCCGAACAGCCTGCGCGATGGGCGCCTACGCCGTGTCCGTCCCCGGCGACTGTGAACTGCTCCCAAATCGCGGTGAACTGGAAACCTTTCTGAGGACCGGGGATGTCCTGCGATGAGCGGGTGCCCGTGAAACCGTGCACCCGCTCGGCTTCCGCCGAGACGATCAGCCCATGAGCCGACGCCCGGTGACTCTGCGCAGGATCGTGTTCACCGACTGGCAGGCGGTCCACTCGTGGGCCGGCCTGCCCGACGCCTGCCGCTTCCAGCCCTGGGGGCCGAACACCAAGGAGCAGACACGCGATTTCGTGAGGGCGGCGGTCGAGTCCTGGACACACCAGCCGCCGCGGAGGCTGGCTCACGTGGCGCGCGTCGGGAACGACGTTGTCGGTATGGGCGTGCTGCACCTCCGCAGTCACACACAGCACCAGGGTGAGATCTCCTACATCGTGCACCCGAGGGTGTGGGGACAGGGCATCGGCACGGAGATCGGGCGCTCGCTGCTCTCGTTGGGCTTCGACCGGTGGGGACTCCACCGGATCCGCGCCACGTGCGACCCCCGGAACCAGGGATCTTCCCGGGTGCTGGAGAAGCTCGGCATGACGTACGAGGGGCACCACCGGCACACGGCGTGGATCCGGGACGGCTGGCGGGACAGCCTGATGTTCAGCATCCTCGAAGAGGAATGGCATGCCGGAACCGGGAGTGGTGTTGACGCAGACGCGGAGGGACCGCCTCCCCCGATGGATCGATTCCCGTGACGCTCGTCTGACGCTCTGGGCGTCCGCATGCCGCACAGCGAGCCTAGAAACGGGCTCTGACCTGGCGATTTACCGCCTGCGTCCAGGCCGACCTGTTCCCGATGACGCACCATGTGGAGTGTGTGGCGATTCTGGAGCCTGCGGGAAAGAGCCGCTGACCTGCGTTTCAGTAGGAGCGTCGGTGGGTCTCGACCTGTTTCGCGGTATCCAGCAGATCGAACCCTTCGAGCCCGCCTCACCTGCGGGTTCGTACTGGAGTGACGGGCGGGAGCGGCTGCGTGATGCCCGGTCTTCGGGACTCTTGACGCTCATGTGACGCTCGACTCCCGTCGGCGAGGCCGACCGGAGCAAGGTGTCGCGACATACGCAACAGCCTTGTCGGGGAGTCGCTGACACAACTCTGCGACGATCATCGTGAGTGACTCCGGTTGCCCGTCTTGAGGAAAGTCGAGCTGGACGGATCCTGTCTAAGTAGACTTAGACAGGTCGTTGTCGATCCAGGCTGGTGGGGAGTTCCGGTGGACGAGGGCATGCTGGCCAAACCCGAGGACGTGGTCGACCGTGATCGTGAGTGGGGTCTGCTCACCGAGTTCGTCACGGACCCGGATCCGGCGATGCGTCTGGGGATCGTGTCGGGGCGCAGGCGGCACGGGAAGTCGTATCTGCTGCAGGCACTCTCCGAGAGGGTCGGGGGTCTGTACGTCACCGCGGTGCGGGAAGAAGGACGGCTGCCGGCGATCCAGCGGTTCAGCGACGCCATCGCGGCCCACGCGGGTCTGCAGCCCGGCACGCTGCGGTTGACCGACTGGCGTGAGGTCCTGTCCAACGCCCTTGACGTGACCGCGCGTGCACGGACTCCGCTGCTGGTGATCGACGAGTTGCCGTATCTCCTCCAGCACTCTCCCGAGATCCCCGGCCTGCTGCAGCAGCTCTACGACGAGCGCCAGCGGGGCACCGGGCCCGGACCCGGAGCGCGTGTGGTCCTGTGCGGGTCCGCGATGAGCGTCATGCACGAACTGCTGTCGGGGACGAAGCCGTTGCGCGGCCGCGCGGTGATCGATCTACGGCTGGGGGCCTTCGACTACCGGGCCAGTCGTGCCTTCTGGCAGATCGACGACCCGCTGACCGCTCTGCAGGTGCACGCCGTCCTCGGGGGTGCTCCCGGTTACCGGCCGGTGGCGGCCCGTCCGCACCCCAACGACGGCTTCGCCTCCTGGCTGACGCGGACGCTCCTGGACCCGGGGCGGGCGGTGTACTCGCGCACGGAGACGGAGTATCTGCTGCGCGAGGATCCGCGGATCACCCAGCACACCCTCTACTACGACATCCTCACGGCGATCGCCCAGGGCGCCACCACCCCCAGCAAGATCGGTGCGGCCCTGGAACGACAGCGCAACGCCGTCACCCACCCGCTCGACGTCCTGGAGTCCACCGGCTACATCCAGCGCGAGCAGGACATCCTGCGTCCTCGCCACCCCGTCATCACCCTGGCCGACCCCGTCATCCGCTTCAATCAGCTGATCACCTTGCCGCAGGCGGCCACTGTCGAGCAGGGCTTCGCCGAAGAGGCGTGGCAAGCCGCCGCGCCGACCTTCAACTCCAAGATCCTCGGCCCCCACTTCGAGGACCTCGCCCGCGCCTTCACCCGCCGCTATGCCCACACCCTGCTTCCCGGCGGCCTGCCCGGCCCGGTCGGCACCACCGAGGTGGCGGACCCCGGGGCCCGCACCAAGCACGAGGTCGACGTCATCGCCCTGGCCCTGGGCGAGCGCCCGCAGGCCCCCCGCGCCCGGATCGCCCTCCTCGGCGAGGCCAAGGCCACCGCCGCCCGCCGCGGTACCGGCGACCTGCGACGCTTGGAACACATCCGTACCCTGCTCGCCGGCCAGGGTTACGACACCACGGGCACCACCCTGGCCCTGTTCTCCCTGCACGGCTTCTACCCGGACCTGATCGAGTTCGCGGCCGGCCGCGACGACCTACTCTTGGTCGACCTGCCGGGTCTCTACGGGAGCGAGTAACCGCCGACTGAACTGTCCCGGGTTCGGTAGAGATCTCGGAGTGTCTACCGAACCCGAACGGTCCAGCCCCGTGGCTTCCGCTGAGCTGGATCGACGTGTGGACCGAGGACGGCTCGTTGCGTGATCTTGCGGAGTGCGGCGAGGCGACACGCGTCACCGAACTCGAACGGGCCGGACTCGACGCCCTGAGGATGCTTGCGGCCGAGCAGGGCGATCCCATCGAACTGGGCGTCGAACAGCGGTGCCGCTTCCGTGCGGCCGAGAGCGAAGCGCTGGGCCCTCTGGCTAGGGCATACGGCGACCTTGCACGGACGATGGTCGCACTGCCCGACGACGACCTGGATGCGCTGAGGCGCATCCAGGGGGAGTGTTCAATGATCGGCGGATCCGATGATCACGGAGACGCCAGATGAGCGACACCACCATCGAGCAGATACCGGGCAGTGAGGCGGCGGTGGAGGCCGTGCCGGCGAGTGACGAGCAGTTGGTCGCGATGCTCGTGGACCGGGCCCGTAGCGAGGGCCTGCAGCTGACCGGGGAGGGTGGGCTGCTCCAGCAGTTGACGAAGCGGGTGCTGGAGTCCTCCCTGGAGGGCGAGATCACCGATCACCTCGGATACGAGAAGCACGGTGCCGAGGGCAGGGGCAGCGGCAACAGCCGCAACGGGACCCGGGCGAAGACTGTGCTGACCGATGTCGGCCCGGTCGAGGTCAAGGTCCCCCGTGACGTGGCTGGTTCGTTCGAGCCGCAGATCGTCAAGAAGCGGCAGCGGCGCCTGTCCGGGGTGGACGAGATGATGCTGTCGCTGTCGGCGAAGGGGCTGACGCACGGGGAGATCTCCGCGCATCTGGCCGAGGTCTACGGCGCGAGCGTGTCCAAGGCGACCATCACCACGATTACGGACAAGGTGATGGACGGGATGGCGGAATGGTCCAATCGCCCGCTGGCTTCCCCAACGGATGCGTCGGCCGACCGCGTTCAGTGCCTCAGCGGTGGTGCTGTTGTCCGGCACGGCGTTCGGGTTGGGTTCAGTGCGCTGGCAGATGGCGCCCGTCCTGGCCGGCGCGGCACTCGTCCTGCCGTTCGCCGTCGCAGCCGAGTTGCGCATGCGTAGCGGGCAGGCCGCCGCGCAGGGCCCGATGGTGGGCGGCCTTGCCGGCGTCGCTGGTGTGCCTCTGTCTGATCGCGGTCGGCCCGGCCGCCGCCTGGGCCTTTCCCGTACCGGTGTTCCCGGCGCCGTCCGGCCCCTTCGCCGTGGGCACCTCCGTGGTGCAGTGGACCGACGCCGACCGCCCCGAAGACGCCACCCCCAACGCTGACGACCGGCGCACCGTGGTCGTGCAGTTGTGGTACCCGGCGCGAAGGGGCCCGGCGGATGCGCAGCGTGCCGGCTACCTCGGGCGCACGAACCGCGAGGCGGACCTCGTCTCCGATGCCCTCGCCGACTACGTCGGCATACCCGGCTTCCTGCTCGACGGCCTGCCCCGCGCCCGTACCCACGCGGCGGCCGACGCGCCGGCGGCCGACGGCGACGAACGCTTCCCGGTCGTGCTGTTCTCCCCGGGACTGGGCGGAGTGCGCACCCAGAACTCGGCGTGGGCGCAGGAGCTGGCCAGCCATGGCTACGTCGTCGCGGCCCTCGACCATCCCTACGACTCTGCCGCAGTCGTCCTCGCCGACGGCCGGACCCTCCGCACGAAGGTCACCGCCACGGGCTACGCCGACCGTGACGAAGCACGGGCGGTCGAGTGGACCGCGGTCCGGGCCGCCGACCTGAGCTTCGTCCTCACCCGGCTGGACCATGTCGCGCGAGGCGAGATCCCAGGCCCCGTGGGCCGCCGGATGGACACCGGCCGGGTGGCCGTCGCCGGCCACTCCCTCGGCGGAGCCGCAGCCCTGCAGGCGGCTCGGCAGGACGGCCGGTTCGACGCCGTGATCGACCTGGACGGCTTTCCGCACGATCCCGCCCCGACACGCTTTCCGCAACCGGTGCTGGCGCTGACCCAGGACACCAGGGGGGACATCGACCCCGACTACCTCCCCCGCCTCGACCAGGTACTCACCCTGAGCGGGGCGACCAGTTACCGGCTCGCCGTCCCCGGCGCCGCGCACCTGACGTTCACGGACGCGCCGCTCTACCTCCCGCCGGTGGAGTCGATCGTCGGATCACGCGGCCGTACCGATGGGCCGTGTGTCACCGCCGCCGCGTCCCTGGCCTCCCTCGACCACACGCTGCGTGGCCGGCCGGGTGACGTGTCCATCGTTCTGGGAGCCCACGGTGACCTCAGCGTGTACGGGCCGGGCGGCGGTACGTGAGTGAGGACGAGGGGATCGCGGTTCCGTACGCCGCCACCCGCTTCTCCCGACGACGGCCCGCCCGAGTGCCGCTCGGGCACGGTCCGCCGGCCGGGAGCCGGTACGGTGGGCGCGGAGCCATGGCCGACGGTCGGCGGGCATCGTCCACAGGGTGACGTCGCCGGTGAAGGCGGTTGGCTGGAAGGCCACTTCCGACTGCGTGACACCAGCGCTGGCATCAGTTCTCGGCCCGCCAGGGGCGGTTCCGCTGTGCGGACCGGCCCCTGGCGGGCCTACGGCGGGCCGCGGTCAGGCGAAGGTCGCCGCCCAGGTGTTGGGGCCGACGATGCCGTCCACCGTCAGGCCCCGGTCGGCCTGGAAGTCGCGGCACGCGGCGTCGGAGCCGGGGCCGTACTGTCCGTCCACGGCCAGGGCGTACCCGAACCGGGTGTTCATCCGGTACTGCCAGGTCGCCACGCTCGCGTGCACGAACGTCGGGGGCTGCCGGAAGCTCACCCCGGGGTACGGCAGGGGTCCGCCGCCGGGGTTCACCTCGCCGTTGAGGACCCGGGTGTAGAGGGCGCCGGGGCACTCCGTGGAGTGGTGGTCGCGGTGTCCGGTGATGGCGCGGGCCGCGCCGCCCGACACGCGCAGGCGGTTGACGCCGTACCGGATGGCGTCGATGAGCTGGGGGGTGATGGTGTCGTAGGTGGTGGCGGTGCCGCCGGTGAGCGCGCACACCGCGTACCAGTCGTCGTTGCCCTGGGTGGTGCCCTGGGCGGCGGTGCGGACGTACTCGCCCCGGCCCTGGAAGAGGTAGCCGTGGACGCAGGCGAGGTGGCTGTAGGCGACGTCCGACCAGCCGCGGGTGTCCATGTGGTGGTTCTGGATGCCCCGTACCTGGGCGGCGCAGTCCGCGTGGTTCGTGCGGGCGACCCGGACCGCGTCGACGTGGTGGACGACGACGCCGCCCTGGGCGGGGGTGATGTTGCCGCTCACCTCACGTGGTGCGCGGGCGCCCCACTGGGCGCGGGTGACGAAGGTGGCCATCAGTCGCGTGCCCCCTGCCCCAGGGCGCAGTCGACCGTGGCGTTGAGGGGTTCGGCGTGTGCCCTGCGGGCCGCGTCGGGCGCGTACTGGGCTGCGGGGTGCCGGGAGTGGGTGGCCGGCGACGGCTCGCGCGGTGGCGCCGGGGCGGTGGCGGTGTCGGCGGCGTGCGCGGTGCCGGGGCGCAGGACGGGCACGACGAGCGCGCAGCTGGCCGCGGCGAGCAGCGTGGCGCGGCGTGACGGACCGTGTCTCAACGGGCCTCCAGGTGACGGTGGGGGGAGGGGGTGGGGGGTGGGGGGAGGGTCTCGTCTCAGCCGAAGGCGCGGACGGCCTGGTAGTACGTCCAGGCCGTGCTGTTGCACGAGGTGAGCGTGGCGCCGGAGTAGCGGGAGCACACGCGCTTGAGGTCCTCGTAGAACGCGCTGTCGACGCGGGACTTGTTGGCGGAGAAGGTGCCCATCGCCTTGTAGTTGCGGTAGCCGAAGTCGTGGCGCTGGCAGGCCCGGGCGAAGGGGAAGCCGAAGGGGTTGTCCGGGGAGGAGCTGCAGTAGTCGGTCGACCAGTTGAAGGCGTAGGCCGACCATGCGGAGCGGTTGGACTCGGCCGCCGACCAGGCGTTGTAGCTCGTGGCGGAGGTCTGGGTCCAGCTGGCGAGGACCTGCGCCTTGTCGGCGGGGACGGCCGTGGCGGTGGAGGCGGTGGCGAAGACGGTCGCCGAGGTGATGGCGGCGGCGACCAGACCCTTGAGCGCGGTGCGGGGCATGGGACTCCTCACGTGGTGCACCGGGTCGCGGTGCGTGGCCTGGGGAGGTAACAGCCCTACGGTCGTAGGGAGTTGCGTGCCGGACGGAGCTGACGCTATGCGCGTAGCGTGGCGCTGGAGGAACTGTCCCTTGACATGAACCTGATGGCAAGAGGGTGGCGTGGTCCGGTGGGCCTGAGGGCCTCCGCGCCTCCGCTGTCCCGCTGGTTCCGCCAGCCCTTTCGTGCCGGTTGGTGGGGTGTTCCGGCGTCCGGGCGGGGTTCCGCTTCGAGTGGGGCTTGAGTGCGGGCGGCGGGTTCCGCGAGGGGCTCCTGGTCCTCGGGAGCGGGGCCGACGGGCCCCGGCCGGGGGGCCGAGATGCCCAAGTGCGACGAGTAAGGGAAGGCTAGCCTCATTCATGCCCCGGGGTGGGATCGTGCCCGCGTGGGGCGTGGGAGAGGTGGATGAGCAGCGTCGATCAGGGTGGTGAAGAGGCCGGTGCCCGGGTGGCCGCTGGCGTGCGGCGGGAGTCGCTCGCCCTGGCCGACCTGGCGCCCGGGGCGCGCGCCGCGGTGGCGGAGGTCGTGGGCGGGGAGACGCCTGCCGTCGCCCGGCGGCTGGCCGACCTCGGGTTCGTCCCCGGCGCGGTCGTGGAGGTGGTGCGGCGGGCGCCGCTGCGTGACCCGGTCGTCTACCGGGTCCAGGACTACGAGGTGTGCCTGCGTCGGGCGCAGTCCGCGTGCGTGTACGTCGTGGAGGTGGAGCGGTGAGCGCGGGGTGCCACGACGCTTCCCCGGGCGCTTCGTCGGAGGCCGGGACGGCCCTGGCGGAGGCGCCGCGCATCGCGCTCGTCGGCAGCCCCAACGCGGGGAAGACCAGCGTCTTCAACGCTCTGACGGGACTGCGCGCCAAGACCGGCAACTATCCCGGCGTGACCGTCTCCCGGTTCGTCGGGACCTGCCGGGTGGACGGGCGCGGGTACCTGGTCGAGGACCTGCCGGGCACCTACGGCCTGGAGCCGGTCAGTCCGGATGAGCGGATCACGGTCGACGTGCTGGAGGGCCGACTGGAGGGCACGCGGCGACCGGACGCCGTACTGGTCGTGGTGGACGCCACCACCCTGCGGCGGTCACTCGGGTTCGTCGCGCAGGTCCTGGCCCGTGGGCTGCCGACCTGCGTGGTGGTGACGTTCGTCGACGAACTGGCGCGCCGTCAGGGACGGTTGGACGTCGAGGCGCTGGGCCGGGCGCTGGGCGTGTCCACCGTCGCGGTGGTCGGTCACCGCGGGTACGGCGTCGAGCGACTGCGGGAACGGCTCACCCGGTGGCGTGACTGGCCGCCCCCGGTCGTGGCGCCGCCCACCGACCCGGGCGAGCGTGACGCCTGGGTGCGGTCGGTGCTGGCGTTCGCCGACTTCCGGGCCCCGGACCGGCACCGGGCCACCCGGCGGATCGACGCCGTGCTGCTGCACCCGGTATGGGGGACGGCGGCGTTCTTCGCGGTGATGGTGCTGTTCTTCCAGACCGTCTTCACCGTGGCCGCCCCGCTCCAGGACGGTGTCGAGGCGCTCTTCGTCCGGCTGTCGGGCCTGGTCGCCGAGCACGTCGGGCCCGCGTGGCTGGCCGGGCTGCTGGGCGACGCCCTGATCGGCGGCGTCGGCGGGGTGGTGGTCTTCGTACCGCAGATCGTGCTGCTGTTCCTGGTGCTCGCCCTGCTGGAAGGTGTCGGGTACCTGGCGCGGGCGGCGTTCCTGATGGACCGGGTGATGGGCCGGTTCGGGCTGGAGGGGCGGGCGTTCGTGGCGCTGCTGTCGTCGTTCGCCTGCGCCATCCCCGGCATCATGGCCACCCGTACCCTGCCCTCGGCCAGGGACCGTCTGGCCACCATGATGGCCGCCCCGCTGATGACCTGCTCGGCGCGGCTGCCGGTCTACGTCCTGCTCGTCGGTCTGCTCGTCGACCCGTCCGACCGGTTCGGCCCGTTCGGCGCGCAGGGCCTGGTCATGTTCGGCCTGTACCTGCTCGGCGCGGTCTCCGCGCTGCTGGCCGCCTGGGTGTTCAAGCGGCTCGGCGACCGGCGCGGGCAACCGGTGCCGTTCTACATGGAGATGCCCCCCTACCGGCTGCCCGCCCCGCGTGCGGTGCTGGTGGCGGTGTGGTCCTCCGCGCGGGCCTTCCTGCGCAAGTGCTCGACCGTCATCGTGACCACCACCATCGTCCTGTGGCTGCTGCTCAACCTGCCGCTGCACTCCGCCGCGCAGCTCCACGCGGCGGGCGTCGACCCGGACGACGCCGTCGCCGTGTCCGCGTACACCGTCGACCACAGCTACGCCGCCGACGTGGGCCGTTCGGTCGCCCCCGTCTTCGAGCCGCTGGGCTTCGACTGGCGTGTCAACATCGGTGTGCTGTCCGCGCAGGGCGCCCGGGAGACCTTCGTCGCCACCCTGGGGCAGGTCGCGGCGGCCGAGGACCCGGAGGACCCGGCGCGGGCGCTGCGGACCATGACGTACGCCGACGGGCCGCACGCCGGGGAACCGGTGTTCGCCGCGCCCACCGTCGCCGCGCTGCTCGTCTACTTCGTCTACGCGCTCCAGTGCATGGCCACCGTGGCGGTGCTGCGCCGGGAGACCGGGACCTGGAAGTGGCCGGGGATCGCCCTCGCCTATCTGACGGCGCTGGCCTGGCTGATGGCCTTCCTGGCGCGGACGGTCACCGTCCTGCTGGGCGGGTGAGGTGAGCGTGATCCCCCTCCACCCGCAGCGGATCGCCGACGAGCCCGACGCGCTGCGCTGGATCATCCCCGCCGGGACGCTGTCGTGCACCGGCGCGCCGGCCGACGTCCCCGCGCCGCTGGCCGCGCTGCTGGCCGACGGCACCCTCGCCGGGATCGCGGTGGAAGCGGGGGCGGTCGTCACCCACCTCGGCGCGGGGCGTACGTGGGCCACGGACGCCGCCCCGGTCCGTACGGCGTTGCACGCCGCGCTGGCCGACCCTGCGGGGTGGGTGTCCGGCGGAGGCTCTGGTGGTTTCGGTGGTTCTGGTGGTTCCCAGGGCTCCGGCGGTGTGGGGGGCTCCCGTGGCTCGTCTGAGGACGCACTGCTGCGGGGTGTCGCCCGCGACGTCCTCGCCGGGACCGTGGGGGACTTCGCCCGGTCGCACGGTGGCAGGATCGAGCTGGTCGGCGTGGACGACGGTGTCGTCACCGTCCGCCTGGGAGGCGCCTGCCACGGCTGCCCCGCCGCCTGGCGCACGCTGCACCAACGTCTGGAGCGCGAGCTGCGCCGACACCATCCCGGTCTGGTGGGGGTCCGGGACGTCGGGTCGCGGTGACCGCGACGTATGGGCGCTCCCGAGGTACGTGAGGGCCAGTGGGCCCTGGTGCCGTGCCTGTTCGGCCCAGGCGTACGGGTGTACGGCATCGCCATGCTGGCGTGTGACCGGTCCGGGGCCGCCGGGGCAGCCCCGCCGTCGGAGACCGTGAGCGGTCGCAGAGTCGGGAGGTGGGGTCAGTTGCGATGGTTCAGCCGCCCCGGCGCCGGGGGCGAGCGGTGAGCGGCGCCAGCACGGCACCGCGCAGTGTGGCGCGCGGTGACCTCGCCGCGCCAGCCGTCGCGGTGACGAAGCACGGGGTGGTCGAGGACGTCCTGGGAATCCTCACCGGGACCTTCCTCGTGTCTCTCGGGCTCTTCCTCCTCCAGGACAGCGGGACCGTCACGGGCGGCACCGCGGGGCTCGCGCTGCTGCTCAGCTACGCGGTCGACCTGCCGTTCGGGGTGCTCTTCCTCGCCGTCAACCTGCCGTTCTTCGCGCTCGCCGTCCGGCGGAAGGGCTGGAACTTCACGGTCCGCACCGCGCTCTCGGTCGGCATCGTCTCCCTGCTGGCCTCCCTCCACCCCGCCGAGATCACCCGGCTCGACGTCGACCCGGTCTACGCCGCGCTCGTCGGCAACCTGCTCGCCGGGGTGGGGCTCCTCGTCCTCTTCCGGCACCGGTCCAGCCTGGGCGGCTTCAACATCCTCGCCCTGATCACGCAGGAACGGTTCGGGCTGCGCGCCGGGTACGTGCAGATGGTGCTCGACGTCGTCATCGTGGTCGCGTCCCTCACGGTCGTGCCGCCGCTGAAGGTGCCGCTCTCCGTCGCCGGGGCCGTCGTCCTCAACACCGTCCTCGCCCTCAACCACCGGCCGGGGCGCTACACGGGATCGTGACCGGGCGCCGTGTGGCAGGACGCGGGTGACGGACGCGGAGGAACGCCGGTGTGGACCCGAGGGTCCGAGTCCGGGGCGGGCCCGCCACTGTGACCGGGGAGCCGTCTCCCGCTGATGGCCACTGGCAGCCGGTGTGAACCGGCCGCGGGGAAGGCCGGGAGCCGACGCCGGTACCCATGCCGTACGTGCCGTACGTGCCGTACGTGCCGTACGTGCCGTACGTGCCGTACGCGCGGGGTGCCGAGAGCCGGGAGCCGGGATATTCCGGCCGTCCCGTAGCCGGGCGGCACCTGCCCGGGCGCGGGCTCGTGCACGGCGGCGTGGAGAACCGCCGACAGCGGAAGGAACGCCCTCGTGGTGCCCTCGACCGGCTCCGAACCAACCCGCCGCCCCGCCGTCGGACTGCGGCTGGAACGCACCCTCCCCGCCATCACCCCCGCGGACCCCGGCGCCCTCGCGGCGGCCCGTGACCGCCAGAACCGTCTGACCAAGCCGCCCGGCTCGCTGGGCCTGTTGGAGGACGTGTCGATCCAACTCGCGGGGCTGGCGGGTAGTTGCCCGCCGCCGATGCCGACGCCCGCCGCGCGCCGGGTCCCGGTGATCCTGGACGGTGTGATCGCCTCGTCGGCGGCGCTGGTGGCGGCGGCGCTGTCACCGGACGCCCTGGCCGCCTGCGTCGCCGGACACCGCTCGGTCGAGCCCGGCCACACCGTCGCCCTGCACCACCTCGGCCTGCGCCCGCTGGTCGACCTGGGGTTGCGGCTCGGTGAGGGCACCGGCGCGCTGCTGGCCCTGCCGCTGGTGCAGGCGGGGGTGCGGGCGCTGCGCGAGATGGCCACGTTCGACTCGGCCGGGGTCGCGAACAAGCAGGGGTGACCTCACGTGCCGGGCCCGGGCCGGGGTGGGGTCCGGTGCCGGGTCTGGCGCCGGTTGGGGGCCCTGCCCGGAGTGCGGTCCTGGTCCGAACCTGGTCCCTGGAGCGAGGGCCCGGCCCGGTCGATGGCTTCCGGGTGGCGCGGGGTGACCGTTCGGCGCCCTCGCCGCCCGGCGCGGACGTGTCCTCGGCACGCGGCCTTGGCCGACCCCGGTCCCGGTCGTCCGCTTCTACGCGGGTCCGACGTGGCCGGAAAGCCTCGTTCGCCTGCTGCTCTTGCCTAGAGTGACTGTTCCTGACACGGGAGTGGCGACGCCCACGCCGTGGCCGACGGATGGCGGAGTGGGGGAGTTCATGACATTCGAGCAGGAATGGGCCGAACTGCGCGCGGCGGCGGCCAAGCGCACCTCCACGCAGCTCAACAGTCTCCCGGCCGAAGGCGGTGGCGGTGGCGGTGGCGACGGCAAGGATCTGGTCGTCAACCGGGACGACCTCGGTGCCATCGGCAACGACGCGTACGACCTGCTGGGACGGCTGGCGAAGGAGGGTGACATCGCCCGGCCCGCCACCTTCGACGCGGCGACGGCGCTGACCAACGGGAACTTCGTGAGCGGGTCGGCCGTGCTGAAGGTGCACGACTACTGGCAGACCCACCTGAGGACCCTGCTGGACGCCTGCGCGCAGATCTCGAACCACCTCGATTTCAGCAAGGCCCAGCACGCCAAGGACGAGGCGAAGATCGAGGGCGACCTGACGCGGATCTCGGTGCTCACGGAATACATGAAATAGGGCCGCGTGAAGGCTAGGGGGAAGCGCGCGACGTGCTGACGTACGAGGACTTGATCGACGCCCCGGTGGCGAAGCTGAAGGCCGCCGTCGACGACTGGTCGGAGATGGCGGGGAAGCTGGAGACACTCGCCACCGACGCCACCGACGGAATGAAGGCGAAGGCCGACAAGGCGGCCTGGGAGGGCGTCAACGCGGGGGTCACCAAGACGTTCATCGGCAAGACGGCCAAGGAGTTCGCCGACGCCGCCGCCGAGGCCAAAGGCGTGAGGCTCATCCTGGAAGAGGGCTACGCGGCCATCAAGAAGGCCAGGGACGACCTGCTCGGCATCCGGGACCACGAGGCGCACGCGGCCGGTGTCCGCGTCGACGGCAAGGGCAGGGTCACGGCACTGAAGCCGTTGTCCGAGATCCCCGCGGCGCGACGCGACCCCGACTACGCCGACCTCCTGCGGGAGGAGGCGCGGAACGTCGAGTCGTGGCAGAAGAGGATCGACCTCATCGTCGACACCTGCAACGACGCCGACCTCGCCCTCAAGAACGCCCTTGAGGCCAACGTCACCGACCGCAAGGACTTCAGCGCTCCGAAGTACACGAAGCTGGACCAGGAGGAGGCCGCCCGCGCCGCCGCGCTGGCGGGCAAGGGCAGGGACCTGACCCACTCCGAACTCACCCAGCTCAACGAGCTGTTGAGGGACAACAAGTCGTCGACGGAGTTCGCCAAGGGTTTCTACGAGAAGCTCGGCCCCGAGAAGTCGCTCGCGTTCTTCGGCCAGCTCTCCACGGACACGTACGACCTGGGCAAGCTCGACGCGCAGCGACTCAAGGACGTCCAGGAGCTCCAGAAGAACCTCGGCCTCAATCTGGCCACCGCCTCCCACGACAAGGAGTTCACCGCCAAGTGGGGGCCGGAACTCCGCAGACTGGGTACGGAGCACATCCCGCTGAGCAAGTACGACTACGGCGGGCCGTTCGGATACCAACTGCTCGGCGGGATCATGCGGTACGGGAACTACGACGCGAAGTTCCTCAACCCGATCGCCGAGCACGTGGCGCAACTGCACCAGAAGGACCCGGGACTGTTCGCCGGTACCAAGGTGGTGAACAGCGCGTTCAAGAACCCGTACAACCCCTCCGGCGTCAACGGAGCCGGCTACGACCCGGCCACCGCCATGCTGGAAGCGCTCGGCAACAGCCCGGAGGCGGCGAAGAAGTTCTTCACCGACACGCCGACCGCCTACAACGAGGACGGCACGGTCAATGCCGGGGCCGCGGCCGACCTCGGGAAGGACAAGGACGGGGAGCCGATCGACAACTACCTCGACTTCTTCGGCAACGAGGAGTGGGAGTCCTTCCCCGACGTCAACTCGCTCGACCCGGACGAGGGTAAGGCGTCCCTCAATCACATGCCCGACGCCCTCGGTCACGCCCTGGAAGCGGCCACCCTCGGCTACCCGGCCGGGCACCCGGACGCCGGTGTGGTGCGGGACGCGGACAACGCCGCCGTCATGCAGCAGGTCATGGAGAAGTACGCCGCCGACCCGGGCTTGCTCAAGGAACACCACGAGGCGCTGGCCGACAGCCTGGGCGTCATGGGCGCGGGTTACGTCGACGACATCAACTGGGCGCTGGAAAAGAACGATTCGAGCAGCGTGTTCGCCCCGACACGGAACCCGGATGGGCACGTCACCTTCGGGGGCACCGAGGAAAGGAACGGGCGGGGCGTCGTCCGCGGCTTCCTCAGTACCCTGGGCCAGCACCCGGACGCCTACGCGACGCTCTCGACCGCGGAGCAGGCATACACCCGCAGTGTGCTGGAGGGGACGGTGAACCCCGACGGGACGATCCAGGAGGGCGCCGCGCGGGCGACCGTACGGGTGGGTGCCGAGGTGCAGGGGATGCTCGACCAGTCGAGGGCCGACCAGGTGGAGGCGACGAACCTCAAGACCCACGAGGACTACGAGAAGGCGGTCGCCAAGCGGGCGGGTTGGGTCGAGTTCGGAGCCACGGCGGGCATCGCGGCGGGCGTCGCCTTCCTGCCCGCGACGGCCGCGGTGGGGACGGCCGCGGTACTCATCCCGCTGGCGACCGACACCGCCAGCGGTGCGGCGGAGCACGTTATCGGCCAGATGGTGGGCGACATCTCCGGCAGCTCGGTGGATGAGCACAAGGAGAAGATGGAGGAGCTGACCGACAAGGAGAGGGAGAGGATCTACTCCGCTGGCGAAGCCATGGCCGAGGCCCCCATGGAGGATTTCCTGGAGCGGAACGTCACGAATCTTCGCGACAGCACGTTCGCGCAGGACCTGCGGGAATCGATGCTGATCGGCTACGGAGTCGGCAACGACCGTGAGAACCAGCAGGGCAACCGCCCGGAGACCGGCTGAGGTCAGTGGACAGCCGAGGGAGAGTGAGGATACGAGCAGTGGTCAGGCGTAGATCGGCACGCGGCGAACTCCTCGCGGCGGTCGTGGCCTCGTTGCTTCTCGGGGTCACCGGCTGCGGAGGAGGGGGCGACGAGGCTTCGGCCAAGGAGGTGGCAGGGACTGAACTCTGCGGCGGCGAAGCTGTTTCCGGCGAGGCGTCCAAGGCGCTGAAGGTGATCGCGGGGTCGTCGCGGTTTGAGGCGTCAGAGGAGAAATACACCGTCGCGCGGGCCGCTTCGGACCTGGTCGAGACGTGGCCACGCACCACCATAGGTCGCGAAGTCCTCTGCCGTATCTTCACGTCCGGTACGCCACGCATCCAGCTCAAGATCACCTGGGGCGTGGGCGCCAGTTCCCCGACGGGCGATCCGGGCCCGAGGTTCACCGTGCTGAAGATGGGGGAGGGGACCCTGGTGGCGGAGGACAAGGCGTACCTCCACTTCGCGTGCCGCAGCGACGGGCTTCCCACCGCGAGGAAGACGGCCCACGTACTCATAGGCGTCGAGCGCTGGAGTATGCCGAAGGTGCCCGATGTGGATGTCGAAACGCTGAAGAACGCCTACGTCACCGTCGCCCACTCCTTCTCCCTGGCCATGGCCAAAGAGCTGCGCTGCGAGAAGAACGGAGGGCTTCCCGCGCGGCCCGTGCTCGATCCCGCGTAGGGCGGCGTACCGGGGCGCGGGTGTGCGTGATCGCGGGGTCTTCGTCGATACTTCAGCCGGTGCGGTACGCGACGGAGCCCCTGCTGCCCGCGAAAGGCCCCCGCAGCTGCCCCAGGAAGGCTGGACCACCGTGACGACCGCCGCATACCAGGGTGAACCCGGATCCAACTCGGCGACCGCCGCGCGCGCCCTCTACCCCGGGGCCGACGGTGTGCCCTGTACGGGGTTCGAGCAGGCGCTGGACGCCGTGACGCTGGGGGCCGCCGACGTCGCCGTGATCCCGGTCGACAACTCCGCGGCCGGACGCGTCGCCGACGTACACCACCTGCTGCCGGAGTCGGGGCTGTTCATCGTCGCGGAGTACTTCCTCGCCATCCGGTTCGACCTGATGGGCGTGCCCGGCGCGACCCTGGACCAGGTGGAGTGCGTACGCAGTCATGTGCACGCGCTGGGGCAGTGCCGCAAGCTGCTGCGGGAGGGCGGCTGGCGCACCCTCGTCAGCGACGACACCGCCGGGGCGGCGCGTGAGGTGGCCGAACTGGGCGAGCCGGCGCACGCGGCGCTGGCCCCGCCCGCCGCGGCCGAGCTGTACGGCCTGGACGTGCTGCGCGCCGGGGTCGAGGACGCCCCGGACAACACCACGCGGTTCGTCGTCCTCTCCCGGGACGCGGCCTTCGCCCCGCACACCGGGGAACCGACGATGACGAGCCTGTTCTTCAGCGTCCGCAACATCCCCAGCGCCCTCTACAAGGCGCTCGGCGGGTTCGCCAGCAGCGGGGTGAACCTCACCAAGATCGAGAGCTACCAGATCGGCGCCGGGCTCAACGCCAGCCGCTTCTACGTCGAGGTCGAGGGCCACCCCGACGACGAACGCGTCGCCCTCGCCCTGCACGAACTGCGGTTCTTCTCCACCGAGGTAAGGGTCCTCGGCGTGTACCCCGCGCACCCCCACCGGCACAGGTGACCGACCCGCGAGGAACAGGCCGTACGGCTACGACGCACCGAGGCCGTTGAGCAGGGTGTCGACGACGACGTCCGCCGCCCGTCCCGCGCTCAGCTCGGGGAGTTGGCGGGAGACCAGGTGCATCAGCTGGGGCAGCAGCGCGCTCGCCCAGCCCTCCGGGAGGCCGGGGCGCAGCAGGCCCTCGTCGGTGGCGCGCCGCAGGAAGGTGTCGACCTCCTCGATGGCCGTGTCCCGGCGGGCGTGGACGCTCTCGTCGGCGAGCATCCGGGCGAGGTCGACGGGCCAGGTGCGGTTGACGGTGATGATGTTCTCGACGTAGCGGTGCAGGGCGACGGCGACGGGCGCCTCGCGTAGCCGGGCGTCGGTGATGGCGTGCTCGATCGCGCTGAGGCGGGCCTCGTAGATGGCGGCGAGGAGGTCCTCGCGGGAGGCGAAGCGGCGGTAGACGGTGCGCCGGTCGACGCCCGCCTCGGCGGCGATGCTCGCGATGCTAGCCCCGGGGTCGGCGGCGAGCATACGGGCCCCGGTGGTCAGGACTGCTTCCAGATTGCGCGCTGCGTCGGCTCTCACCGCACCGAGTCTAGCCGCGGTATGTGATGCCTGAGAGATTTAACGCCTCTTGAGAGTAGAAGACCGGGCTTTAAGTGCTGCGTTTTTGTGGCAGATGATGGGCTGCTAGAGCCAGGCCTCTGAGTCTTCTGGAAGGGCACCTCCTGGTGTCCAAGGCAGACAACTCCTCCTCACTCCGGGGGGTGTCGCCGCCGCCATGAGCGCGCTGGTCCTGGCGGTCCTCCTCGCCTCCCTGGACCAGGCGATCGTCTCCACCGCGCTGCCCCGGATCGCCGAGGACCTGGACGGGTGCGACGGCATCGCGTCGGTCTGCGCCGCCTACCTGCTCGCGTCGACGGCGGTCACCCCGCTGTGGGGCAAGCTCGGCGACGTGTTCGGCCGCAAGCGGCTCTACCTGGCCTCGACGTCGGCCTTCCTGGCCGCCTCCGTGGCCTGTGGCCTCGCCCGGAACCTGCCCGAACTGATCGGCGCCCGCGTGCCCCAGGGCGTGGGCGGCGGCGGCGTGATCGTGCTGACCCTCGCCCTCGTCGGTGGCCTCGTCACCCCGCGCGAACGTGGGCGCGTGCCGGGCCGCAGGAACAGGGCGAGGAGGACACCGACGGCGAGGGGGGCGCGATCCACCCGCACCCCGTCCGGGTCCGGTCACTCCGAACCGGCGCCCACGGCGGAGTCCGTCCCCGCCCGCTGAGCCGTCCACCCTCGCTCAGGAATGTTCCCGGCCCGTACGGCGTTCCGGCCTTGCCGGGATGTGGTCACTGCTCTGGATGGTGACGCATCTTCCCGGCGTTCCGTCACCTGGCAACGGGGTGACGTATGGGGAGCCGTGCTGTTCGGGCCGCCGCCGTGCGAGCCTGGGAGCCTGCGTGAACGACGCGAAGTGAAAGGTGAGGTGCCATGAGCGACGTCGAGGAGAGGGCGCTGCTGGCGGGCGGCTGCTTCTGGGGGATGCAGGAGCTGATCCGGGCGCTGCCCGGGGTGACCCGTACCCGGGTGGGCTACAGCGGCGACAACGACAAGCCCAACGCCACCTACCGCGACCACGGCAGGCACGCGGAGACGATCGAGATCACCTTCGACCCCCGGGTGACCGACTACCGCACGATCCTGGAGTACTTCTTCCAGATCCACGACCCGAGCACGAGGAACCGGCAGGGCAACGACATCGGCCTCAGCTACCGCTCGGCCATCTTCTACTACGACGACGAGCAGCGCCGCGTCGCCGAGGACACCATCGCCGACGTAGACGCCTCGGGGCTGTGGCCGGGGCCGGTGGTGACCGAGGTGGTACCCGCGGGGCCGTTCTGGGAGGCCGAGCCGGAGCACCAGGACTACCTCCAGCGCTACCCGGACGGCTACACCTGCCACTTCCCGCGCCCGAACTGGCGTCTGCCGAAGCGCGACGAGGCCTGACCGTCCGGCGAGGGACCCCTGCGGCGCCGCAGGGGTCCCTCGTCAGAGTGACAGTGCCCCATCGGAGTCGACCCTTACCTTTCGCCGCCGCGCACGCGCTCCCGCACTTCCTACGAAGGCACTGGCGCCCGCCCTGCTATGCACCCGCGCCGTGTGGTGTGGATTACCGGGAGGAGGTGGCGGCGTCCGGGGTCAGCGGCTGGCGTCGGACCTCTTGCGGGCGCGGTAGGCGGCGGCCTTGATCTTGTTGCCGCAGGACTCCATGCCGCACCACTGGCGCCGCGTCCCCCGGGAGCGGTCGATGTAGACGCGGGTGCACTCGGGGTTGCCGCACTCCTTCAGCAGCGGCACGTCCGGGTCGCTGAGCAGTTCCACGGCCTGCCGGGCGACGGTCGCCAGCGCCTGCGCGGGCGTCGCCTCCGTGTGCCGCCCGGCCGGGGTGAGCTGGGGCGTCACCGGCGTCCCGCGTGCCGCGGCGTTCAGCGTGTCGAGCGCCTCGGCGTCGAACTCCTCGCCGAGTCTGCGGTCGGTGACCAGCCGGTAGACCGCCTCGCGTACGGCCCTGGCGTCCCGGACGTCGTCCTCCCCGCCCGGCGTGACCGTGTCCACCAGGCCGGACTCCAGGTACCAGGCGTTCAGCCGCTCCGGCGTCGCGAACATCTCGAACCGGGTCGAACGCCGGGCGCGGAGCGTGGCCGCGAAGTCGAGGGCCGGGTGCCCGCACACGAAGACATGGTCGAGATTCACATCACCATCCTGACAGGTGACTCGCGGCAGAGGCAAGAAGCGTCAGCGGCGGCGCAGGGGGACGCCGTCGAGGACGCGGACGACCTCGTGAGTGATCAGTGCGGATACCGGGGTCTCCCGGGGGTGAGCGGTGCCTCGGGCGCGCGCCAGGGCGCACGTCAGGCGCTCACGCCCCGGGCGCCCCGGTCTCCGTGAGGGTGCCGTCCGTCAGCCGCAGCCAGCGGTCGACGCCGATCTCGGTGAGGAAGCGCTCGTCGTGGCTGACCACCATGAAGGCGCCCCGGTAGGAGTCGAGCGCGCTCTCCAACTGGGCCGCGCTGACCAGGTCGAGGTTGTTGGTCGGCTCGTCGAGCAGCAGCAGGTGCGGGGCCGGTTCGGCGCACAGCACGCAGGCGAGCGTGGCGCGCAGCCGCTCGCCGCCCGAGAGGACGCCGACCGGGAGGTGGGCGCGGGCGCCGCGGAAGAGGAAGCGGGCGAGCAGGTTCATGCGCTCCGCCTCGGGCCGCTCGGGGGCGAACGCGGCGAAGTTCTCGGCGACCGTACGGTCCAGGTCCAGCAGGTCCAAGCGCTGGGAGAGGTAGGCGATCCGGCCGCCGTTGCGCCTGACCTCCCCGGCGTACGGGGTGAGGTCGCCGGTGACCAGCCGCATCAGGGTGGTCTTGCCCGCGCCGTTGGGCCCGGTCAGCGCGATCCGCTCGGGGCCGCGGACGGTCAGGTCGACCCCGGCCGGGCCGAACACGTCCCGCTCCCCGAGCCGGACCCGCATCCCCGCGCCGAGGAAGAGGTTGCGCCCGGCGGGCACCTGGGTGTCGGGCAGTTCCAGGGTGAGCCGCTGCTCGTCGCGCAGCGCGCGCCCGGCCTCGTCCAGGCGGGCCCTGGCCTCGCTGACCCGGGCGCCGTGCACCGTGCCGGACTTGCCCGCTGCCTCCTGCGCGCCGCGCTTCATGGTGCCCGCGAAGATCTTGGGCAGACCCGCGTTCTTGAGGTTCCTGGAGGCGTTGCTCATCCGGCGCTCGGCGCGTTCGCGGGCCTGCTGCGCCTCCCGCTTCTCTCGCTTCAGCTCCTGCTCGGCGTTGCGGACGTTCTTCTCGGCGGTCTCCCGCTCGGCGCGCACGGCCTCCTCGTAGGCGGTGAAGTCGCCGCCGTAGAGGCGGAGTTCGTCGCTGCCGAGTTCCGCGACGCGTTCCATCCGGTCGAGCAGCGCGCGGTCGTGGCTGACGAGGAGCAGGCAGCCGGTGAAGTCGGAGAGCACGTCGTAGAGCTGGTGCCGGGCGTCGGTGTCGAGGTTGTTGGTGGGCTCGTCGAGCAGGAGGACGTCGGGACGCTTGAGGAGGTGGGCGGCGAGGCCGAGGGAGACGACCTGGCCGCCGCTGAGCGTGCTCAGCACGCGGTCCAGGGCGAGGCCGGTCAGGCCCAGGCGGTCGAGCTGGGCGCGGGTGCGCTCCTCGATGTCCCAGTCGTCGCCGATGGTGGTGAAGTGCTCCTCGCCGACGTCACCGGACTCCACGGCGTCCAGCGCGCGGATCACGTCGGCGACGCCGAGCACCTCGGCGACGGTGAGGTCGCCGGTCAGGGGGAGGCTCTGCGGCAGGTAGCCGAGGGTGCCGACGACGGACACCGAGCCGGTGGCGGGCCGGAGTTCACCGGCGACCAGCCTGAGCAGGGTGGACTTGCCGGAGCCGTTGGGCGCGACCAGGCCGGTGCGGCCGGTGGGCACGGTGAAGGACAGGTCGTGGAAGACCGGGGTGTCGTCGGGCCAGGCGAAGGAGAGGCTGGAGCAGACGATCGCGGCGTCGGACATGGGAAGGCGACCTCGGAGGAGACGAGGGCAGAGCTGTGGTCCTCTGCCCTGGGCAGACGGGGAAGAAGAGGGGAAGGGGTACGACGGGCCGGACCACCTCGGCAGCGCTCCTGGGCGCCCGCCGGTGGCCGTCAGCTCCGGATCTCATCCGGAGATGTCGTCTTCACCCACCACGTCTGCGACTCCTCTGTCGACGGTCGACGTCCTTCTCAGGCTAACACCCGCGTCAGCGGCCCTGTCGTGGCACGCCGTGCACACCCACGGCGCGGCCCACATCGGGCGGCTGCGGGAGACGGCGGTGCGGGTGGGCGGGCGGCCGGGCGGGGTGCCGTCCGAGGCGTGAACGCGGGCGGCCGGGCCGCCGTGACCGGCGTTAGGGTGGCCGCATGGTCAGCGACTTACGGTCGGGTGCGGTGCGGCACGCGGTGCTCCCCCCGGCGTTGCGCGGGTGGCTGGGGCCGGTCGTGGTCCTCGCCGCGCTGGTGGTCGCGCTGCTCGGGGGGCGGTACGCGGGTGACGGCGAGCCGGGCAGGGTGGACGAACGGGTCTGGTCGGCGCTTGAGGGGGTCCCCTCGCCCTGGCGGGACGTCGCCCGTGCCGTCGACTTCCTGGGGGAGCCGGTGGGCGCGGCGGCGCTGGTCGTCGCCGCCGTGGCCGGGTGCCTGCTGCTGCGGCGGCCACGGGCCGCGGTGCTCCTCGTCGTCTCCGTCACCCTGGCGGTGGGAACGGCGACGGGGCTGAAGCACCTGGTGGGGCGCACCATCCACGGCGCCGACAACCTGTCCTACCCGAGCGGGCACACCGCCTTCCTCACCGCGTTCGCCCTGGTGCTCGCGCTGCTCGCGGCCGGGCGCCCCGGCCTCGGCGGGACCGCCGGGACGTCGCTCGTGCTCGGCGCCGGACTGGCCGCCGGTGCCGCGATGGGCTGGGCCCAGGTCGTCCTGGGCGCCCACTACCCGACCGACGTCCTCGGCGGCTGGTGCACCGCGCTCGCGCTGGTCCCGGCGTCGGCGTGGTGCGTGGACCGCGTCGCCGACGCCGTTCGTCCCGACGGGGAGTGACGGTACGTCAGGCCCGGCGCCGGAACACCGGCTTCACCGGTCGTTTTCGACCGGGAGTGACGGTACGTCAGACCCGGCGCCGGAACACCGGCTTCACCGGTCGTCCGCCCAGCCACGGCGTCGGGTCCCCCGCGTCCAGCGCCTTGCGGTACACCGCGCACGCCCGGGCCACCACGTCCACGGTCTGGTCGATGTCGGCCTCGGTGAGCGCGGCGCTCACCACGAACGACGGGGCCAGCACCCCGCCCGTCAGCAGGCGGCGCAGGAACAGGGTGCGGTACTCCTGCGACGGCCGCCCGTGCTCGTCGAGGGTGGCGAAGACCAGGTTGCTGGCCCGGCCCCGCACGACGACGTGCTCCCCGACGCCCATGCCCGCCGCGGCGTCCCGCACCCCGGCGGCCAGCCGCTCACCGAGGGCGTGCAGCCGGGCGGTGATCCCCTCCTCGGTGTAGGTGGCCTGCACGGCCATCGCGGCGGCCAGCGAGTGCGTCTCCGCGCCGTGCGTCGTGGACAGCAGGAACACCCGGTCGCCGGAGTGCCGCAGCCCGCCCCGCTCCATCAGCTCCCGGCGCCCCGCCAGCGCGGAGACGGCGAACCCGTTGCCCAGCGCCTTCCCGAACGTCGACAGGTCGGGAGTGACGCCGTACAGCCCCTGCGCGCCCGCCTCCGACCAGCGGAAGCCGGTGATCATCTCGTCGAAGACCAGGACGCAGCCGTGCCGGTGGGCCAGGTCGCGCAGGCCCGCCAGGTACCCGGGCTCCGGCTCGGTGTGGGTCGCGGCCTCCAGGATCAGGCAGGCGATCTCGCCCTCGTGCCGGGTGAGCAGCTCCTGCGTCGCGGCCAGGTCGCCGTACGGGAACGCCACCGTCAGACCGGTGTCCGGGATACCGGCGTTCATCGGCGTCGTCCCGATGAACCAGTCGTCGGTCGAGAAGAACGGGTGGTCGGCGCAGAGGGCCACCTTGGGGCGTCCGGTCGCGGCGCGGGCCAGGCGCACGGCGGCGGTGGTGGCGTCGGAGCCGTTCTTCGCGAACTTCACCATCTCGGCGGTCGGCACCGTCGCCAGGAAGCGCTCCGCGGCCTCGACCTCGATGAGGGACGGCCGGACGAAGTTGGTGCCGCGGTCGACCTCCCGCCGCACCGCCTCGGTGACGCGCGGGTGGGCGTGGCCGAGGCTGACCGACCGCAGACCGGAGCCGTACTCGATGTAGCGGTTGCCGTCGACGTCCCACACGTGGGCGCCCCGGCCGTGGCTGATGACCGGGGCCAGGCCCTCGGGGTACTGGTCGTCGCCCTTGGCGTAGGTGTGCGCGCCGCCCGGGACCAGGGCGTGCAGCCGCTCGTTGGCCGCCCGCGACCGGGGCAGCGGGAACTCTCCGGTGTCCATGCCCGACCTCACTTCTCCCACTGCTTCAGCACCTGGGCGAGGCTCGGCGCCTCGCGGTCCCGCGGGGACGCCGACGTCACCGGCAGCGGCCAGGGGATCGCGAGGTCCGGGTCGTCGTAGGCGATGGTCACGTCCTCGGCCGGGTCGTGCGGGCGGTCGATCCGGTACGAGGTGTCGGCGGGGTCGGTCAGCGCCTGGAAGCCGTGCGCGCACCCCGCCGGGATGTAGACGCTGCGCTGGGTCACGTCGGACAGGTCGAAGAACGCCCGGCCCAGGTAGGTCGGGGAGTCGGGCCGCAGGTCCACCACGACGTCGAAGATCCGCCCGTACGAGCACCGCACCAGCTTGGCCTCGCCCGCGCCGGACCGCAGGTGCAGCCCGCGCAGCACGCCCCGGGCCGACCGGGAGACGCTGTCCTGGACGAAGGCGTCCGGGTCGACGCCGACCGAGCGGACCACGTCGGCGTCGAAGGTACGGGAGAAGAAGCCGCGTTCGTCGGCGTACGGCGTCGGCTCGAACAGGTAGGCCCCCGCGATCGCCGGGACTTCGGTCGCCTTCATGACGTCTCCTGCAGGGTGTGCTCGGGCGCCGGGAACAGCGCCGCCGTCAGGGCGGCGAACTGCCGCTCCAGGTGCCGGGTGGTGGCCGCGTTCCGCTCGGCGAGGATCCGCCGCGGCTCGGCCGACTCCCGTTCCAGCGCCCGGAACTGGTCGAGGAGCCGTTCGGCGTCGACCTCGCGGGCCGGGTGGCGGTACGCCGCGAGGCCCATCCGCGCCATCAGCGCGTCGCTCTTCGCGGCGTAGCTGAGGGCGAGCGTCGGGGTGCCGGTCCGCAGCGCGCAGACCAGGTTGTGGTACCGGGTCGCCACCACGGTGTCGGCCGCCGCCGTCTCCCGCATCAGGTCGGCCAGCGAGGCCGCCTCGACGGCGGTGACCAGCGGCGAGTCCACCGCGGCGCGGATCGCCGCGACCACCGGGGCGTCGCAGGCGTCGCCGGTGAGCAGCCGCACCGGCCTGCCCTCCGCGACCAGCGCGCGCACGAAGCGGATCGTGCCGTCGAGGTAGCGGCGGTGGATCTCGTCGGCGCGGGCGCGGTCGTCGTCGCCGCCGTGGAAGTCCATGACGCCCAGGCAGACCGACCCGGGGCGGCGCTCGGGCGTGCCCGGCACCGGCAGCGCGAACGCCAGGTCCGGGTAGACCTCGTCGCGGGCGGTGTCCACGCCCATCGCCCGCAGCGCGTCCCGGGACTGCTCGTCCCGGTACGACCGGTACGCCGCCAGCCGGGCCGACCAGCGCACCAGGGCCCGCGTCGACCGGTTGCCGATCGGGGCGGCGCCGACGCTGACCAGCGCCACCCGGGTGCGCAGCAGCCGACCGCTCGCGCAGAGCAGGAACAGCGCGTACGGGAAGCCCCACGGCCGCAGCGGCAGCGTGGCCTCCAGGACGCCCATGCCCGGCACGATCACCACGTCGTGCCGCCGCACCCAGGCCGCGGTGCGGAACACGTCGACCAGCTTGCCCAGGCCCTTGCCCGCGACCGCGCCCAGCCGGGACGCCGTCCGGTACTCCCCGCGGTACCAGTGCAGCCGCGTCGCGGGGATGCCGTACCGCGCGGTGACCGCCTCGGGCCCGCCGCACAGCGCGTCCACGGCCGCGTCCGGGTGGGCGTCCCGCAGGTACCGGAGGACGGCCTCCAGCGACCCGTCGTTGCCGAGGTTGCCGGAGCCGAGCAGCCCGAACACCCCGACGCGCACCGGGGAGTTCACGCCCGCCTCCCCTCACGGCCCGCCACCAGGGCGTCGACGGAGACGTCGAACCCGGCCGGGTCGACCGGCGCGCGGTCCTCGACCCGCTCGCCCGCGCCCGGCCGGACCCGGCTCGTCATCCACGCCGCCAGGTGCCGGTAGCAGGCCCGCCGGTCGGCCGGGGAGAGCGGCGCCCGCCGGATCGCCGACGCGAAGCCCCACACGTACTCGGCGAGCAGCCGGGGCGTCGGGTGCAGCGGGCCCGCCCGGCGCGGGTCCAGGTTGACGCACCGGGAGCGCTTGGAGGGGTTGGCCCGCTCGGCGCGGGTGGGGTGGTCGCGGCGGAAGTACAGCAGCTCCGGCACCTGGTGGAACGGCCCGTGCAGGGTGATCTCGGCGACGAAGACGCGGTCGGCGTGGTGGAAGCTGTCGTGCGGCCTGACCTTGCGGAGCACGTCCGCGCGCATCACGCCGTAGAAGTCGTCGCCGCCCGGCTCGAACAGCAGGCTGCGGAACCGCTCCGGCGCGTGCGGCGAGGCGGTGTCGAGCCCGTACGCGTACGGCACCTTCACCCGGCCGTCGCCGTCGATGACCGCCTGCTCGGCGTGGGCGAGGATCACGTCGGGCCGCTCGTCCAGCGCCTCCACACAGCGGCGCAGCAGGTCACGGGCGTACAGGTCGTCGTGCGAGGCCCACTTGAACAGCTCGCCGCGGCACTCGGTGAAGACGTGGTTGTGGTTGGGGGCGGCGCCGATGTTCCGGGGCAGCCGGAGGTAGCGGACGCGGGGGTCCTTCGCCGCGTACTGGCGGCAGATGTCCTCGGTCCCGTCGGTCGAGGCGTTGTCGGAGACGACCAGCTCGAAGTCCTCGTAGGTCTGGCCGAGCAGCGCGTCGAGCGACTCGGCGAGGTACTCCTCGCCGTTGTAGACGGGCAGGCCGATGCTCAGCCTGGGGTGGGCGGTCATGGCGTCCTCACTTCGGAAGAGTCGGGGTGGTGCTCGCGCAGGCCGGACCTCAGGTGCAGCCACCACACGGCCGAGCCGCCGACGGTGGCGGCGGCGACGCCCCAGGCCGAGCCGACCACGCCGCCGACGGCCGCGCCGCCGAGGCCGCCGCCGACGTAGCAGGCGGAGGTGAAGAGCTGGGCGCGCAGGCTGCGCCGGGCCGCGCCGAGCGCCCGCAGTCCGGCCGCGGCGCCGGTGCCGAGCCCGGCGCCCGCGACACCGAGGGTGGCCGGGAGGATCAGTTCGGCGGCGGAGGGCCAGACGTCGCCGAGCACCAGCTCGCCGAGCCGGTCCGGCATCAGCAGCAGCGCCGCGCCCCACAGCAGCGCGGCGACGGCCTGCCCGCCGCCGAGCAGGAGGCAGAACGCGCCGAGGCGGTGCGGTGACCGGCGCAGCACCCGCGCCGCCTCCGCGACGGTGACCAGGGACAGCCCCATCAGCACCGCCAGGAACGGGCCGAGCAGCAGTTCCGCGCCGCGTACCGCGCCCACCGCGCCGACCCCGACGATGACGCCGAGGCCGTACGCGCGCAGCTGGCTCGCGCCGCTGACGCAGGTGTTCTCGACGAGGTAGCGGTAGCCGAGGTCGCGGTGGTCGCGGACCCAGGCGCGGGCGCCGGTCAGCCGGGGCCTGATCCCCGACTGGACGGCTCCGTACACCGCGGCCACCGCGGCGGAGGCGCCCCAGGCCAGCACGAACGCGGCGACGGTGCCCACGCGGGCGGCCACCACCATCGCCGGGACCAGGCCGGCGCCCCACACCACGTCGTTGACGAACGCCTTCCGCCCGGCACCGGCGGCGAAGAACGCGTACCGCCAGGCGTCCTGGAGCATCAGCCCCGGCAGCACGACGCCGAGGCAGGCGAACGCGTCGCCCACCGGACCGCCGACCGCGAGACCGGCCACCAGGCACCCCGCGCCGACGGCGGCGCCGACGCCGAGCGCGGTGCCCGACGAGCGGGCCACCGCCGGACGCCAGGAGCCGTCCGGCACCCCGCTGAAGCGCACCACGAGCGGGTCGGTGGCGAGTCCCCGGGAGACGCTGAGCACCACGCCGTAGGTGACCCAGGCCAGGCTGAACGCGCCGAACGCGGTCAGCCCCAGCGAGCGGGCCACGTAGATGCCCACGGCGAAGTTGGTCAGGCTGGACGCCGCCTGGTCGGCCAGGCCCCAGGACAGGCGGCCGACGACGGCCCGCCGGGCGGACCCGGCCCGGCGCGTCGCCTTCTCCCCCTCGGCGGTCACCGGTGTCATGCCTTGATCAGCCCGGCGTCACGCAGGGCGTCGGCCGCGGCGGCGACGGTGTCGAACGGCAGCCCCGCCCGCTCGGCGACGTCGAGCAGCGCGTGCTCGCCGTCGGAGAGGCTGAGCACCCACAACATCGCCATCTGGGCCTCCTTGGCGTCGCTGCGCCCGCCGAGCGAGTCGTACAGCCCGCGTCGGCCGAGCTGCGGTTCGCCGTACGGGCTGAGGTTGACGTACCGCCGGTTGCGGTCCAGGACGGTGAACGCCTCCCGGCAGACGGCGAGCGTGTCGGCCAGCGCCGCCGGGGTGACGAAGCCGAGGTCGTCCGCCGAGGTGTGGTACTCGGGGTAGCCCGCGTACGGGGTCCGGCTGAGCGAGCCCACGCCGAGGTCGAACCCGGGGGAGCAGAACTGCCGCTCGTCGTAGCCGTACGGCGTGAACTCCCGGATCTCGTGCGGGCGTCCGGAGCCGGCCAGGACGTGCGCCAGCACCCGGTCGATCTCCGCGTCCCCGCGCCTGCTCCGCTTGTACGTCAGCTGGCCCGGGTCCCCGGCGCAGGCCAGCACCAGACCGTGCCGGACCCGGTCGATCCGCTCCGCGTTGCGGGCCAGCCAGGTGATCGCCCCGATGGTGCCGGGCGCGAACAGGAACCGGTAGGTGTAGTACGGCCGCCGGTCCGCCAGCCAGCGCGCCAGGTGCGTCGCCACCGCGATCCCGGCGAGGTTGTCGTTGGCCAGCGACGGGTGGCAGACGTGGCAGGAGACGATCACCTCGTCCGGGACCCGCCCCGGGACCACGTGCTCGGCGTAGGTGAGGTGGCCGTCCGTGAGCGTGGAGTCGATCCGGACCTCGTAGTCGCCGTCCGGCAGCGCGTCCAGGGTCTCCTGCGCCAGGCAGAACCCCCACTCCGGCCGGTAGTAGCTGGTGCGGTACGGCACCCAGGACGGGTGCTCCGGCAGCGTGTGCAGGTGCGGGCGCAGCTCGGACAGCGGCATGGTCCGGTCCACCGGCACGCTGTACCCGAGGACGTGCAGGCTCGACTCCTGGAAGTCGACGACCCGCCTGCCGTCGGCGTCCGCGACGTACGCGTCCCGGATGTTCCACTCCTGCGGCACCGTCCAGTCGAGGACCCGGGTCCCCGTCGGCACCTCGCGCACGTCCAGCGGGAGGTACTCGCCGACGATGTCCAGGGTGGCGCGCACCCCGTCGCCGGTGATGCTGCGGCACAGCGGGTACAGCCGCTCCACCAGCGCGTACATCTCCTCGCCCGGCGCGGTCACCGGCGCCACCGCAGGGTGTCGTCGACCGTGCCGGCGTCGGACGCCGCGCGCAGCACGGCGAGGCGGGTGAAGCGCCGGTCGAAGTCCTCCTGGGTGAGCCCGTGCGCCCGGTAGGCGTCGGCGAGTTCGAGGGCGCCCCGCTCGACCGTCCACGCGCAGTCGAAGCCGGGAACCGCGGCCCGGAACCGGGAGAAGTCCACCCGGTACGACCGCGGGTCGGCGCCGCTCTCCCCGGTGATCCGCACCTTGGACCCGGCCACCGCCTCCGCGACCTGTTCCGCGATCTCCGCGACGGTGACGTTGTTGACCTCGCTGCCGATGTTGAACGCCTGGTCGTGCACCGCGCGCCGGGGCGCGACCAGCGCGGCGGCGAAGGCCCGCGCGATGTCCGCGGCGTGCACCAGCGGACGCCACGGCGTGCCGTCGGACAGCACCAGCACCTCACCGGTGAGCAGCGCGTGACCGACGAGGTTGTTCAGCACGATGTCGGCGCGCAGCCGCGGCGAGAAGCCGAACGCGGTGGCGTTGCGCAGGTAGACGGGGCTGAAGTCGCCGTCGGCGAGCTGGCGCAGGTCGTCCTCCACCCGCACCTTGGACTCCGCGTAGGGCGTCACGGGGCGCAGCGGGGCGTCCTCGCCGACCAGCCCCTCGCCGCCCGCGGCGCCGTACACCGAGCACGTCGACGCGTACAGGAACCGCTCCACCCCGGCGTCCCGGGCCAGCCGGGCCAGCCGTACGGAGGCGTGGTGGTTGATGTCGTAGGTGAGGTCGGGCGCCAGCGCGCCCAGCGGGTCGTTGGACAGGGCGGCCAGGTGGATCACGGCGTCCACCCCGGCGAGGTGCTCGGCGGTCACGTCGCGCAGGTCGACGCGGTGGCCGGGCGGGTCGGCGGGCGCGGGGCCCAGGACGCAGTCGGCGAACAGGCCGGAGTCGAGGCCGACGACCTCGTGTCCGGCGGCGGTGAGGACCGGGGCCATCACGGTGCCCAGGTAGCCCTGGTGGCCGGTCAGCAGTACGCGCAAGGTTCAATCCCCCAGGTTGAGAGTGAGTTTGGTGACGGCGAACGCCTCGGCGTAGCGGGCGTGGCACTCGATGCCGCGGATCCGCGCGAGCCCGAGGAACGCCTCCCGGTCGTACCAGGGCCGGTGCCGCTGTGAGGGGTAGTGCTCCTGGAGCAGCCGCACCTTCCGCTCGGCGGTCTCCAAGGTCAGCGGCTGGTACGCCGTGGGGCGGCCGAGGTCGCCGTCCCACTTGACGATCTCGTAGCCGAGGACGAGGTGGTCGCGGAACGCCGTCGTCATCAGCCGGGCCAGGCCGCGGTGGTCCTGGTGCGCGTCGTCGGTGCGCGGCGCCAGCAGCAGGTCGGGGTCGGTGCGCTCGCGCAGCTCCTCGACCGCCGACTTGGCCTCCTCCCAGTGCGCGGGCAGCCGCCCGTCCGGCAGCTTCAGCACGGTCAGCCGCAGGTCGGCGTCCGGACAGAACGCGGCGAGCGCGGCCCGCTCCTCGCGCTCCCGCTCACCGCCCCCGCCGGACAGCACCAGCGCGTCGACCCGCAGCCCCGGCCGCGACTGGCACAGCGTCAGCAGGGTGCCGCCCGCGCCGATGGCGATGTCGTCGCAGTGCGCGCCCACCGCGGCGACCCGGTCCAGGCGCCCGGCGCCGAGCCGGATCACGCGGTCCTCACGGCGGCGCCGTCCCGCTCCCACACGGCCCACGGCCGGTCCCCGCGGGCGTAGGCGGCGTCCAGCGCGGCCCGCTCCTTCACGGTGTCGGTCGGCTTCCAGAAGCCCCGGTGCTGGTAGGCCAGCAACCGGCCGCGCTTGGCGAGCTGGCCGCAGCCGTCCGCGACCAGGTCGCCGTCCTCCGGTATGTGGTCGAAGACCTCCTGCCGGAGCACGAAGTAGCCGCCGTTCTCCCACAGCGGCAGCTCGCTCACCGCGGTGATGCCGCCCACCAGACCGTCGTCGCCGAGGTCCACGCAGTGGAACGACGACTGCGGCGGCACCACCATCATCGACGCCCCCGCGTCCCGCCGTGCGAAGTTCTCGATCATCGCGGGCAGCGGGGCGTCGGTGAGCACGTCGGCGTAGTTGGCGAGGAACATCTCGTCGCCTTCGAGGTGGTGCCGTACCCGGCGCAGCCGCTCCCCGATGGGGGACTCGATGCCGGTCTGCGCGAACGTGATCGTCCAGTCGGAGATGTCGGTGGAGAGCAGCTCCGTGCGCCCCTGGCGCAGGACGAAGTCGTTGGACGTCGTCTCCTCGTAGTGGAGGAAGAAGTTCTTGATGTGGTGCGCCCCGTACCCCAGGCACAGGATGAACTCGGTGTGCCCGAAGTGCGCGTAGTAGCGCATCACGTGCCAGATCAGCGGACGCGGGCCGACCATCGCCATCGGCTTGGGCACGTCGTCGGCGGACCCGTTGCGCATCCGCATCCCGTAACCGCCGCAGAACAGAACGACCTTCATCAGCTGACCTCGACAATGCTCAGTTCCGGGATGGGGAAGACGAGTCGGCCGCCCCACTCGCCGACGTAGGAGAGCTGCTCGACCAGTTCGGCCCGCAGGTTCCAGGGCAGGACGAGGACGTAGTCCGGCCGGTCGGCGGCGATCCGCTCCGGCGGCAGGACCGGGATCCGGGTGCCCGGGGTGAACCGGCCGTGCTTGTACGGGTTCCGGTCGACCGTGTACGCCAGCAGGTCGGGGCGGATGCCGCAGTGGTTGAGCAGGGTGTTGCCCTTGCCCGGTGCGCCGTAGCCGACGACCGTCTCACCGCGCTCGGCGGCCCCGATGAGGAACTTCAGCAGGTCCCGACGGACCTTGGCCACCCGGGCGCCGAACTCGGTGTACCCGGACAGCTCCTCAAGGCCGGCCGCCTTCTCCCGGGCCAGCACGTCGGCCACCCCCGCAGTCGGCTCACCGGCCACCTCGGCAGGACGCGCCCACAGCCGGATCGAGCCGCCGTGCGTGGGCAGCGACTCCACGTCCACCAGCGTGAGTCCGCCGCTGGCCAGCGCCCGGCTCGCGGACGCGACCGTGTAGTACTGGAAGTGCTCGTGGTAGATCGTGTCGTACTGGTTCTCCTCGATCAGCGTCAGCAGGTGCTGCACCTCGATCGAGACCCAGCCGTCGTCGGCGACCAGGGCGCGCAGCCCCTTCGTGAAGCCGACCACGTCCGGGATGTGCGCGTACACGTTGTTGGCGACCACCAGGTCCGCCGGGCCGTGCTCGGCGCGCACGGCGGCGCCGGTGTCCGGGCTCAGGAACTCCGTGAGCGTCGGCACCCCGGCGTCCCGGGCCGCGGCGCCGACGTTCACCGACGGCTCCACGCCCAGGCAGCGGATCCCCCGGTCCACCACGTGCCGCAGCAGGTACCCGTCGTTGCTCGCCACCTCCACCACGAACGCGTCGGACCCCAGGCCCAGCCGCGCCACGGCACCCTCGACGAACACGCGCGCGTGCTCCACCCAGGACGTCGAGTACGACGAGAAGTACGCGTACTCCTTGAACGTCTCCTCCGGAGTGATCAGCGGCGGCAGCTGCGCCAGCCAGCAGTCGGTACAGACCCTCAGGTGCAGCGGGTACGCCGGTTCCGGCTGGTCAAGCTGGTCCGCGGCGAGAAAGCTCTCACACGGTGGCGTCGCCCCCAGATCGACGACGCTCACCAGCGCCGCCGAGCCGCAGAGTCGGCATCGTGACATCTAAGTCCCCCCATTGATCGCGGTGCGGTACTCGTCCACCAGGCGCTCCAGCCCGACGGCCGGGCTGAAGTCCTGCTCGTAACGGCGCCGGGCCGCCTCACCCATCTCCCGGTTACGCGTCGGATCCGCGCTGATCCGGCGCAGGCCGGCCGCCAGCGAGGCGGGATCGCCCGGCCGGTGCAGCAGCCCGGTCACCCCCTCCTCGACCAGTTCGACGAAGGCGCCGTGACCGGCGGCGACGACCGGCACCCCGGCCGCCATCGCCTCCACGACCACCAGGCCGAACGCCTCCAGCCACGTCGAGGGAGCCACCACGGCGACCGCCGCCGCGATGGCCGTACGGCACTGGTCGGGGTCGTACAGGCCGACGTACCGGACGTCGTCCCGGCCCGCCGCCCACGCGGTCACCTCCCGCTCCAGCGGCCCCGTCCCGGCGATCACCAGCGGCACGCCCACCCCGCCGCCCGCGGCGACCTTGTCCCACGCGGCCATCAGCAGCCGCACGCCCTTGGTCTCCGCGAGGCGGCCGAGGTACAGCAGGTGCTCCCCGCGGCCCGTGCGGCGGGCGTCCGGGTCCGGCACGAAGTTGTGCTTCACCGCCAGCCGCTCCCGGGGCATCCCGGAGCGCACCAGGACCTCGCGCTGCGCCGCCGAGATGCACAGGAACCGCGCCACGCCGGTCCACCAGCGCCGCCGGTTGGCCGACAGGCTCACCGCCAGCGGCACCGTCGCCAGCCGGGAGCCCCGGTAGCAGCCGTGCCGGACGGCGGGCAGCGGCGACCCCCCGACGCACTCCGCGCACGGCCGGCCGTCCCGCTGGAGCGTGCCCGGCGGGCAGACCTGGGTGTAGTTGTGCAGCGTGGCCACGGCGGGCACCCCGGCGTCGGCGCAGGCGGCCAGCACCGCGGGCGACAGCAGCGGGAAGACGTTGTGGACGTGCACCACGTCCGGCCGCTCCGCCCGCAGCCGGGCCGCCAGCTCCCGGCGCACCGCCGGGTTCCACGGCACGAGCAGCGGCAGCGCGGCCTTCCCGGCGAGGGAGCGGGCGGCGATGTCGTCGCTGCGCCGCTCGAACAGGCCGACCCGGTAGCCGCCCTCCCGCAGCAGCGCCACCTCCTGGTCGACGACGTTGTTCTCGCCGCTCGGCTGCGCCGAGGCGTAGCGGTTGTGCACCACGAGCACACGCATGGTCAGGTCAGCTCCGTTCTGCGGGCCCAGCGCGGGGCGCGCCGCCGGGTGGCGGCGGGCGCCGCCGGGGCGGTGTCCGCGGCGGGCGCCGCGAGCAGCGACGCGGCCACCGCCAGGTGCAGCAGGTACGGCGAGGCGTCGCCAAGTCCGGCCTCCGTGTACGACGCGATCCCGCAGTAGCTGATCAGGAAGATCGCGCAGGCCCGCGACAGCGACGGCGGACGCAGCAGCGCCACCGCGCCGAGGACGAGGATGAGGGCCGCGACCAGGGTGACGCCCGTCCAGCCCTGCTCGTGGTAGACGGCCAGCCAGCTGTTGTCGATCGGCAGCCCGCCGAACGACTTGTCGCCCAGGCCCGCGCCGAACAGGTACTCCGACGTCGTCCGGGGCGCCGCCAGCAGCGCGTTCCACACCTTGGCCCGGCCGGTGAGGCTGGTGAAGTTCTCCTGGCTCTGCCCGCGCAGGAACCACGCCTGGAGCAGCGAGCCGAACCCGACCGCGACCACGGTGGCGCCCGCCACCGCCCACACGAAGAACCGGCGCGCGGCGGCGCTGGTCAGCACCAGCGAGAACACCGCCAGCGTCAGCCCGACGAGCAGCCCGACCGTCGCCGTGCGGGTGTGCGTCAGCGCGAGCAGGACCAGCGAGGGCACGATCACCACCGCCGCGCTGACCCGGTCGGTGCGGCGGCCGAGCAGCAGCAGCGCCGTCAGCCCGGTGATCACCGCGGCGTACTGGCCGATCTGCGGCGGCGTCAGCGGCCACAGCGCGCCGACCAGCCGCCCGCCGTACAGGTCGGGCAGCGCCGCGCCCGGCGAGATGGCCAGGCCCGCGGCGACCGACCCGAGCACCGCGAAGTACATCCGGACGTGGTGCCGTACGAAGGCCAGGCCGCCGTCCCACCAGCGGCCGAGCAGCCACAGCGTGCCCACGAACAGGGCCAGCCGGAAGCACCGGAACAGCGCGCCGAACCCGTTCTCCAGGTCGGCGCTGGAGATCACGCTCGGCACCAGCAGCAGCGTCAGCAGGAACACGTAGGCGCTGGGCCGGATCCGCAGCCGCGGGTTGACCGCGAGGGCCAGCGCGAACGCGGCGACCAGCGAGCCCATGGTGACCATCTGGATCAGGGAGCGGGGCAGCGGGACGATGGTCTTCGCCCCCGCCGAGCCGAGCGTGTTGAGGACGAGCAGTCCCCACACCGCCCCGACGACCTTCGGGTGGTTGTCGGACGCCATGTCAACCCCCCTCCCGCGCGCGGAAGGTGCTGCCCGCGTCCTGCTGGTACGGCGGGCCCTGCCACTGCCAGGAGTCGAGGATCCGGCTCGGGTCCTGGACGACGAACCTCCACGGGCCGACGTACACGTTGTGGTGCCAGCGGTTGTGCTGGGTGCGCGTGATCGCCCGGGCCACCGTGTCGCCCTGGTACGGCGACCAGTCCGGGTAGGTGCCGTAGTTGGCCAGCACCGCCATCCGGTCGCACTTCACCGTGCAGTCGACGACGGCCTTGTCCAGGACGAAGCGGTTGTGGTGGATGTCCACCCGCTGGGTACGCCACCGGCAGTCGGCGTACAGCGGCGCGCTCCCGATATCCGGCTGCCTGCACCGGCCGGTGTCCCTCACCAGTAACGTGCAGGCGCCGGAGGACGTGTTGGCGGGGCTGTTGCAGAACCGGTCGGCGTTCTCCCACAGGGTGATCCCGGACCAGTTGTTCTCCAGCACGTTCCGGTAGACCTCGATCCGGTCCGTGCGGGCCGGGACCCGGGGCTCGCCGCCGGACTCGGACAGGTAGACCGTCGCGAACGGGAAGGTGTCGCCCTTGTCGGCGTACCGGCGGCCCTCGACCCAGTTGTTCCGCCGGATGGTGTTCTCGCGGATGACCGCGTTGTAGCTGGTCTCGTAGATCAGCGCGGCGCCGTCGTTGTCCTCCAGCACGTTGCCCTCGATGCGGAAGTCGTTGTTGTTGGTGTCCGCCCAGAGCCCGGCCCCGCGGTTGTCGTGCACCCAGTTGCCGACGATGTCGGCGCCGTCGACGGCCCAGAACTTGGCACCCCCGGTGCAGCCGCAGCCCGGCCGCCGCCGCTCCCAGTCGCCGGTGCTGTTGCCGACGATCTCGTTGCCCTCGACGACCAGACCGGTGATCCGGCCGCCGCCCTTGTACGCGTTGATGGCGTACTGGCCGTTGCCGCGCAGACAGCTGGCGCGGACCCGCTGCCGGGCCCCGGCCATCAGCCCGGCGCCGGAGTTGTGCTGGATCGTCGCGTGCTCGATCACCCACCCGTCGGCGGAGTCGTGGTTGACGACGCCCTCGTTGTGCGGGGCGACGAACCCCTGCACCGTCAGATGGCGCAGGGTGACGCCGGGGGCGGTGCCGCCGAACGCGTACTGGTTGGTCTTCCGGCCGTCGAGCACCGCGCCGGGCGCGCCGAGGTAGGTGTTCCCGCGCTTCGGGACGACCTGGGCGTAGCGGTCCGGGGCGAGCCGGTGGGTGCCGGGGCGGAGCCAGAACGTGGTGCCCGGCGGGTGGCTCCTGGTCTGGTCGGCCAGGTCGCCGGGGACCGCGGGATCCACCGGCACCGCGCCCGCGGGCGCCTTCGCCGGTCCGGCCGCGGGCCGGTCGCACACCCGGGCCACCGGTGTGGTCGGCGCGGTGGCCGGCTTCGCCCGCGGGCCCGACGAACCCTCACAGCCGGTCACCGCGAGCACCAGCGCCAGCGGCACCACGCGCACCGCCCGACCCCGCCACTTGGTCGTCCCCACGCCTTCCCTCCCCTCTCGGCTTTCGCTGCTCGCCGCTCTGCCCTAGCCGCCGAACCCGAGCACGGTGGTGAACTCCCGGGTGCCGTCGGCGTCTCCGGTGCCGACCAGCGTGGTGGCGGGCTCCCGGCGTCCGAAGCCGGGGGAGTACCAGCCCAGCGGCGGCCCGGTCTCACCGCGGTGCGCCCGCCAGTCGAGCCCCTCGGGCAGGTCGAGGGTGGCGGAGCGGTCCTCGCCGTCCCGGGTCCAGGTGAGCCGCGCCCGGTGCCCGGCCAGCTCCGCGGTGACGGCCGGGCCCAGGTGGAACGCCAGGCGTACGGCCCGCCGCGGGCCGCCGCGGACCTCGTCGACCACCCGCAGCCGGCGGTCCGCGGCCGACAGCTCCACCCGGCGGCGGTGCGTCGTGGGACGGTAGCCGTCGTGCTCGGCGCACCAGCGGGTGTCGTCCGCGGTCAGGACGCGGCTGCCCGCGTGCCGGGTCCACAGGAACGGGCCGCCGGAGCCGGACTGGTCGGTGCCGTCCAGCTCCAGGGTGTTGTGGCCGAGGGTGGAGCGGAAGTACCGCCGCCACTCGGGCTGCCCGTGGTAGCAGTACGTCCCCGGGTCGGCGAGCACGTCGACGCCGTCGTGCCGCACCTCGATCGACAGCGCGTCGGCGTGCGCGTGCGCGGCGATGGACAGGAACCCGTGCGGGCCGCCGTCGCACCGGCACCAGATCTCGCCGGGCCCCCGCAGAATGGTCATCCCGGCGTACGCGAAGTGCCCCGGCCGCCGCGCCGGGCGGGCCACGGACGGCTCCGCGGGCCGGATCAGCGCGGCCAACAGCCCGGTGCGCACATCGGTGCCCGGCACCTTCGGCCACCAGTCGAGGCGGCCGAACACGGCGTCGCCGGTGGCCAGCAGCGAGCCCCAGCGGTCGGTGCCCGCGCCGTCCACCACCAGCCCGTGCCCGTCGTCCGCGTCGCCCTGCCGCGGCGGGCGCAGCCGGTTGTCGACGACGGCGGCGAGCGCGTCGGTCATCCGCAGCAGCGTCCCCCGGAGGGCCGCCGGTACCGGCACGCCCGCCGTGTCCGCCTCGGCCAGTGCGGCCAGGCCCAGCTCCAGCACCAGCCCGTGGTACTCGGTGGCCAGCTCCCGGTTGAGCCCCGAGCCGAAGGTGTTGGCGTCCAGGTGCCGGGTCAGCGACCGCAGCGCGTCGGACCGCCACCGCGCCGACTCCGGGAACCACCCGAACGCGCACGCCGCCGCGAACTGCCCGGCCGTCTCCGCGATGACGTGGTTGTTCGCCGACGAACCCCGGGACGGGAACGCGGCCAGCCACCGCTGGTGGTGCCAGAGCTGCTCCCGCGCCACCGGGTTGTCCTCGAACAGCCCGCCCGCGCCCGGCCAGCCGTCGAGCAGCCGACGCGTCCACACCCACGACAGCAGCCGGATCCCCAGCTCGATGCCGCTGGTCCAGTGCGCCCCGCGCAGCGGCGGGTTGGCCGCCCACCACGACCGCAGGTGCGCCGCCACCCGCTCGGCGTACCGCTCGTTCCCGGTGACCGCGTAGGCGGCGGCGAGCACGGTCAGGTACTGGTGCCGGGACAGCTCCCAGATCTGCTTGATGTCCCCGACCGCGTCCTCGTCCCGGTACGGCACGTCGAAGGCGTACCCGTCCGGCGTCCGCCGCCCGGTCTTCGGGTCGTACGACCAGTCCGGGTCGGCCAGGTCGGCGCGGGCCACGCCGAAGAACGCGGCGTGCCCGGCGAGCAGCTGGTCCGCCTCGGCGACCAGCCGCTCCGCGGCGTCCGGCGGCACCGCGGCGAGCGTCCCCGCGGGCAGGACGGCGGTGAAGCGGGCGCCGGTCACGGCCGGGACGTCCGGCCGCGCCGACCGCCACCGCCGTCGGCGCACCGCGTCCCCGACCCGGCCGCCGACCTCCCGCGGCCCCATCGCCGAAAGGCGCCGCAGGTACCAGCCCGCGCCCATCGTCATCGCGGGCCCGCCAGCGTCACCGGCGCCCCGCTGGCCAGACTGGCCCGCACCGCGAGGGTGGCCGCCGTGGTGGCGACCAGCGACGCCAGCGGCACCGGCATCGGCCCACCGGTCCGCACGGCCGTCAGGAACGCGTCCAGCTCGGCCCGCTGGCCCTTGTCCCGAGCCTTCGGCAGCCGCGAACTGACCCACCGCTTACGCCCGTACACCGAGGCGCGCACGAAGTCGTCGAGCCGCAGCGCCCGGCCGTCCGCGACCAGGTCGAGGGTCTCCTTGGGGAACGCGGACGGGCCGCTGGTGACATAGCTGAGGGTGGCGGTGGAGCCGCCCGGGTAGCGCAGCACGACCTGGAGGTCCTCGCCGCCGGGCGCGGTCACCGCGTACACCGACTCCGGGTCGGCGCCGAGCAGCCAGCTCGCGGTGTCGACGAAGTGCCCGCCCTCGCCCTCGAAGCGGGAGCCCTCGGTGCCCTGCTGGAGGTACCAGCTGCCGTGGTCGAGACGGCCCGCGTTGACCAGGTAGCGCAGGTTCGCCGGGCCGGACCGGGCGCCGAACCGTGCCCTGGCCTCCGTCAGCAGCGGCGCGAACCGCCGGTTGAAGCCCACCTGGAGCCGGTCGTTGCCGGACTCCTCGACCGCTTCGAGGACCCCGGCCAGCTCGTCCCCGGTGAGCGCCAGCGGCTTCTCCACGAACACCGCCTTGCCCGCCAGCAGCGCCCTGCGGGTCAGCTCCGCGTGCGAGCTGTGCCGGGTGACGACGAACACCGCGTCGACGGAGTCGTCCCCGAGGACGGCGTCCAGGTCGGTGGTCGCGTCGCGGAAGCCGAACTTCCGCTGGGCGTTGGCGCCGGACAGCGCCGTCGTGGTGACCACCGTCGACAGCTCGACGCCGTCCCGCCCGGTCAGGTGCGGCAGCAGCATCGACGTCGCGTAGTTCCCCGCGCCGACGAACGCCAGCCGCACCGGCCCGGCGACGGCCCGCGCCGGACGCGGTGTCACCTTCGCCGCGGGCACGGCCACCGACGGCGTCTCCGGCTCCCGCTGCTGGCCGGGGTACCGGAACAGCACCGCCACGGCCTTCAGACCGCCGTCCTTCAGGCTCTGGTACGTCTCCACGGCGTCGTCGAAGTCGGCGATGTGCGAGACCAGCGGGTCCACGTCCACCCGGCCCCGGGCGACCAGGTCGAGGAAGCACGCCAGGTTGCGGCGCTCGGTCCAGCGGACGTAGCCGATCGGGTAGTCCCGCCCCTGGAGTTCGTACTCCGGGTCGTAGCGGCCGGGGCCGTAGCTGCGGGAGAAGCGGACGTCCAGCTCCTTCTCGTAGTACGCGTTCCACGGCAGGTCCAGACGGCACTTGCCGATGTCGACGACCCGGCCCCGGTCCCGGCTCAGCCGCGCCGCCAGCTCCACCGGCTGGTTGCTGCCGCCACCGGCCGCCAGGTACACCTGGTCCACGCCGTGCCCGCCGGTGAGGTCCGCGACCGCGCCCGCCACCGCCGACGAGCCGGGATCCCCGGTCGCCGCCGCGCCCAGCCGCTCGGCCAGCTCGCAGCGGACCGGGTCGGGGTCGACGCCGACGACCCGGACGCCCGACGCGGTCAGCAACTGCGCCACCAGCTGCCCGATCAGCCCGAGCCCGATGACCAGCGCCACCTCGCCGAGCTGCGGCTCGCCCTGGCGGACGCCCTGCAACGCGATCGACCCGACCGTGCCGAAGGCCGCGTGCGGGGGCGCGAGACCGTCCGGCACCGGGGCGTACAGGTTCCTCGGCACCCAGTTCAGCTCGGCGTGCAGCGCGTGCTCGTTGCCCGCGCAGGCCACCAGGTCGCCCACCGCCACGTCGTCGATCCCGGCGCCGACCTGCTCGACCACCCCGCACAGCGAGTAGCCCAGCGGCGTGTACGAGTCCAGCTTGCCCATCACCTTGCGGTACGTGGCGGGCACCCCGTTGGTGGCGACGCTCTGCAGCACCTTGGCCACCTGGTCCGGCCGCGAACGGGCCTTGCCCAGCATCGACATGCCCGCCTCGGACACCTTCATCAGCTCGGTGCCGGTGGAGATCAGCGAGTAGGCGCTGCGCACCAGCACACCGCCGGGCTTGCACCCCGGCACCGGCACGTCGAGCAGCGCCAGCTCGCCGCTCTTGTAGTTCTGCACGACCTGTTTCACCGAAGTCCCCTAAGTTCCCTACGCAGCCAAGTGAGCGTTCTGGCCGGACCCGGAGGTCGCGCCGCGGTACCAGTACTCGAGCGTCAGCACGTGCCACAGATGCTTGGAGAAGTCCCGCTGCCCGGCGGCGTCCTCGGCGACCAGCCGCTTCAGGACGTCCCGGCGCAGCAGCCCGGAGCTGACCAGGACGCCGTCGTTGACCACCTCGCGCACCAGCGGCGCGAGGTCCCGGCTCATCCACGCCCGCAGCGGCGCGCTGAACAGGCCCTTGGGCCGGTACACGATCTCCCGGGGCAGCACGGACGTCGCCGCCTCCTTCAGTACGGCCTTCCCCTGCCGTCCGACGATCTTGCGGTCACCGGGCACCGCGAACGCCGCCCTGACCACCTCGACGTCCACGTACGGCACCCGCACCTCCGTCGACGCGGCCATGCTCGACCGGTCGGTGTACGTGAGGTTGAGGCCCGGCAGGAACATGCGCGCGTCGGCCAGGCACATCCGGTTGACGAAGTCGTCCAGGGCGTTGTCCCGGTAGACGTCCGCGTGCTCGGTCAGCACGTCCTCCACCGTCCCCGCCAGGTCCGGGTCGAGCAGGGCGAGCAGCTCACCGCGGTCGTACATGGTGTAGCTGCGCCGGAACGCGGTCTCCTCCGGCAGGTCGGCGAAGGACAGGAACCGCTTCGCGAACCGCACCGACCGGTACCCGCGGCGGGCCGAGGCGACCGGCAGCCGGTCCACGGCCGCGTGCAGCCCGCGCCGCAGGGGCCGCGGGACGCGCTGGTAGCGCAGCGCGAGCAGGTTGGCCAGGTGCTTGCGGTACCCGGCGAACAGCTCGTCCGCGCCCATCCCCGACAGCATCACCTTCACCCCGGCCTCCCGGGCGGCCGAGCAGATCAGGAACGTGTTGATCGCGGCCGGGTCACCGATCGGCTCGTCCAGGTGGTACGTCATCTCCGGCAGCAGGTCGAGCACGTTCGGCGCGATCTCGATCTCCCTCAGGTCGACGCCGAACCGCTCCGCGACCTGCCGGGCGTACCGCAGGTCGTCCGGCATCGCCTCGAACCGGGCGTCCTCGGCGCGGAACCCGATGGTGTACGCGGAGATCCCGGGCCGGTCGCGGGCGGCCAGCGCCGTCAGATAGCTGGAGTCGAGACCGCCGGAGAGGAACGTCGCCACGGGCACGTCGGAGAGCAGGTGCGCCCGCGTCGACTCCTCCACGACGGCGGCGATGTCCGGCAGGTCCCCGCTCAGCGCCCGCTCGCGGCCCTCGGCGGCGACGTCCCGCAGGTCCCAGTAGCGTCCGCGCTCCACCCGGCCGTCCGGCCGCAGCCGCAGCCAGCTCCCCGGCGGCAGCTTCTCCGCCTCCCGGAACGCGCACCGCGAGTCCGGCACCCAGTAGTACAGCAGCGACGCCACCAGCGCCGCGTGGTCCACCTCAAGGGAGCCGCCGGTCACCGCGGCGAGCGCCTTCAGCTCGGACGCGAACACCAGGCCCGGACCGCGCCGCAGCAGGAACAGCGGCTTGACGCCGAGCTGGTCCCGGGCGAGCACCAGCTCACCCGTGCGCTCGTCGAAGACGCCGAACGCGAACATGCCGCGCAGCCGGGGCAGACAGTCCGTGCCCCAGCGCCGCCACGCCTCAAGCAGCACCTCCGTGTCGGAGGTACCGCGGAACCGCACCCCGGCCGCCGCCAGCTCGGCCCGCAGCTCGGGCGCGTTGTACAGCTCGCCGTTGTACGTCAGGACCAGGCCGTCGGAGACCATCGGCTGGGCGCCGGTCTCCGACAGGTCGATGATGGCCAGCCGCCGGTGCCCCAGGTGCACCTCGCCGTCCCCGACGGGATGGCTGTACCGCCCCGCGCCGTCCGGGCCGCGGTGGGCGAGGGTGTCGGTGAGCCGGTCGGTGACGGCCTTGCCGTCCGGCCACCGGTACGTGCCTGCGATGCCACACATGTCCTACCGCGCCTCCTGGTCGCTGTCCGGGACCCCAGCCGCCCACATCGGCTGTCGCTCCGTACGCCGTCGTCCGGTCCCGTTCTGCCGGGCCAGCCACTCGGTGTGGCCGCGCAGCGCGGTGTGCAGCCCGTCCCACAGGGTGCCGTCGGTCCGGTCCCGTGGGTCGGGGTCGATCAGCACCACGCCGAGCACCGGTATCCGCTGGTCGGCGAGTTGCCGCGCCACGGTGTGCAGCCAGGCGGCGCTGCCGTGCCCGGCGCGCACCACCAGCACGCTCTGGGTGCCGAGGTACCGCAGGTCGGTCCAGGCCGTGCCGGGCGCCACCGAGCCGACGCCGATCCTGATGTCCTCCGCGACGGTCGCGGCCCGGTCACCGCCCACCACGGTCGGCCCGCCCGGCTTCGGGCGGTACCGCGCGAGGTGCGGCCCCGGCAGCCCGTCGACGACGGCCACCGGCCCGTCCGCCGTCAGCGCCCCGGCGAGGTCCAGGGCGATCCCGCTGGTGGCGCGGGCGCAGCCCAGCTCCAGCAGCGACACCGGCTCCACGGAGCCCCGTACCGCGCGCGCCAGGGTCGTGGTGAGCCGCTTGCGGGCCGCCCGGGTCCGCCGACGCCGCCACAACCCGCCCCCGCCGCGCGGCAGTTCGGCGAGCACGGAGGCGCCCAGGTGCGCCGCGATGTCCCGGCGCAGCACCGGCCGGTCCGCGACCACCGTGCCGACCGCGGCCAGCGCGAGCCCGACGACGAGGCCGAGGACGCAGCCGATCGCGCCGTTGGTGGCGGCGTTCCGCGGCACGGAGTTCGTCAGCGCGCGCGGCTCGTCCACGATCTGCGTGCCCGCGATGAGCTGCGGCGTGCCGACGCGGGCGTCGGCGGCCCGCTGGTCGAAGTCGGTGATGCGGGAGGTGAGTTCGGCGCGGCGGGCGAACAGCGACTCCATGTCCGCGGACGCCTTCGGGTCGTTCAGCGGTGTCGCCCCGTCCCCGATCGCCTCGTTGACCTGGGCGAGTTCGTCCCGCATCCGGTCCCGCTGCTCCAGCAGCGTCTTCGCCTCGGCGCTGGCGGCCTGCCGGATCCGCCGCACGTGGTCCGCGACGAACGCGTCCGCGACCGCCCGCGCGCGGGCCACCGCCTGCGCGTCGCTGTCCCCGGTCACGGTGATCTGGAGCAGGTTGTTGGTCAGCCCCAGACCCTCGTACTCCGCCATGAAGTCCTCGGCGCTGACGCCGGTCTCGCCGAGGGACCGCAGGGCGGCGTCGGCGATGCGCGTGGTGTGCAGCAGCGCCACGTCGGTGCGGATCAGCGTGCCGGGGTCGTTGGGCTGGTCCTCCTGGTGGGCGACCAGCACCTTGGTCACCGCGGTCGGCGCGGGCGGCAGCAGCACGGCCACCGCCATGCCGACGAGCAGCCCGAGCAGCGCCACCGACGCCCACAGGCGGCGCCGTCGGCGCACCGACACCACCAGCCCGTGCAGGTCGAGCAGGGGCGTGGCGGACGTCGGCTCCGACGTCGTACCCGTCGTCGTCACCCCGCACCTCCCCGCGCGTCGCCACTCACCGCGAACGCGAGCGTGGCGGTCTCCCGCGCACGGCCCGAAGCCCGCGTCGGACGGGCCGCGCGGACCGCGCCCGCGACGACGACGCCGACGACCTCGTGCCCCGCGTCCGCGCACGCCTCGGCGATGCCGGTGAGGTCCACGGCGGTCCACTGGCCCGCGCTGAGCACGACCAGCGCACCCGACTCGTCCTCGCGGTCCGGCACCAGCGGCTCGGCGGCCGGAACCCCCACCACCCGCAGCGCCGGATCGTTCCCGGCCTCGGCGGCGAGCTGCCGCGCCGCCTCACGGGCGGTCTCGTCGCCCTCCGGTACGACGACCAGCAGCCGCCGGGGAGCGGGCAGCCGGTCCCGGACGCGGGCGCACACCCGCCGGTAGCGGATCCGCCGGCTGGCCTCGTCGCCGGACGTCCGCGGGGCCGGGGTGTCCCACCGGACGTCGAGCCCCAGCAGACGCCGGACCCGGGCCCGCGCGTCACCGCCCTCCGCCCGCCGCGCGTCCCGCTCGTCCGGCACGTCGACGATGCCCAGCGACGCCGTACCGAGCGCCTCCGCGATCTCCGGCTCCGTACGCAGCCGACGGCTCATCCGCGCCGCGGTGAGGTGCCCGACGACCGTGAGCAGCAGGAACAGCAGCGCCCCGGCGACGACGAGCTGCGTCCGGGTCGGCGGCGCCTCGCCGGACGGGCGGGTCGCGGGCCCCATCACGACCATGTTGGCCTTGATGCTCGCCGGGTCGACGTCCTCCAGCTTGTCGATGGCCTCCTGGAGCGTGGTGCGCAGCTTCTCCAGCTCGGTGCGGGCCTGCACGCCCTCCACGGTCTGCCCGGGAGCGGCCGCGTCGGCCAGGTCGCTGATCCGGCGGCTGGTCCGCACCACCAGCTGCCGCAGCTCCTCGGGCCGCGCCGCCGCCTCGGCGTCGGCGTCGTCGCCCGCGATCCGCGCGGCGAAGGTGACGAACTGCTGGGCCACCACGTCGGAGAGGCGCTGCGCGCGCTCCGGGGTGTCGGCCCGGCCGGAGATCTTGATGATGTTGCCGTCGGCGGCCGTGGCGGTCACCCGGTCCCGCAGCTCGGCGCCGTCGACCCCGGCCCAGCCGAGGGTGTCCGCGGCGCGGTCGAGCACCACCGAACTCCGCGCGACCTCCGCCTGCGTCAGCAGCTCACGCTCCTCCCACGCCCCCGGCAGCAGGACCGACGCGGACGTGGTGTAGCGCGGCGGGAACACCGCGGAGACGCCGTAGCCGACGAGGCCGCCCAGCACGGTGAGCACGGCGAGCAGCCGCCAGCGCCGCCGCAGGATCCGGCCGATGGTGGCCAGGCGTATCGTGTCATCGCTCAACGGCGCGACCTCCGCCCCGTCGGGCGCCGTCCGGGGTCGCTCACGGCGGCGTACGCGGCGAGCAGCGCCGCCTGCGAGTTCCGCCAGGCCAGCCGTCCGTTGATCCGCTCCCGGCCGATCTCGCCCATGTGGGCCCGCCGCTCCGGGTCGTCCAGGAGCACCGCGATCAGCTTGGCGAACTCGGACTCGTCGTTCGCGGGCGCGTAGACGGCGGCGTCCCCGGCGGAGACCCGCGCCTCCTTCAGGTCGAAGGAGACGATCGGCCGCCCCATGACCATGTACTCCAGGACCTTGTTCATCGTCGACACGTCGTTGAGCGGGTTGCGCGGGTCGGGGGAGAGGCACACGTCCGCCGTGGACAGGTAGCGCGCCAGGTCGGCGTCCGAGACCCGTCCCGTGAACGTCACCTGCCCGGTGAGCCCGAGCCGCCCCGCCAGCTCCACCATCGCGTCGAAGGTGTCCCCGCCGCCGACGAACACCGCGTGCCAGTCGGTCCGCCCGACCTCGTCCCGCAGCTTCGCCAGCGCCCGCAGGGCGTAGTCGACGCCGTCCTGCGGACCCATCACGCCCAGGTAGCAGAGCAGATGGGGCTTGCCGCCCTTCAACTCCGGCTCCGGCGGCACCGGGTGGAACCGCTCGACGTCGGGCGCGCTGCGCACCACGAAGACGTCCTCCGGCCGACGGCCGCCGCGGCGCACCGCGACGTCCCGGTAGCTCTCGTTCGTCGCCAGGACGACGTCCGCCGCCCGGTAGGTGCGCCGCTCCAGCGCGCACACGGCCCGGTAGAGCAGGTCCTCGCCGCGGTCGAACCGGGACAGGTACAGCTCGGGCACCAGGTCGTGCTGGTCGAACACGAACCGCGCGCCGCGCCGCTTCAGCCACAGCGCGGGCAGGAACAGCAGGTCGGGCGGGTTGCAGGCGTGCACCACGTCGACCGGGCCGACCCTGCGGGCCAGCCGGGCGGTGTGCCACAGCGCCGCCCCGTACTCCCGCAGGTACCCGGCGGGTCCACCGGTCGCCGCGTGTAACGGGTAGCGGTGGATCCGCACCCCGTCGATCACGGCTTCCGCCTCGGTGTCCCGTTTGGTGCCCCGGGGGCAGATGACGTGCACCTCCCACCCGGCGTCGCGCAGGGTGGTGCACTCCTGCCAGACGCGCCGGTCGAACGGCACGGAGAGGTTCTCCACGAGGACCAGTGCGCGCCGTTCCCGACGGTCGTCGCTGTGCGTTTTACCAGGCAAGGCCCATGTATCCCGGTTCGGCCCGGCGCGCTTCGGCGTCGGGAAGGCGGATGAGGTCGACGATCACCGGGGTGGCGCCGTGCGGCAGTGCGGAGAGCACCGCCGGGTCCCTGGTGCCGACCAGGCATACCTCGGCGTGGTCCAGCACCTCCTCGACGGAGTCCGCGAGCAGCTGCGCGAGGTGCGGCAGCCGGGTCTCGATGTACTCGCGGTTGGCGCCGAGCAGCCGGGACAGGCTGACGTTGGCGTCGTAGATCTTCAGGTCGTACCCCTTGCCGAAGAGCCGTTCGGCCAGCTCGACGAGGGGACTCTCCCGGAGGTCGTCGGTGCCGGGTTTGAAGGACAGCCCGAACAGCCCCGCCCGGCGTTTGCCGGTGCGCTCGACCAGCTCCACCGCGCGCTGGAGGTGGTCGGCGTTGGAGGGCAGCACGTGGGACAGGATCGGCACCGACACGTCGGCCCGCCGCGCCGCGTGGACGAGGCTGCGCAGGTCCTTGGGCAGGCAGGAGCCGCCGAAGGCGAACCCGGGCCGCAGGTAGGCGGGGCTGATGTTCAGCTTGCGGTCGGCGAGGAAGACGTCCATCACCTGGTGCGAGTCCACGCCGAGCGCCTGGTACACCGCGCCCAGCTCGTTGGCGAAGCCGATCTTCAACCCGTGGAAGGCGTTGTCGGCGTACTTGATCGCCTCGGCGGTCGGCACGGACACCCGGAACACCTCGCCGGGCACCCCCTCGTACAGCGCCTGCACGGTGTCGCCGCTGGCGGGGTCCAGCTCCCCGATGACGGTCTTCGGCGGGTCGAAGAAGTCCCGCACGCTGGTGCCCTCGCGCAGGAACTCCGGGTTGACGGCGACCCCGATCTCCACGCCCGCGGTGCCGCCGACGGCCTTCTCCAGGATCGGCACCAGCAGGTTCAGACAGGTCCCCGGCAGCATGGTGCTGCGGTACACGACGGTGTGCCGACCACCCCGTTCCGCGAGCGCGGCCCCGATCTCCTCGGTGACCCGCTCCAGATACGTCGTACACAGGCTTCCGTTGGGCTCGGACGGCGTCCCCACGCAGACCAGCGACACCTCGCTCGCCGCGATGGCCTCCCGGACGTCGGTGGTGGCGACTAAGGCGCCGCTCCGCACGACGTCGGCGATCAGCTCGCCGATCCGCTCCTCGACCACCGGGGCCTTGCCGTCGTTGACCAGGTCGACCTTCACCTGGTTGACGTCCACCCCCACGACGTCGTGCCCCATGCTGGCCAGGCACGCGGCTGACACGCAGCCCACGTAGCCGAGCCCGAAAACGCTGACCTTCATGACCCGTTCCTCCCCCAAGCCAGGCCGGTACGGCCTGCGGTCCGCGCGGAACCGTGAATTGGCGCCTGTCGGCTCTGTCGGCTCTGTCGGCTGTGTCGGCCCATCAGTAGGCCCCCTGCCCGTAGAGCACCGCCCGCAGGGTCTTCCACAAGATGACGGTGTCCAGGGCGAGCGACCAGTCCTCCACGTAGCGGAGGTCCAGCCGGACCGCCTCCTCCCAGGACAGGTCGCTGCGTCCGCTGATCTGCCACAGTCCGGTCAGTCCGGGCTTGACCAGCAGCCGCCGCCGGATGTCCGGGTCGTAGGCGGCGCACTCCTCCGGTAACGGGGGCCGCGGCCCGACGAGCGACATCGACCCGGTGAGTACGTTGAACAGCTGCGGCAGTTCGTCGATCGAGTACCGGCGCAGCACCCCGCCGACCCGGGTCACCCGGGGGTCCCGGCGGAGCTTGAACATCGGACCGGCGCCCTCGTTGAGTTCGGCCAGCTCGGCACGGGCCCGGTCGGCGCCGACGACCATGGTGCGGAACTTCAGCATGGTGAACTCGCGGCCGTCCTTGCCGACCCGGCGCTGGCGGTAGAACATCCCGCCCCGGCTGTCCGCCAGGACGAGCAGCCCGACGCACACCATCAAGGGCGCGAACAAGAGCACCAGCAGTGCGGCGCCCAGCCGGTCCACCACCCCCTTGACCGCCCGCCGCCCCCCGGTGAACGTCGGCATACTCACCCGCAGCAGCGGAATCCCGAGCACGGCGTCCACATGCAGCCGGGGCCCGGCCACCTCCATCAGCACCGGCGCCACGACCATCTCGGCGTCACTGCCCTCAAGGTTCCAGGCGAGCCGCTGCAACCGGTCGGGCGACCAGTGCGGATCCGGCGTCACGGCGACCACCCGGTACCCGTCCCGCCGCACGTGCAGGGCCACGTCGGTGAGCCGCCCGACGACGGGCACCCCGTCAAGCCGCCCCCCGTCGAGCCCGAGCCCTCCGGTCGTACACACGGCGTCGACCCGCCACCCCAGATGGGGGAACTTCCGGGTCCGGCTGATCAGGTCGCGCACGGTCGCCGGGCTCCCGGCGGCGAGCACGGGTCTCAGGCACCGCCCCTCCTTGCGCTGCTTGTGCAGCCGGAGCCGTAGGACGTACCGGGCCGCCATGGTGACCAGCGCGATCGCCGGCACCGCGACGAATATCCAGAGCTTGATGTTGCGCGAGGTCAGCGCGATCCCGCCGAGCGCGAGCACGACGACCGCCATGAACAGCGACCGCCCGAGCCGCCGGAACTCCTCGGCCCCCTGCCCGAGCACGGCCGGGGCCCACGCCCGGCTCACGGCGAGCGACCCCAGCACCAGCACTTCGGTGCCGAAGGCGAGGATGCCCCACTTCTCATGCCAGTTGGCCGCGTCCCGCACGCCGAAGAAGTTGCCGATCCCCGCCACCACGAAGGCGGTGGCGACGGTGTCGCTGACCATCACGGTACGGCGGTACCGCTGTTCCCAGTCGTTCGCGGGCTGGCTCGTTGTCCCGTTCCCCAGACGTCCGTTCGCGGACGAGAACGGGCTGACTGTTCCCCCTTGCCGCACAGAACCCCCCCAGGTCCCCAGTGGTACGACGCATACCGCTGCACACTGTTCGCTCCCCCCGGAAGGCCCCCGCCTCCCGCACCGCGCAGCACCGCCCCCTTCCCCTCTCCCCTGGAGGGCCCCGCCCTCCCTCTGGCTTCGTGCGACGCCGACTAAAGATCATTAACAGTCGGTTTGGTCCGAACGCCCGAAGCACGGTCAATCTAGACCATCGGGGGGCGTCGTGGAGAGGGGATGTGTGGAAATTGTGTTGCGGGTTGAGACTGGGTCACTGATCGGATATGGCGCGCGGAAGACTTGACTCCACAAGGACCGTGGCCATGTCGTCCAGGAGACCACGGAGCGCGCCCCGGACCCGTGGGTGCACCGCGCGCTTCTCGGGGCCGCGTTGCTGACCGTGCTGCTGACCACGTCCGTGCTGGCCGCGCTCACCGCCTACTCGGGCGCGGTCGGGGACGCGGCGCTGCGGCGGTCGCTGGCCGAGCAGCGCACGGTGGCCGAGGACCGCCCTCGACCGCACCCAAGTGCGGATCACCGCCGGGCGGTTCCCGAGGGACGCGGGGACCGTCGAGGTAGCGGTGCCGCGTGCTGCCGCGCGGCGGCTCGGGCTCGCGACCGGCGACCGGCTGACCGTCACCGACCGGCCGGACGGGCCCGCGGCGCGCGTGCCGGTCACCGGGGTCTATGAGCCTGTCGATGCCCGGGCGGCCTACTGGCAGCCGGACGATCTCGGGGGCCGTGGGGTCAAGGCGTCCGGCTTCCCGACGTACGGGCCGCTGCTCACCGCGCCCGGGGTGCCCGGGTCGGGACGGGTGAGCGTCGGCGCGTCGGGGTGGCTGGTGACGGCGGACTACTCGGCGCTGACCACGGATACGACTTGTGCGCGTCCGTCACTCGCAGCACGACCGCGCCCCCTCCCTCTGGTCCCGGACTGGTCTAGAAGTCCTCGGCACCCGTCATCGCGCCCGCGAACCCGCCCATCAGGTCCTCGATGTCCAGCGCGGTGGCGCCGCTCGGCGCGGTGACCGTGCCGCCGTCGTCGAAGCTCACCTTCAGGCCCAGCTTCTTCACCTCGGCGTTCTCGGCCAGCTTGGCGAGGTCGACGTAGACCTCGGTCAGCTCGCCGTCGTTGAGGGTGAAGTCGGCCGTGACCTCGGCGTCCGGGGCGTCCTTGAGGTCCTTGGCCGTGGGCGGTTCCATGCCGGGCGGGAACTTGGCCGCGAGCGGCTCGATCTCGTTCACCAGCTGGGCGACCAGCGTGCGGAACGGCGCCGTGGCGGTGACGTGCTCGGCGCCGTCGTCGCCCTCCGACGTCCGGAACTCCACCTCGCGGGCGATGGTCGAGCGGAGCGCCTTCACCAGCTTCTTCTGCGTCCTGGCGTCCAGCGACGGCTCCGCCGAGGGCTCCTCCCCGAACTCCTCGCCCCCGAGCCCCGCGGTGGCGTCCTCCATCTCCTTGGTGTCGAGCGTCACCCACTCACCCGCGAGCACCTTCTTCAGGCCGTCCGCCTCCGGCGGCAGGTCGTCCGCCGACGGCAGCGGGAAGCCCATCGCCTCGCCGAGCGTGGTGGCGTCGGTCCGGATGTAGAGGTCGTCCCCGACGAGCCGGTACTCGACGAGGTCGCCCTCCTCGGTGCCCACCTTCACGGCGACCCCGACGAGGTCCTTCTCCTCGGACGACTCCAGCGGCTTCTTCGACTGCACGGTGACGCTCATCTTCACGCCACTGAACAGGTCGGCGACCTCGTCGGGGATCTCGTCACCGGGCTCCGGGTCCGACGACGCGTCCAGCGCCTTCAGGGTCCGCGCGTCGGTGTCGAGGTCCAGCTCGAAGGAGAGCGACTTCTCCTGGCCGAGAGCCTCGAACGCCGCGTCGAGCTTCTGCCCGGCGGTGAGCTGCTCCACGGTGCCGCAGGCGGCCGAACCCGCCAGGACGGCGCCGACGACTGCGGTGGCGGTCAGGGTCTTGCGTATGGCGGTGATGATGGTCTCCTCGTCAGTGCGATCACCCCTGTGATCGATGGCAAGACCGCCGAGGCCGCCGAAAGGTTGCCCCCTCCGCGGTCGGGATGTCCAACTCCGCCCACACCGTCCTTCCGCCGCGCGCGTACGGCGGCGTCCCCCACCGGTCGGCCAGCGCCATCCGGCCCGACAAGTGGGCCCGGTGGGTGGGATTCGCGGCCGAAGGCTGCAGCGTGTGGCCCATTTGACCCGGGCCACCGCACCCTCCCCCGCACCCGAGGTGAGCCAAACGCTCCCCAAACCGTTGGCGGGCCATGCCGACCCCCTGCTACCTTCCGGGTGGCCGTGCGAGAGAGCGAGGAGGTGGTACCCGTGAACGTGTTCACCTGGGTGCTCTCCTCTGGAGTCACGGTCGGGCGGTAGGTCGTCGTCCGGGAGCGCCGTTCCTGAGCCTCCCGAAAGGTACGACCATGCACTTCACCTCTGAACGGCACCTCGACGACGGGGTCCGCGAGAGGGAGTTCACCCTCGGCGAGATCCCCGGCATCGTCTGGACGCCCGCGTCCGCGTCCGCGTCCGCGACCGCGTCCGCGCCGGTGCCGCTGATCCTGCTCGGCCACCCTCCGCTGGGGCTGGGCAGGATGTACCCGCGGCTGGTGGCACGGGCCAAGGGCGCGGCGGCGGAGGGGTTCGCCTCCGCCACCATCGAACTGCCCGGGAGCGGTGACCGTCCCCGTCGGCCCGCCCTGGACCAGGCGCGTGCCGAGCTGCGCCGGGTCATGGAGGCGGGGGAGCCGGTCAGCGACGAGGTCGTTGACGCCCTCGTCCTCCCGCTCGTGGAGGAGGCGGTCCCGGAGTGGCGGGCCGCCCTGGACGCGCTTCTCTCACTGCCCGAGATCGACGGGCCCGTGGGGTACTCCGGCGGGATCATCTCCGTCGGCATCCGGCTGGCGGTGGTGGAGCCGCGTATCGCCGCCGCCGGTCTCTTCGCGGGGAGCCTCGTCCCGCGCGTCATGTTCGAGGAGGCCCGCCAGGTCACCATCCCGCTGCACGTCCTGCTCCAGTGGGACGACGAGGGGAACGACCGACAGGCGGCCCTGAACCTGTTCGACGCCTTCGGGTCGGAGGAGAAGACGCTCCACGCCAACATGGGCGGGCACTCCGGCGTCCCACAGCACGCCGGGGATGCGGCGAACCGGTTCTTCACCCGGCACCTGAGGGCCGCGGCTCCCTCGCGGACCCCCTGACGGGGCGACAGGGCGGCGGCCTCGGCCGAGCGGTGCCCCGACTCGCCTCGACAGGCCGCACGGCGTGACCCACGCAGACGCGAGCCGCGACGACGGCGCCGTCGCGGTAGCCGGGGCGCGGGCGGGCGCGGATGCGGTCCGCGCCCTGTACGGCCAGCGGCTCACCCGCGTCGACAAGGGCGCGGGGGACTTCGCCACCGCCGCGGACCTGGACGCCGAGGAGAGGATCCTCGGCGTCCTCCGCGCCGCACGGCCCCACGACGCGGTGCTCGGCGAGGAAGGCGGCCAACGGGGCGCCGCCGACGCCGTACGCCAGTGGCTGGTGGACCCCCTGTGCGGCACGCTGAACTACGCCGTCGGCACCATGCTGGTGGCCGTCAACGTGGCCCCGCGCGACGGCGCGGCGGCCGTGGCCGACCCGTTCACCGGCGAGATCTTCTTCACCGACGGCGAGAGGGCCTGGCTACGCCAGGACGACGAGACCGACTCACTGCTGACGCCCACCCCCGCGACCCGCCTGGTGGACGTCAACCTGGACCCGCCGTTCCCCGGCGCACCGGACTTCCGGGCTGTGGACCTCCTGGCCCACCCCGACTTCGCCGCACGCTTCCGCCCACGCGTCGTCTCCACCACTCTGGCCCTGGCGTGGGTGGCCGCAGGCAAGCGCGCCGCCTACGTGACCGACGGCGTCAATCTCTCCTCCAGCGTCCACTTCGCGGCGGGCATCGCCCTGTGCCAGGCCGCTGGCTGCGTCGTCACCGACCTCACCGGCGCCCCCCTGAGCGAGTCAGCCCACGGCCTGATAGCCGCCGCCGACACCGGGACGCACACCTCGCTGATGTCGATGGTGCGTGAAGCCCCGGGAGGCGCGAGCCAGGGGAACACGGGGTGAGCACGAGCGGGCCCGGGCCGCGGCCTTCTTCCGTAAGGTCGTTCAAGGTCCGCCCACTGGATCACCTCCCTGAGATCCTCGACATGGCCAGGAAGAACGGCCTCGCCGGATGCAGCGGAGTGGCAGGCGAGCGGCTCCAGGCGTCACCCTTCGACCGGGGTCGGCGACCGTCACCGTCCGCCGCTGTCAAGACCCGCGCGGACCAGGATCGACACCTGCACCGGGCTGGGGTCCCACCGGTCCCACCGGTCCCACTGTGTACACGGTGGCCCGGCGAAGGGGGCCTGAGGCCGGTGCGGGCCGTCACGGCTCCCCGTCCGTGTCCCGGCGGGTCCGGGCCGCCCGGCGCAGCCGGTGGTGCCGGGTGCGGGACTGTTCCGTGACCGCGTCGCCGACCATCGTGCGGACGACGTCCCCCAGGCCGTGCAGGGCGTGGTGGCGGGCGGGGCCCGCGCCGGGGTCCTCGCGCAGTTCGCGGAGCAGGGCCCAGCACAGCACCAGCATCACCGCGACGAAGGGCAGCGCGACCAGGATCGTCGCCGTCTGGAGGGAGTTCAGGCCGCCCACCACCAGCAGGACCGCCGCCACCGCCGCCATCAGGATGCCCCACATGACGACCAGCCAGGACGGCGGGTGCAGCGCGCCGCGGCTGGTCAGCGAGCCCATGACCAGGGACGCCGAGTCGGCGCTGGTGACGAAGTAGGTCATGACGAGGATCATCGCGGCGTACGACGTGACCGTGCCGATCGGCAGGGCGTCGAGCATGGCGAACAGGGACGCCTCGGCGCCGTCCTCGATGGCGCCCGCGAGGTCCGCCTCGCCGGTGGACTGGAGCCGTAGCGCGGTGCCGCCCATCACGCAGAACCAGATGACGGTCGCGCCGCTCGGCACCAGCAGGACGCCGATGAGGAACTCGCGGATCGTCCGGCCGTGGGAGATGCGGGAGATGAAGGTGCCCACGAAGGGCGCCCAGGACAGCCACCACGCCCAGTAGAAGATCGTCCAGGCGCCCAGCCACTCGTGGTCGGAGAAGGCGCCGGTGCGGGTCGCCATGGGGAGGAGGTTGTCGAGGTAGCCGCCGACCGACGCCGGGATGGTGTCGAGGACGTAGACGGTGGGGCCGAGGAGGAAGACGAACAGCATCAGGGCCGCCGCGAGCACGATGTTCATCGTGGAGAGCCACTTGATGCCGCGGTGCAGTCCGGAGAACGCCGAGACGACGAACGCCGCCGACAGGGCCGCGATGATGACCAGTTCGGAGGTGCGGGTCGCGTCGACGCCCGCCGTGATGTCCAGGCCCTCCGCCACCTGGAGCGCGCCCAGGCCCAGGCTGGTCGCGGTGCCGAAGACCGTGGCGAAGACCGCCAGGAGGTCGATCACCCTGCCGGGCCAGCCGGCCGCCCGCCGGGCGCCGAGGAGCGGTACGAACGCCGCGCTGAGCCGGTTGCCGCGGCCCTTGCGGAAACCGGCGTAGGCGAGGGCGAGTCCGGCGATGCCGTAGATGGCCCAGGGGGTGAGCGTCCAGTGGAAGAACGAGTACTCCATCGCGGTGCGGGCCGCGGCGGAGGACTCCGGTGGTGCGCCGCTCGCGGGCGGGGGCGCCAGGAAGTGGGTGAGCGGCTCCCCGACGCCGTAGAACATCAGGCCGATGCCCATGCCCGCGCTGAACATCATCGCGATCCAGGCGAGGTTGCCGAACTCCGGCGCGGAGTCGTCCCTGCCGAGCCGGATGCGGCCGAACCGGCTGAAGGCGATGAACAGGCACAGGACCAGGAACACGTCCGCCGCCACCACGAACAGCCAGCCGAAGTTGTCCAGCACCCAGGTCAGGCTCGACGAGGACACGTCGTCGAAGGAGTCGTCCCCGATCCACGCCCACAGGACGACGCCGACGACGGCGGCCATCCCGATGGCGACGAGGGCGTGGTCCGGAGTGTCGGACTCGGGGGTGCCGGGCGGCGGGCCGGGTGGGGTCTGGTCGGCGACTTCCGTGCTCATGGGCCCCACTATGGTGGGAAATGTGACGTGCTGGTGCGGGGCACGCCGTTCAGCGGCAGTCCGGGCCGCATCCGGCGCCCGGTGTCCCCGCCGTGGTCCGGCCGCCGCGGCGGCCCGGCGGAAGCCGTCGACCGGTGGTGTGGCTGGCCGGGTAATGGCTCCGGGGGATGTGCGGGTGGCCGGAACTCGTCATGTTCATGGCCGGGACCGGCCATTCCGGCCGGACTCGATGCTGAATACATCCGTCCGCCACCGCCCCCGCGCCATGATCGCGGTGCCACCGCAGGCGCGGTGTGCCCACCGACGCGATCGCAAGGAGCAGTCGTGCAGACCACCGCCCCGAGATCCGTACGAAAAGGCCGGTTCCGTGCCCGGCTCCCGCTGGCCCTCGTGGCCGCGCTCGCCACCGCCGGGACCCTCCTGGTCGCCGCCCCGGCGCCCGCGCGGGCGGCCCTGCCGCCGCAGACCATCCAGGACCCCGTCCACTACTGGAACGACGTGCTGATCAAGCTGATCAAGCGCGTGGGCGGCGGACCCGTCCCCTTCACGCGGGCCGCCGCCATGATGAACGCCGCCATCTACGACGCGGACAGCTCCTACCAGCTCACCTGGAAGGGCGGCATCAGCTCGGCGCCGTACATCGACGCCGACCCGTACCCCGGCTGGATCGAGGGGCCCGACGAGGAGGAACGGGTCATCGGCCGCACCGCCTACAACATCCTGCTCCACCTCTACGGGAGCGAGACCGCGTTCCTCGACCAGAGGTTCCGTGAGCGGTTCGGCACCGAGCCCACCGACTTCGACATCCTGGACACCACCGTCGTGAACAAGATGGTCACGCAGATGGAGGACGCCCGCCGCCTCGACGGTTCCGAGAACCGGGAGGCGTACACGGGAACGCTGGAGCCGGGGGCGTGGCGCCCGACCAACTACGCCGACATGAACGACCCCGCCTGTCAGACGCAGAGCGACGCCGTCGACCCCAACTGGGGCCTGGTCAAACCGTTCGCCCTCACCTCCGGCGCCCAGTTCCGGCCGCCGACCCCGGGGGTGTACGGCACGTACCAGCAACTGCTCGCCAGCGACGCGTACGAGGCGCAGGTCGAGGCGGTGCGACGGGTCGGGGCCGAGCAGGAGACCACGGAGACCCCGGAGGTCAACCGGACGGTCGACCAGGAGGCCGCCGCCTGGTTCTGGGCCAACGACAACGACGGCACCTTCAAGCCGCCGGGCCAGCTCCTCCAGGCCACCCGCGACATCGCCACCCAGCGCGGGCTGAACACCTACCAGAACGCCCGGCTCTTCGCCCTGGTGTCGATCGCCCTGGCGGACGCCGGGATCGCCGTCCGGGACGTCAAGTACCAGACGGAGATCGACCTCTGGCGCCCTGTCTCCGCCATCCGGGAGAGCGGGATCGACCCGGAGTGGAAGCCCCTGCTGAAGAACGCGGACGGCGTCAACGTCAACCCGTGCTTCCCCGCCTGGGCGTCCGGCCACGCCACCTTCGGCGCCGCCTGGGCGGGCATCATGCGGCGGTACTTCAACGCGGACGGCATCGCCTTCGACATGGTCACCGACGACCCGCGCTCCCCGGTCCACACCCGCCACTTCACCAGCTTCAGCGCCGCCGCTCGGGAGGACGCCTACAGCAGGGTCTGGCTCGGCGTGCACTTCCCGTGGGACGCCGAGGACGGACTCACCCTCGGTGAGAAGGTCGCGGGATACGTCTTCGACAACCGCCTGGTCGACCTGAGCTGACGCAGGGACCGGAGGCCGCTCTCACCACCCCGTCCACAGCAGGTGGTTGACCACCAAGGCCACCCCTGCCTGCGCCGGAAGCCAGGCCCGTGACCTGGGCAGGAAGGCGCAGGCGGGGAGCAGCCACAGGGCGAACGGCAGCCAGATCCGCTCCGTCTCCGCCTTGCTCATGCCGGACAGGTCGGCGATCAGCAGCGCGAGCAGCGCCGCGCACACCAGCAGCGCCAGCCGCACCTCCGGCACGTCCGGGGACGACTTCAGCGGCCCGCCCCGGCGCAGCAGGGTCACGCCGGTCCGGCGCAGCCCCGCGACCGTCGCGAGGCCGACCACCAGGACCGTGCAGGCGAGGTTGGCCCAGACCCAGTAGCCGTACGGGCGGAAGCCCCCGGCACCCTGGTTGTAGCGGTCGACGAGGATGCGGTACGCCTCGAAGTAGTCGAAGCCGTAGAGCGTGAACACCGTCGGGACGACCACCAGTCCCGCCAGCCAGAACGGCATCCCCGCGAGCAGTTCCCGCACCCGGTCCCGGGTGACCAGCACGACGCCCGCGAGGATCACCGCGACCAGCGTGAGGCCGTAGGACAGGTAGCAGGTCAGGCCGAACAGCAGGCCCGAGCCGAACAGCGCCGCCCGCCGCCGCCCCGCCGTCCGCGCGGTCGCCGCCAGCGCCAGCAGCGCCACCGACCAGGCGGCCACCGCCGCGAAGTACGCGTCCGCCGAGGTGCCCATCCACACCGCGCCCGGCGCCAGCACCAGGAACGGCGCCGCCCGCCGGGCCAGCCGCTCCCCGGCCAGCGCCCGCACCGCGACCAGCACCGCGAGGACGGCCGTGGTGCCGACGGTGATGCACCAGACCCCGGCCCAGCCGCCGCCGCGCAGCCCGATCCGGTCGAGCAGCACGAAGGTGACGGTCGCCGCCGGGGGGTGCCCGGCGATGTGCGCGGGCCAGTGGTCGGTGCCCGGCTGGATGAGGATGTGGTCGGTGAAGGTGGCCAGCGCCGCCGGGATGTCGTGGAAGCGGTCGATGACCTGGAGGTACTCGTAGCGGGTGGTCAGCCGACGGGCGATGCCGCGGTGCCAGCCGTCGATCAGGGCGAGGGAGAACGTCCACGCCAGCGCCGTCGCCCACGCCGAGGCGAGCAGCGCCCGCCAGGGCAGCCGGGCGGCCAGCGTGGGGGCGTACACCACCACCGCGACCGCCACCAGCGGCGCGGCCACGGTGCCGGGGCCGACGTGCGGGTCCCAGGACGCCAGCAGCGGCGCCCAGTTGACGGACAGCGTGTGGTAGGTGTTCTGGAGGTGGTGGCCGACGAGGACGGCCGCGACGAAGAGCACGACCGCCGCCGCCGCGGCGAGCAGGTCGGGCGCGCGGCGCTCGGCGGGCGGGGTGCGCTCGTCGGACTCGGGGCGGAGCGGGGTGCGGGGCGAAGTGCGGGTCACACCGGAACGCTAGGCCGCCGCGCCCGGGACCGGTTGGTACGCGCGGCGGACGTCAGCGTTTCGTCATCGGTCACCGGCCGCCGGCCCGGCCGGAGCGGCCTACGGTCGGGGGCATGGCACGGTCTCCGTTTCCTCCCTCGAACCCCGGGTTCTGGCGCAGTCCCGTCCGCGGCACCCGGTTCACCGCGGTGCTCGGCGTGGTCCTGCTCGCCGGGATCTCGGTCCTCTTCCTGACCGGGTTGCTGTCGTACGCCGCCTACAACCCGAACCTGTCGCCGGTGAACGACAAGACGCCGGACAAGGGGCTCCTCGGCTTCTACCTCTTCTCGTGGCCGACCCGCCCGCACTGGCTGTACCGGCTCAACCAGGGCCTGCACGTCACGCTCGGGATCACCCTGGTCCCGGTGCTGCTGGCCAAGCTGTGGTCCGTCGTCCCCCGGCTGTTCGCGCTGCCCCCGGTGCGCTCGCTCGCCCACGGCCTGGAACGGCTGTCGCTGCTGCTGCTCGTCGGCGGCGCGCTGTTCGAGTTCGTGACCGGCGTGCTCAACGTCCAGCTGGACTACGTCTTCCCCGGCTCCTTCTACCCGCTGCACTTCTACGGGGCGTGGGTGTTCTTCGCCGCGTTCCTCGCGCACGTCGCGCTGAAACTGCCGCTGGCGCTGCGCAACCTGCGCCGGATGCGGGAGGGGACGGGGGAGCGGGAGGAGGAGGTTCCGTTGGCCGCCCCGGCACCCGACCCGGCGACCGTGTCGCGGCGCGGGGCGCTGTGGTTCGTCGGCGGCGGCTCGGCGCTGCTGTTCGTCACCACCGCCGGACGCTCCTTCGACGGACCGCTGCGGCAGACCGCCGTGCTCGCCCCGCACGGCGGGCCGGAGCCGGGCGGCGGTCCCGGCGGCTTCCAGATCAACAAGACGGCCGCGTACCGCGGCATCCGCCCGGCCGAGACCACCGAGGACGCCTGGCGGCTGGTCGTCACCGGCCCCTCCGGCACGGTCCGGCTCGCCCGCGCCGACCTGCTCCGGCTGCCGCTGCACAGCTCGTCGTTGCCCATCGCGTGCGTGGAGGGCTGGTCGACGTCCGACCAGTGGTGGCGGGGGGTACGGCTGCGGGACCTCGCCGCGCTCGTCGGGTACGACGATCCCGACCGGGCGCCCGACGTGCTGGTGGAGTCGCTGCAACGCACGGGGGCGTTCCGCACGGCCGCGCTCCGCGCCAACCAGGTCCGCGACCCGCGGTCGCTGCTCGCCCTGGACGCCAACGGCGAGCCGCTCACCCCCGACCACGGCTTCCCGGCCCGGATCATCGTCCCCGCGGCGCCCGGCGTGCTGAACACCAAGTGGGTGCGTCGGCTGGACTTCGGGGACCTGTGAGGAGACTGACGTGAAGATGCGACGGAAGCCACGGCTGCCGCTGGGCAGTCCGCTCCAGATCCTGCTGCTGGCCTGTTCCTTCGCCCTCGCCGGGTACGCGGGCGTACGGCTGCTGGAGGGCGACTGGTTCCAGGTGCTGCTCTGGTTCGTGGGGGCGGCGTTCCTCCACGACCTGGTGCTGCTGCCGCTGTACGCGACGGCGGACCGCGCGGTGGTACGGGCGTTCGGCGCGGGCGCGCGCCGGGAGTGGACGGCGTACGTGCGGGTCCCGGCGGCGTTCTCCGCGCTGCTGCTGCTCGTGTGGTTCCCGCTGGTCGCCGGGCGGGTCGACGCCCGCTACCACTCCGCCACCGGCTTGTCGGCGGACGGCTTCCTGGGCCGCTGGCTGCTGGTCAGCGCCGCGTTGTTCGCGGGGTCGGCGCTGGTGTTCGTCCTGCGGCTGCGGCGGGCGGGGCGGGCCCCTGCCGGGGAGTGAGACGGAGGGCACCCCCGGCTCGTGTGCCGGGGGTGCCCTGCTGGCGCTCGCCGCGCCGTTCACGTCCGCAGCGCGACGAAGCAGCGTCCCTCCGCCGACCACTGGTCGACGGTGTGCCAGCCCGTGGCGTCGGCGTGGCGGAGCAGGGCCGGGGTGCCGAGGCGGGCCCACGGGAACGGGGTGCCCGCGATGCGGTGGGTGGAGGCCAGCTGGACGACCTGGACCTGGGCGCGTTCGTCGATGTCGACGGCGGCGGTCTCGGCGATCAGGAGGCCGCCGGGGGCCAGCAGTTCGGCGAGGCGGCCCAGGAGGGCGCGTGGGTCGCCGCCTATGCCGACGTTGCCGTCCATGAGGAGGGCCGTGTCCCAGCCGCCCTCGCCGGGCAGCGGCTCGAAGACCGAGCGGCGCAGCGCCCGTCCGCCGTGCCGGACGGTGTGCGCCACGGCGGCCTCGCTGACGTCGATGCCCAGCGCCCGGCGCCGCCGCGCGGCCAGCGCCGCCACCAGCCGCCCCGGCCCGCAGCCCACGTCGAGGACGGCGCCCTCGCAGCGGTCCAGGACCGCCAGGTCCACCGGGTCGGCGGCGGCGCACCACCGCTCCACGTCCAGCGGCAGCAGCCAGCCGTCGGCCCGCTCCAGGAACAGCGGACCCCGTCCGGCGCGCAGCGCCTCGGAGTAGGGGTCCCCGGTCCCCCAGGGGGCCGGTGCGGTGTCCCAGGCGGTGGCCGCGCGCGCCTCGGTGAGGTCGTGGGCCGTACTCATCGGGCGGTCGTGGCGGTCGTGGCGGTCGTCGTCATCGGCGTGGTCAGCCGGGTCAGCGCGGCGGCGAAGCGGCCGTGCGGCGCCTCGGCGGCGACCGCCCCGGCGTCGGCGGCGGTGTCCACGTCCCGCAGCCGGGGCAGCTCCCGCACCCGCAGCCCCGCCCCGGCCAGCCGGGCCCGCTGGGCGGCGCCCGTGACCGGCGTCGACATGGGCACGCCGCGCAGCAGCGCGGGGTCGGGGGCGGCCAGGCCGAGGGCCCAGAAGCCGCCGTCCTCCGCCGGTCCGAAGTACGCGTCGCAGTCCGCGAAGTCCACGGTGAGGAGTTCCGGGGTGACCTGCGGGGTGTCCATGCCGACCAGCAGGGCCGGGCCCCCGTCGCACCCGGCGAAGGCCGCGGCCAGCCGCTCGTCCAGGCCGCCCGGCACCTGCGGGACGACGTCGAAGCCGGGCGGCAGCCAGGGCCCCGGGGCCCCGTCGAGGACCAGGACCCGGCGGTCGGCGGGGGTGGCGGCGACGGCGGCCAGGGTGTCGGCGAGGGCCGCCTCGGCGAGCGCCGCCGCCTCCTCGGGGGTGAACGGAGGGGTCAGCCGGGTCTTCACCCGGCCGGGCCGCGGCTCCTTGGCGATGACGAGCAACGTGCTCAACTGGGTGTGCCTTCCCGCGTGGTGGTCAGGGGTCGTGCCGTGGGCGGTTCGGCCAGCACACGGCTCATGTCGCGCACCGCCTGCCAGGTGCCGCGCCAGGTGCCGGTCACCTTGGACGCGCCGGTGCGCGGCAGGTACGGCACGTCGTGCTCGGTGACCCGCCAGCCCGCGTCGGCGGCGCGCACCACCATCTGGAGCGGGTAGCCGCTGCGCCGGTCGGTGAGGCCGAGGCCGAGCAGCTCCTCGCGGCGGGCCGCGCGCAGCGGGCCCAGGTCACGCAGGCGCAGCCCGGTGCGGCGACGCAGCATCCGCGACAGCGCGAGGTTCCCGGCGCGGGCGTGCGCGGGCCAGGCGCCCCGGCCCTGCGGACGGCGCCGCCCGAGCACCAGGTCGGCGGCGCCCGCGCGGACCTCCGCGACGAACGGCACCAGCAGGCCCGGGTCGAGGGAGGCGTCGCAGTCGCAGAAGCAGACGATGTCGGCGGTGGCCGCCGTCAGCCCGGCGTGGCAGGCGGCGCCGAAGCCGCGCCGGGACTCGGGCACGACCGTCGCGCCCAGCTCCCGGGCGATCTCCGCGGAGCCGTCGGTGGAGCCGTTGTCCACCACCAGCGCCCGCCACCCGGCGGGGATCCGCCGAAGCACCCACGGCAGCGCGTCGGCCTCGTTCAGGCAGGGCAGGACCACGTCGACGTCGGCGCTCACCGCTGCCCCCCGGCCATTCCGGCGCGCGCGAACTCGCGCATCCCCTCATCGAAGCCGACCTCCGGCTTCCAGCCCAGCTCGGCCCGGAGCCGCGCGGAGTCGGCGGTGATGTGCCGGACGTCGCCGAGCCGGTACTCGCCGGTGACGACGGGCGCGGGCCCACCGCAGGCCGCGGCCAGCGCCGCCGCCATCTCCCCGACGGTGTGCGGGTCGCCGCTGCCGGTGTTGTACGCGGTCAGCGCGCCGGGCGGCGGTTCCGCCTCCAGCGCGGTCGCGCCCGCCGCCGCGATGTCCCGTACGTGCACGAAGTCCCGGCGCTGCCGCCCGTCCTCGTAGACGCGGGGGGCCTCGCCGCGGGCCAGCGCGGAGCGGAAGAAGGAGGCGACCCCGGCGTACGGGGTGTCGCGGGGCATCCGGGGGCCGTACACGTTGTGGTAGCGCAGCGACACCGCCGCGCCGCCGGTCGAACGGGCCCACGCGGCGGCCAGGTGCTCCTGCGCGAGCTTGGTGGTGGCGTACACGTTCCGCGGGTCGGTCGGCGCGTCCTCCGCGACCAGCCCCGGCACGAGGTCGGCGCCGCACGCGGGGCAGCGCGGCTCGAACCGGCCGCCGTCCAGGTCGACCACGGCGCGCGGGCCCGGCCGGACCACGCCGTGCCGCGGGCAGTCGTAGCGGCCCTCGCCGTACACCACCATCGACCCGGCGAGGACCAGCCGCCGTACGCCCGCCTCGGCCATCGCGGCCAGCAGGACGGCCGTGCCGAGGTCGTTGTGGGAGACGTAGTCCGGGGCGTCGCCGAAGCCGGTGCCGAGGCCGACCTTGGCGGCCTGGTGGCAGACGGCGTCCACCCCGGCCAGGGCGCGGGCGACCGCGGCGCCGTCGCGCACGTCGGACCGGGCGTCCGCCCGCAGGTCGTAGACGACGGGTTCGTGCCCGCGCGCCGTCAGTTCCTCCACCACATGGGACCCGATGAACCCGGCACCGCCGGTGACCAGTACACGCATACGCCCACGCTAGATCCGCGACCCGGCCGGACCGCAGGGCCGCGCCCGGCACGTCATGACTCCGTAAGAGGTCGGTGCGCCGGATTCCGTCCGCCAGCGGGGGAACGGGGCGGTCCGGTCACCCGGGAGGCGTAGCCGGTTCGGCGGCCCGGCGGATACTCCGTACGGGTGGGCGGAACCCGGGGAGCCGTGCGCCCCGTCCGGTCGCACACCGTGTCGCTGTTGGGCCGAACGGGTGACTTGGCGTAAGAATTGGCTGGTGCAGGAGATGAGCGCGAGTCAGATCGGGGGAGCCGGTGCACCGTCACGATGTCACCGATGAACAGTGGGAGGGGCTCGCCCAGGTCGTTCCGCTGCGCGGCCGGGACGCCTGGCCGTCCGCGGTGGACCACCGCGCCCACCCGGAGGCGGAGACCGAGGCGCGGCGGCGGTTCGTCGTGCTGCGGGTCACCGTCTTCGCGGACGCCCGGGAGGTCGCCGAGACCCTGATGTCCGGCGTCCCCGTCCTCCTCGACCTCTCCGGTGCGGAGACCGAGGTCGCCAAGCGCGTCCTCGACTTCAGCACCGGCGTCGTCTTCGGCCTGTCCAGCGGGATGCACCGGGTGGACCGCAACGTCTTCCTGCTCACCCCGCCCGGTACGGAGGTGCAGGGGTTGATGCGGGGCGTGGGGGTGCCGGGGATGTGAGGGGAGGCCACGGTGTACACCTGACGCCGTGACCGAACCCCTCGACGTGGCGGGACTGCAGCGCAGGCTGGTGGAGTTCGCCGCCGCCCGCGACTGGCAGCCGTACCACACCCCCAAGAACCTGGCCGCCGCGCTCAGCGTGGAGGCGTCCGAACTGCTGGAGATCTTCCAGTGGCTGACGCCCGAGGAGTCCGCCCGGGTGATGTCCGACCCCGGCGCGGCGCACCGCGTCACGGACGAGGTGGCGGACGTGCTCGCCTACCTGCTCCAGCTCTGCGCCACCCTCGGCATCGACCCGCTGGCCGCGCTCGCCGCGAAGATCGACCGGAACGAACGGCGGTTCCCGGTACCGGGGAGCGGGGGGTCCGCGGAGGCGTGACGGGCGGTCGCCGACGCGGCGCCCGCTGCTGGAACGATGGGCTCCACTCTTACTCTCCGTATCGAAAATCGGGGCTGGGTCCGAATTGTTGTCCACAATTTTCCGCCTTCCTCTGGTATTTGGTCTCAAGCGCCCTCACGCTGGGTAGTGAACAAGGGAGTTCGGGCGGACGCGCGGGAGCGTGTCATGACGACGGGGCGAGCGCATGGACGCGGTGCGGCTCATCGTGACGAGCAGACGGGCCCTGGCGGGCAGCGGCGAGGTGCCGCACATCCTCACGGAGGTGTGGCAGGCCCAGGCGCTGGCCCAGGCCATAGGCAGCCACCTCGCCGTCACGGGCCCGCCCGAGCTGCGCGGCGAGGCCCGCGGGCTGACCGAGCTGGCGGGCCGCGGCTGCGGTGTGCTCGACACCCCCGAACTGGCCCCCGGCGAATTACGCGCGGCGCAGCTGACCGACCTGGGCGACGCCCGGCAGACCCTGCTGCGCCTCGGCGGGCTGCTCGGCGAGGTCGGCATCGCCCTGGTCGGCATCACCTGCGCCGCGCCCGACGAGGGCACGTACTGGCAGTGCATGGAGGCCATCGACGCCGCGGACGAGTCCCGCGACCGCGTCGTGGAGATGCTCAGCAAACTCGCCGACCGCGAGCAGGCACTGCGCCAACAGGCCCTCTCGGAACGCGAGGCGGGCTGACCTCCGGCCACGAGGGGGTGGCCGGTTCGCGGACGTCGGCGGCTGGGGCGCGCCCGGCGTCGGGCGGCAGGCGGGACCTTCGCGACACGCCTAGGCGCGGCGGCGGGGGGCGGCGGGACCGCGTCGGAGGTGGAGGGCGCGCAGGGCCGCCTCCAGGGCGAAGCGGTGGTCCGGGTCGGCGAGGCGGTCGCCGAGGTGGGCGTCGAGGTTGCGGAGGCGGTAGCGCACGGTCTGGGCGTGTACGCCGAGCAGCTCGCCGACCTGCTCGGCCGGGGCCCGGGTGGAGACATGGACGCGCAGGGTCTCCACCAGCCGGTCGCGTCGGCTGGCGGGCATCCCGTCGAGCGGCGCCAGTTCGCGGGCGGCGAGCTGGGAGACCAGGGGCGCGTCGGACAGCAGCCAGATGGTGACCAGATGGTCCTCGCAGCGCACCAGGGGCGCGTCGGCCACCGCTCCCTCGTCCACGAGCTGGAGCACCCGGCGCGCCCACCGGATGGAGTCGGCGGCCTGTGTCAGCGGCACCGTCAGGCCCACCGCGGCGTGCGTGCCGGACAGCGCCGCCTGGAGCATCGTCAGCCGTTCCGGCGTCAGCGCGCCGGGGATCAGCAGATGCGGGTGCGGGACGTCGAGGTCCGCGAGGACGTCCCCGGCCAGCCCGGCCTCCAGGTGCTCGGGCACCGGCGTGCGCAGGGCGACCATGGTGACCTCGGCCGGTAACTCCCAGGCGGCCGTCTCACAGAGCCGGGGCAGCTCGTGCGGCAGCGGCGGCGCGGCCAGGACGAGGTGCAGCAGCCGCCTGCGCTGCGCGGAGACCTCCGAGTTGGCCCGCGACAGCACCTCCACGTAGCCCTCCCGGGAGACCGCCTCCAGCTCCTCGACATAGGCGAACAGCGCGTCGGCGAAGGCGAGGATCAGGGTGGGGGAGAGCTGGTACTGCTGGCCCACGGCCTTGGCGCGGCGCAGCGCGATCCGGGCGCCGAGCCGGAACGCCCCCTGCAGGGTGTCCAGTTCGCGACCCTCGTACGCCTCGACGCGGCCGAACTTGCGCAGCAGCTGGTCGCGGAGGACGGCGCTCTTGCCGGGCTCGGCGACCCGGTCCACGAAGGCGGACAGCGCCTGTTCCACGCCCTGGCGGATGGCGCCCGAGTTGGGGCCGTTGAGCAGTCGGCCGTAGACGGGGTAGGCCCGGGTGACCTCGGCGCGTATCTCCTTGAGGAGGCCGGGTAACTCCGGTCTGATCAGGGCGGCGAACTCCTTGGGGAGGGGCCCGATAGGTTCACCGACCTCCGGCGGGTGCGTGATGGAAGACATGAGGTGTCCCTTGCTCTCCGTTGCGCCCGTGATGGGGGGAACCGGCCGTGCGTCCGCCGCCCGCGTGGTGGGCGACGGCACACGACCGGCCGTCTGGTGCTGCCTGTCTGGGCTGATGAAGTTAAAACAACTTCTTTTCCCCGTACACAGCTTGTGCACATTTCGATGCGGAGGGACGGGACGGGACTGCGGGGACGGCCGAGAATCGCCGCTGGGCGGCCATTAGTCGACGGCGGAGTGCCACGCCTGGCTGAGCACCTTGCCCGCGTCCGGCGCGGCCGTGCCGGGTGCCGTCAGACCGGCCAGGTAGGTCTGGCTGTCGTTGAGGGTGAGGGTGTTCTCCCCGGCGGCGGAGGGCAGGCCCGTCTTGGCGTTGACGGCCGCGTCGATCAGCCCGAACAGGCCGAGGCCGCAGCCGCTCGCGCCGGGCACCGCGAAGGTGCTGTCGTTCTGGGTGGCCCCGGTGAGGTTGATCCGGGTCAGCTCACCGTCGTCGGCGGTGCTGCCGTCGCCGTTGAAGAAGGAGATGCCGAAGTCGGGGAAGGTGAGGTTCTGCGGGCGCAGCACGACCGGCGCGCTGCGGGTGCCGATGTAGCAGTTGCTGCCCAGGAACGGGTTCTCCAGGTGGATCCGCACCGGTATGGCCACGATCGGCTCGCCGGTGATGATGCCCGCGGTCTGGTTGAACGCGTACGGCGTGCCCACGGACTCCACGGTCGCGGTGATCTTGTTGAGGGTGCTGTTGGTGAGCTGGTCGCAGATGGCCGTGACGAAGGGGATGTCGCTCGGGCACATCAGCCCGAGCAGGCCGCCGGGGACGGTCGCGGAGTCGGCGATGAGCGCGCCGCCGGACGGGGCGACGACGCTGCTGGTGCCGTCGGAGTTCTGCACCACGCCCATCTGGAGGTTGGTCTTCCCGGTCGTCACGGTGGTGCTGCCCAGCTTGATGGAGCCGCTCGGCGAGGACGCGACCACGCACTGCGGGGTCTTGGCCAGGCCGTCCGCGGCCAGCATCGCCGGGGCGTCCACGGGGCAGCGGGTGAACGGCGCCCACTCGCCGTTCGGCGTGACCGCGGCGGTCGCGGTGCCGGTGGCGGCGAAGGCGGTGAGGGCGGTGCCGAGCGCGGTGACGGTGGCGAGTCTGGCGCCGAGGGCGGTGCGGTTCATGGGTGGTGGCCTTCCGTGTCGTCGGAGGGGGGTTGGAGGGCGGAACGGACAGCGTGTGGAAGCGGGTCAGCGTTCGGGCTCGGGGATGATCAGGGGCTGGAGGTCCTCGGTGCACTCGTTCGGGTTCGGCACCAGCGGGGCGCAGGTCTGGCCCTGGATCAGCTTGATGTAGTTGCCGGACCCGGAGACCGAGGCGGTGAGCAGCGGGTCGAGGTCCTCGCCGCCGGTGCCGCAGCCGGTGAAGGCGGGGATGGCGAACTCACCGGTCAGCGGGCCGCCGGAGGACAGCAGATAGCCGGTGGCGACCTCGCCGCCGATCTGCTCGCCGCGGCCGAACAGCACCATGTGCTCTCCGGGGTGCTGCTCCGGGTCCGGCTCCTCGGACGTGAGCGGTTGCCGGGTACGGCAGTCGGGGCCGACGTCCAGCGGGGTGCCGTTCACCTCCAGCGCGGTGACCCGGAGGACCATGGGCACCCGGACGTAGGTGTCCAGGCTGATGAAGTTCTCCAGGAAGTCGTAGAACCCGGCCGAGTCGATGGTGATCGGGCCGGTCTGCTCCAGCACCATCGTGGCCGTCGTCGGGGCGAAGTCGAAGGTCAGGAAGGTCGCCTTGAAGGGCCGGACGCGCTGGCGCCCCTCGTCGTACAGCTCGCCCGTGGACTTCTGGCTGAGCTTCGCGCCGGAGAAGTCGGGCAGGAAGTCCAGGTTCAGCTCGCCCTGTTCGAGCATGGTGCACGACAACGGGATGAGGGACGCGCCCTTGAGCTTGCGCACGTTGGAGTAGCCGGTGATGTACGCGACCATCGAGGACGGGGTCGCGGGGTGCGCCTCGTCGTGCCTGCACGTCGGCGCCTCGGCGGTGGACGTGGTGCCGCCCGGCGCGGTCTCGGTGATCCTGGGGGCGCGGTCGCCCTGCCGTTCCCGTTCCTCGGGCGCGCCGGAGCCGGAGGCGGAGGGGGACGCCGACGGTGTCCCGGCCGGGGACTCCGTGCCGGTGCCCGGTGCGCTGCCGACGGCCACGGTGGCCAGCCGTCCGGCGTCCGGGGCGTCGTCGGCGAGGACGCACTCGACGGTGACCGCGGCGGGGTCGGTGGGGGTGCCGTCGGCGGTGGCCGGGGCCAGGTCGAGGGTGAGGCCCCCGGCGGTGAAGACGAGGTCGCCCGCGTCGTTCGCGGTCACCGAGGCGACGTCGCCGGTCGCGGTCAGGGTGAGCGGGCCGGACGGCGGCACGGTGACGGGCTCGGCGGTGCCCCGCCAGGTCGCCCGCGCGGTGGTGTCGTGCTGGGCCACCCCGATGTCGAGCCGGGTCGCCGCCCGGGCGCTGGTCGCGCCGAGCGCGGTGAGGTCGGCCGCCGCCTGCTCGGGCAGTTCCACGGTGGTGGTGACGTCCGTCGGCTCGATCGGCTCGCCCGGCGCCACCTGGGCGGGGAAGGTGGCCGAGACCCGTACGGTGGCGGGCTGTTGCCCGGACGGCAGGTCGCAGACGTAGGGCAGCGCGGCGTCGACCGGCTGCGCTGCGGCGGCCACGGCCCGGGCGGGCAGGGTGGCGGCCAGCACCACGAACGCGGCGACCACCGCGCTGCGGGCCCGGGTCCGGGCGGTGCCGCGCGGGGCGCGGCGGGGGTCTGTCATGGGGTACTCCGCTGGGTCGTCGGGCGGTCCGCGAGCGCGGTCGTCGGGCACGCGCGGGCAACTCGCGCGCGCCCGGCCGGTGGCACCGGCCGGGCGCTGGTGGCGGGGGCTACGCTCACGGAGGGTTGGAGCCCACCACGGTCGGGATGGTGTTGGTACGGGTCACCTTGACGGCGTACTTGCCCTTGAAGATGGGCTTGGTGGCGGTGGTGACGACCGACCCGCAACCCGAGGGAGCGGAGACCGCCAGCTCACCGGAGACACTGCTGACCGCGAGGATGCCGGTGGAGTTGGTGTAGGTGCCGGACGCCCTGCCGGTGACGATGAAGGAGCAGATCCCGGCGGTCACCTTCGCCTTGATGTTGTCCACGTAGCCGGTGGTCACCCCGGCCGAGGCGTTGTAGTCCACCGCCTTGATGGTCCAGGGCGTGGTCGCCACCGTGGTCACGTTGCCCAGGACGCTGGTGCAGGGCTGGGCGGCGGTGCCGAAGTTGATGTTGGCGATGCTGGCGACCGTCGAGGGGTTGCCCGTGTTGGTCTGCATCGTGCCGGACGCCGTCGACGTCGTACACGTCATCGGGATACCGGCTGTCATGACGATGTTGCCGCTGTTGGGCGCCGTGAAGCTGGCGGGGGACGGGTTGACGGTCCAGACGGTGGACGCCACCGCGGAGGACGGGCTGACGGCCATACCGAACGCGGCCGCACCCGCGCTCGCCACGACGGCGATTCTCTTCGTCGTTTTCTTCATGGTTCTGGGACTCTCCTTGGGATTGAGGGCAGAGGTCCACGGCACGGAAAACTCCGGCCGACGAACACGGACGTTACTTGCGGGAAACTTAGCCGAACAATGCCGCTGACCATGATTCTTTCCGTCCGGGAGAACTCCTGTCCCGCAGGTGAGCGATCCGCGCCGGGCTTTAGTCAGTGCGGTGCTAAGGGTGGGGCCGCCGGGCGTCCGGACCGCGCCATCGCGACTTCTGTGCTGGATGACAAAACCGGGGCCCCGATTTGAGTGCCGGATGACAGGTTCACCGGCGACGTGCAAAAACAGCCGGAAAACTCGGGACCCGCTCTTGCCTGCCGAGGTTACTCAGCCGTAGCGTGCCGGACACGGCGCTGTTGTCCTGGTGAATGCCCCGACGCCCCCCTGGGAGGTGCGCGACCCCGCTCCGCCTCCGGGTGCCGGGCCAGCACCCGGCCTGTGACCGTGGAGACAAGTGCCGCGGCGCTGTTTGTCTGCCCGGTGACAAAGAGCGCGACGGTGGCCCGAATGTCTGGTCCGGCCTGTTGTCAGTGCACCGCGCACCGGCTTAACGTGCGCTCCGCGTGTACGCCGAAGCACCCTTTTTGGAGGTGATGTGGGAATCGAAGTGGCGGTCGAGGGGCTGACCATGTCCTTCGGCAAGCAGACGATCTGGAGGGATGTGTCCCTCACCCTGCCACCCGGCGAGGTCAGCGTCATGCTGGGCCCGTCCGGCACCGGAAAGACGGTGTTTCTGAAATCGCTCATCGGGCTGCTCAAACCGCAGCGCGGCCGGGTTCTCATCAATGGCGTCGACATGGTGAACAGCCCTGCCCGCGATATTTACGAGACCCGCAAGGTATTTGGGCTCATGTTCCAGGACGGCGCCCTTTTCGGGTCCATGTCCGTCTTCGACAACATCGCCTTTCCGCTGCGCGAGCACACCCGTAAGAAGGAGTCCGAGATCCGCCGCATCGTCATGGAGCGGATCGAGGTCGTCGGGCTGCTCGGCGCCGAGGGCAAGCTGCCCGGCGAGATCAGTGGCGGGATGCGCAAGCGGGCGGGGCTCGCCAGGGCGCTGGTCCTCGACCCGCAGATCATCCTCTGCGACGAACCCGACTCCGGCCTCGACCCGGTGCGTACCGCCTACCTCTCCCAGCTGCTGATCGACCTGAACGCGCGGACGGACGCGACGATGCTGATCGTCACCCACAACCTCGACATCGCCGCCCAGGTCCCCGACAACATGGGGATGCTCTTCCGCCGCGAACTGGTCACCTTCGGCCCGCGTGAGGCGCTGCTGACCAGCGACGAGCCGGTGGTGGCGCAGTTCCTCGACGGCCGCCGCGAGGGCCCGATCGGGATGTCCGAGGAGAAGGACGCCGCCACCCTCGCCGCCGAGGCCGCCGGTCCCGGCACCCTCGTCGCGGCGCGGCCCCGCCGGGTCGTCCCGCAGCTGGAGCCGTCCGAGGGCCTTCCGCCGCGCCGGGCCGTCGCCCGGCACCGGGAGCGGGTCAGGGGCGTGATCGACACCCTGCCGCCCGCCGCCCGCGAGGCGATCCGGCAGTCCTACGCCGCCCACCCCACCGCGCCGCTGCCCACGGCCGGGAGCGGCGCATGATCACCGCCGCGCTGCGGGAGACCGGCCACCTGTTCGCGCTCGCCGCCGAGGTCGCCCGGGGCGTCTTCCGGCGGCCGTTCCAGTTCCGCGAGTTCATCGAGCAGTTCTGGTTCGTCGCCAGCGTCACCATCCTGCCCGCCGCCCTGGTCTCCATCCCGTTCGGCGCGGTCATCGCCCTCCAGGTCGGCTCGCTCACCCAGCAGCTCGGCGCCCAGTCCTTCACCGGCGGCGCCAGCGTCCTCGCCGTCGTCCAGCAGGCCAGCCCGCTCATCGTCGCCCTGCTGATCGCGGGCGCGGGCGGTTCCGCGATCTGCGCCGACCTCGGCTCCCGCAAGATCCGCGAGGAACTCGACGCCATGGAGGTCATGGGCATCTCGCCGGTGCAGCGGCTGGTCGTACCGCGGGTGCTGGCGACGATGGGCGTGGCCGTGCTGCTCAACGGGCTGGTCTCGGTGGTGGGCATCCTCGGGGGGTATTTCTTCAACATCTTCCTCCAGGACGGCACCCCCGGCGCCTACCTGTCCAGCTTCTCCGCCCTCGCCCAGCTGCCCGACCTGTACGTCAGCGAACTCAAGGCGCTGGTCTTCGGGTTCCTCGCGGGCCTGGTCGCCGCCTACCGCGGACTGAACCCGCGCGGCGGGCCCAAGGGCGTCGGCGACGCCGTCAACCAGTCCGTCGTCATCACCTTCCTGCTGCTGTTCTTCGTCAACATGGTGATGACGAGCGTCTACCTCCAGATCGTCCCGCCGAAGGGAGGCTGAGGCCGGTGGCCTCCCCGCTCGTCTGGCTCGACCGCTCCGGCGACCAGCTGCTGTTCTACACCCGCGCCCTGCTCTGGGTGCCGCGCACCCTGCACCGCTACCTCAGGGAGGTGCAGCGCCTCCTCGCCGAGGTCGCCTTCGGCACCGGCGGACTCGGCGTCATCGGCGGCACCATCGGCGTGATGGTCGCGATGACCCTGTTCACCGGCACCGTCGTCGGGCTCCAGGGGTACGCCGCCCTCGACCAGATCGGCACCGCCGCCTTCACCGGGTTCGTCTCCGCCTACTTCAACACCCGCGAGATCGCCCCGCTGGTCGCCGGACTCGCCCTGTCCGCCACCGTCGGCGCGGGGTTCACCGCGCAGCTCGGCGCGATGCGCATCAACGAGGAGGTCGACGCCCTCGAAGGCATGGGCGTCCACTCCATGCCGTACCTCGTCACCACCCGCATCATCGCCGGGGTCGTCGCCATCATCCCGCTCTACGCGATCGGGCTGCTCTCGTCCTTCCTGGCCTCCCGGTACGTCACCGTCTGGTTCAACGGCCAGTCGGCGGGCACCTACGACCACTACTTCAACCTGTTCCTGTCACCCACGGACGTCCTGCTCTCCGTACTGAAGGTGTTCCTCTTCAGCGTGATGGTGATCGTCGCCCACTGCTACTACGGCTACCGCGCCACCGGCGGCCCCGCCGGGGTCGGCGTCGCCGTGGGGCGGTCGGTGCGCAACGCCATCGTCCTGATCAGCGTCACCGACTTCTTCCTGTCGCTGGCGCTGTGGGGCGCCACCACGACCGTGAAGGTGGCGGGCTGAGATGCGCGGTCCCACGACCCTGGACCGACGCCTCGCCGGAGTGGCGTTCTGGCTGGTCCTCGCCCTGCTGGTGTGGCTCGCCGTCGCCGTCTACGACAAGGAGTTCACCGACTCCGCCCCGGTCGTCGTGGAGACCGGCAGCGTCGGCAACGAGATGCACCTGGGCGCCGAGGTGAAACTGCGCGGCGTCGTCGTCGGCGAGGTCCGCGCCATCGACGCCACCCCCGAGGGCGCCCGCCTCACCCTGGCGATGAAGCCCGGCGCCCTCGACGACATCCCCGCCGACGTCCGCGCCCAGATGCTGCCGACCACCCTGTTCGGGGAGCGGTTCGTGGCCCTCGTACCGGCGGGCGGGGCCTCCGGCGGGACGCTGGCCGCCGGGACCGTCATCCCGCAGGACCGGTCCGCCAACGCCGTCGAACTCCAGCAGGTGCTCGACAACGTGCTGCCGACGCTCACCGCCGTCCAGCCGCAGAAGCTCGCCGCGACCCTGTCCGCCGTGTCCCGGGCGCTGGAGGGACGCGGCGACGACCTCGGCGACACCCTCACCCGACTCGACGCGCACCTGCGGAAGTTCAACCCGCAGCTGCCCACCCTCAACCGCGACCTGAAAGAACTCGTGAAGGTCAGCCACCTCTACGCCGACGCCGCCCCCGAGGTCCTCACCGCCCTCACCGACGCCACCACCACCAGCGGCACCCTCGCCGAGAAGGACGGCGACCTCGCCGCCACCCTCGGCACCACCACCACGGCCGCCGAGGACACCACCGCCTTCCTGCGGCAGAACAAGGACAACATCATCCGCCTCGGCGCCGCCTCCCGACCCACCCTCGAACTGCTCGCCGAGTACAGCTCCGCGTTCCCCTGCACCCTGCGCACCCTCGCCGAGTTCGTCCCCAAGATGGACAAGGCGCTCGGCAAGGGCACCGACCGCCCCGGACTCCGCGTCGACGTCACCACCGTGACCTCCCGCGGCGCCTACCGCCCCGGCCGCGACACCCCGGTGTACGACGCCACCGGCGGACCGCGCTGCTACCCCGTGCCCTACCTCGGCGTGCCCGCCCGGCCCGCCGCCGAGGCCCCCACGACCGGCGACCAGGACCTCGGACCGGCCAACTCACCGCAGGAGAACGACCTCGTCAACGAACTCCTCGCCCCCGCCCGCCCGGACGCCGACCTGCCCGCCTGGAGCAGCCTGCTCGCCGGACCCACCCTGCGCGGCACGGAGGTGACCCTGCGATGACCCGCCGCCGCGACCCGCACACCCGGCGCCGCCCGCTCACCGGACCGGTGCTCAAGTCGCTCGCCTTCCTGGTGGTCACCGCCCTCGCCACCACCGTCCTCGCCCTGAGCGTCTCCGGCACCGGCGTCGGCGACGACACCCTCACCTACCGGGCCGTCTTCAGCGACGCCACCGGCGTCACCGACGGCGACAGCGTCCGCGTCTCCGGCGTCGAGGTCGGCGAGGTCACCGACGTCCGCGTGGTCGACCGGCGGCTCGCGCAGGTCACCTTCACCGTCCGCGAGGACCGCGCGCTGCCCCGCTCCACCACCGCCGCCGTGAAGTACCTCAACATGGTCGGCCAGCGCTACATCGCCCTCGACCGCGGCACCGGCGACCTCACCGGCACCCTGCACGGCGGCGACACCATCCCGCTGGACCGCACCGCGCCCGCTCTCGACCTGACGCTGCTCTTCAACGGCTTCAAGCCGCTGTTCGAAGGGCTCGACCCGAAGGAGGTCAACGAACTGGCGGGCTCCATCGTGCAGGTCCTGCAGGGCGAGGGCGCCACCGTCGACAGCCTCATCCGGCACATCGGCTCCCTCTCCACCACCGTCGCCGCCAAGGACGAGGTCATCGGGGAGGTGGTGGAGAACCTCAACACCGTCCTGACCACCCTCAACGACCGCGAGGCCGACTTCGACGGCCTCGTGGACACCCTCCAGAAACTCGTCAGCGGCTTCAACGAGGACCGTAAGCCCCTCGGCCGCGCCGTCGAGGCGATGGGCGACCTCACCACCGTCACCGCCGACCTCCTCCAGGACGGCCGCGAACCCCTCAAGGAGGACATCCGCCAGCTCGGCCGCCTCTCCGGCAACCTCGCCGACGCCACCCCGCAGATAGCGGACTTCCTCGCCAAGAGCCCCGCCAAGCTGACCGCGCTGGCCCGGCTGTCGTCCTACGGCTCCTGGTTCAACTTCTACCTCTGCGAGGCCCGGGTGAACGGCGTGACCACCTCCGACGGCTCCCGGCCGCCCACCGGCATCGCGCTCACCGAAGCGAGGTGCGGCGCATGAGACACCTCAAGCCCGTCCGCGAGCGCGACCCGGTCTCCGTCGCCCTCGTCGGCCTGCTCCTGCTGGGGCTGCTCACCGTCGCCGTCTACCACGCCGGACGACTGCCCCTGCTCGGCGGCGGCACCGCCTACAGCGCCGACTTCTCCGAGGCCGCCGGGCTCGACGAGGGCGACGAGGTCCGCGTCGCCGGGGTCAAGGTCGGGGAGGTGACCGGCGTGTCCCTCGACGGCGACCGCGTCAAGGTCAGCTTCGAGGTGGAGGACGCCTGGATCGGGGACAGGACCACCGCCGCCATCGCCATCAAGACGCTCCTCGGCGACAAGTACCTCGCCCTCGACCCGCTCGGCACCGGCCGCCAGGACCCCGGCACCCGCATCCCGCTGGCCCGCACCACCTCCCCGTACGACGTCACCCAGGCGTTCCAGGACCTCAGCGGCACCGTCGACGCCCTCGACACCCAGCGGATGGCGGAGAGCTTCGAGACCATCTCGGAGACCTTCGCGGACTCCCCGCCGCACGTCCGCAAGGCCGCCACCGGCCTCTCCGACCTGTCGAAGTCCGTCTCCAAGCGGGACCGCGAACTGTCCCGGCTGCTGCGCGGCAGCAACCGGTTCACCCGCACCCTGAAGGACCAGAAGTCCAGCTTCGAGACCCTCATCGAGGACGGCGGCTCCCTGCTCGGGGAACTGGAGGACCGCCGCGACGCCATCAAGGCCCTGCTGGACGGCAGCCGCGACCTCTCCACCGAACTCAGCGGCCTCGTCAAGGACAACAACGACCAGCTCACACCCACCCTCAAGGCGCTCGGCCGGGTCACCAAGGTGCTCCAGAAGAACACGAGACAACTCGACCGGACCCTCGCCCTCGCCGGGCCCTACTACCGCCTCGTCGGCAACACCATCGGCAACGGCCACTGGTTCGACAGCTACCTGTGCGGGCTCGTCCCCCGCGACTACCTGCCCGCGCGGTCCCAGCCGGAGAACGGATGCGTACCGCCCAAGCCCTCGACGGGAGGTGAGCGATGACCCAGCGCCGCAAGATCCTCGCGGCCGTGATCGCCCTCGCCGTGGTCGCCGCCGGACTGGCCACGGCCCGCGCCCTCGACGACCCCGGCCTGCGCCTGACCGCCTACTTCGACCGCGCCACCGGCATCTACGCGGGCTCCGACCTGCGCATCCTCGGCGTCAAGGTCGGCGAGGTGGAGTCGGTCGACCCCCAGGGCACCCGCGTCCGCGTCGACCTCGCCCTCGACGACGGCGTACGGGTGCCCAAGGGGGCGCGAGCCGTGGTCGTCGCCCCCAGCGTCGTCGCCGACCGGTTCGTCCAGCTCACCCCCGCCTACCGGAACGGGCCCGCCCTCACCGACGGCGCCGTCCTGCCCGCCTCCCGCAACCGCACCCCCGTCGAGATCGACCAGCTCTACGCCTCCCTCATCGACCTCAGCCAGGCCCTCGGCCCCGACGGCGCCAACTCCACCGGCGCCCTCTCCGACCTGCTGACCACCGGCGCCGCCAACCTCGACGGCAACGGCAAGGCCATCGGTGACAGCGTCGAGCAGTTCGGCAAGGCGGCCCGCACCCTCGACGGCTCCAGCGACGACCTGTTCACCACCCTCAGCCAGCTCCAGACCTTCACCACCATGCTCAAGGACAAGGACGACGACGTCCGCACCGCGCAGGAACGCCTCGACACCGTCGTCAGCTTCTTCGCCGACAACAAGGACGACCTCGCGGGCGCCCTCGACGAACTCGGCACCGCCCTCGGCCAGGTGAAGACCTTCATCCAGGACAACCGCGGCGAACTCAAGGACAACGTCGAACGCCTCGTGCCCGTCACCCAGACCCTCGTCAGACAGCGCGCCTCCCTCGCCGAGACCCTCGACACCGCCCCGCTCGCCGCCGACAACCTCGTCGGCGCCTACGACACCGGCACCGGCCGCATCGACGGCCGCACCAATATCAACGAGATCAGCATGGGCGGGCCGCTGCTGCCGCTGCCGGTGAGCGGGGAGGAGACGCGGTGAGACTGCTCGGACGCGGCGCGCTGACCGCGGGCGCCGGACTCGGCGGACTGCTCGCCCTCGGCATCGGCTTCACCCTGGCGGTGAGCGCCTTCTCCCTCTCCCCGCCCCGCTTCGACGGCCTGGAGGACCTGCCGCTGCCCGGCGGCGCCGACCTCGGCTCCCACCCCTACACCGTCACCGCCGAACTCGACGACGCCCTCAGCCTCGTCCCGCACGCCTCCGTCAAGGTCAACGACGTCGCCGTGGGCCGGGTGACCGGCATCCGCCTCGACGACGACTGGACCGCCCGTGTCACCCTCAAGATCAACGGTGACGTGACGCTGCCCGCCGACGCCGGGGCCCGCCTCGAACAGTCCAGCCTGCTCGGTGAGAAGTACGTCCAGCTCGTCGCCCCGGCCAGGACCGCCACCACCGCCCGCCTCACCGACGGCAGCGTCATCCCCGTCTCCCGCACCGGCCGCAACACCGAGGTCGAGGAGGTCTTCGGGGCCCTGTCCATGCTCCTCAACGGCGGCGGCGTCAACCAGCTCAAGACCATCACCCACGAACTCAACGCCGCGCTCGGCGGACGCGAACCCCAGGTCCGCTCCACCCTGCGCCGGGTCGAGGAACTCGTCTCCGACCTCGACGCACACCGCGGCGACATCACCGACGCCCTCGACGGCGTCAACCGGCTCTCCGCCACCCTCGCCGGACGCGACGACGACGTACGCACCGTCCTCACCGGGCTCTCACCCGGCCTGAAGACCCTGCACGAACAGCGCGGCTCCCTGCTGACCATGCTGCGCTCCCTGGACACCCTCTCCGACGTCGCCGTCACCACCGTCGACGCGAGCAAGGACGACATGGTCGCCGACCTCAAGGCCATCGCCCCGACCCTCAAGGCCCTCGCCGACGCGGGCACCGACCTGCCCGACTCCCTCCAGGCGCTGATCACCTACCCGTTCACCGACGAGGTGCTCAACGGGGTGAAGGGCGACTACCTCAACGTGTACCTCGACATGACCGCCGCGCCCGGCACCCAGGTCATCCCGCCGCTCGTCCCCGGCAACGGCACCGCCACCACCCCACGCCGGGCCGCCGACCCGCTGCCGCTGCCCTCCACCGACGGGGGGCGGGACCGGTGATCACCCTCGCGATCCGGCTGAAGAACCTCGCCTTCCTCGTCATCGCCGTCCTCGTCCTGGGCTTCGTCGGCATCCGCTACGCCGACCTGGGCCGCCACGTCGGCCTCGCCGACTACTACACCGTGGACGTCGACCTCCCCACCACCGGCGGCCTGTTCACCCACTCCGACGTCACCTACCGGGGCGTCTCCGTCGGCCGGGTCGGGCCCATCGACCTCACCGCGGACGGCGTCGTCGCCCACCTGCGCATCAGGAAGTCCGCGCCGGACATCCCCGCCGACACCCGGGCCGTCGTCGCCGGACTGTCCGCGGTCGGCGAGCAGTACATCGACCTGCGCCCCGCCAGCGACGGCGGCCCCTACCTCGCGGACGGCTCCCGCATCGAACGCCCCGACACCCAGGTCCCGGCGCCCGTCACCGACGTCCTCACCAGCGTCAACGACCTCACCCGGTCCGTACCCCTGGACGACCTGCGCACGGTCGTCGACGAACTCGGCAAAGCCTTCGAGGGCCACGGCGACGACCTGAGGATCCTCCTCGACAGCGGCGGCGACCTCGTCGACGCGGCGGACCGGGCGCTGCCCTCCACCACCCGCCTCCTGACCGACGGCGAGACGGTGCTGCGCACCCAGGCCGAGGAGGCCGACGCCATCCGCGGCTTCGCCGAGGGCGCCGAGGAACTCGCCCGCACCCTCAAGGGCTCCGACTCCGACCTGCGCCGCCTGCTCACCGTCACACCCGAGGCGGCCACCCAGGTCAGCGGAGTGCTCCGCGACCTCGACCCCAGCCTCGGCGTCGTCCTCGCCAACCTGCTCACCACCAGCGAGGTCGCCGTCACCCGCCAGCGCGGCCTGGAGGAACTCCTCGTCACCTACCCGGCGGCCGTCTCCGCCGGCTCCACCGCCGTCGACGGCGGCCGGATGAACCTGGGCCTGGCGGTCACCTTCTTCAACCCGCTGCCCTGCACCTCCGGCTACGAGGCCACCCGCTACCGCAACGGCCTCGACCTCGGCACGACGCCGCCGCTCAACACGGCCGCGTCCTGTACGGCACCGGCGTCCAGCGGCGTCAACGTACGGGGCTCGGCCCACGCGCCCAGGGGCGGCCCGGTCCCGGAACCGGCACGCCCGGGCTCACTGCCGTCCGGCTCCGCCGCGACCAGCACCGCCGCTTCGAGCCTGCCGGGGGCGCTGGCCCTGCCCGGCACGGGCGACACCGCGCGCCCGGACCTGGCGGACCTGCTGTCTCCCCCGGCCCCGGAGGACGCCCGATGAACCGGACCCGGCTGCTCACCACGGCGGCCCTCGTCCTCGCGGTCGGCTTCAGCGGAACCGGCGCGTGGACCTACGCCCAGGCGCGCAACGACGACTCCCTCACCTACGGCCGCGCCCGCGACGAGGCGCTGGCCGACGGGCGGGACCGGCTCGCCGTACTCAACACCCTGGACGCCTCCACCAAGGAGACGGCCCGCGCGGGCATCCGCGCCTGGCGCGCCGCCGCCACCGGACCGCTCCGCGACGAACTGGCCGGCACCGAGCCCACGGCGGGCGCGTCCGCCCGGGGCACCGTCACGGAGGCCGCGATCACCGCCCTCGACGCCCGCGCGGGCACCGCCAAGCTCATCGCCACCGTGCGGGTGGAGGTCACCCGACCCGGCGCCAAGTCCCCGACGACGGACCGCAAACGCCTGGAGGCCGTGCTGACCCGCACCGCGGAGGACGACTGGAAGGTCAAGGCCCTGAGCGCGATCCCACTCGCCCGCGCGCTGGAGGGGGAGGACGGCTGATGGCGTACCTGTTGCGGGGGAGACGAGCGCGGGACGCGGAGGAGGAACGGGAGCCTGCCGAGTCGTCCGGCGACGCGGGGGCGTCCGGCGTTGCTGAGTTGGCCGACGTCCACGAGTCGTCCGAGGCCGCCGAGTCATCCGGCGTCCGCGAGCCGTCCGGCGCCGACGAGCCATCCGGCGCCGACAGGTCGTCCGGCGTCCACGAGCCATCCGGCGTCGCCGAGTCGACCGGCGCTTCCGAGGCTGCCGACCTCGACGCCTCCGACACCCCTCGCCACACCCCCCGCCACACCCCCCGGCGCCGCCTCCCCCTGATCGCCGTCGCGCTGGCCTGCGCCCTGCTGCTGGGCGCCGGTTCCTGGTTCTTCCAGGCCGCCCATGACCTCCGTACCGACCCCTCCGCGCGGAACACCGCGCTGACCGACACCGAGGCCACCACCCGGGTGGAGGGGGACGTCGGCAGCGCGCTCGCGCGGGTGTTCTCGTACACGCCGGACGGGCTCGCGGCGACGGAGCGCTCGGCACGAGGCGTCCTCAGCGGGCGGGCGGCACGCCAGTACGCCGCGCTGGTCGACCGGATCCGCGAGGACGTCGCCCGGCAGGGCGTCACCCTCAGCACCCAGGCCGTACGCACCGGCGTGATCGAACTCGACGGCGACAGCGCCCGCCTGCTGGTCTTCCTCGACCAGATCTCCCGCCGCGGCAAGGACAAGCCCACCGCCGCGGCGGCCCAGCTCACGGTGACCGCGCGATGGGAGCGGGACGAGTGGCACATCGTCGACATCACACCCCGGTGACCGCGTCCGCGCCCGGGAGAGGAGACAACCCCATGCGACGTACGAACCGCGCGGTGACCGCCGTGGCCCTCGCCCTCACCCTCGTCGCGGGCGGCTTCGCCGCCTGGGCGGGCTGGGACTGGTACGCCGCCGCCCACGACGACTCGACGGCGTACGCCACCCAGCGCGACCGCGCCCTCGCCGCCGGGGAACAGGCCGTACAGAACCTCAACACCCTGGACCACCGCGACCTGGACCACGGCCTGGACCTCTGGGAGTCGTCCACGACCGGCGAACTCCACGACCAACTGGTCGACGGCCGCGACGCGTTCGCCAGCCAGGTGAAGGCGGCGAAGACGGTCACCACGGCCAAGGTGCTCTCCGGCGCCGTCACCGAACTCGACGACCGGGCGGGCCGCGCCCGGGTCCTCGTCGCCCTGCGGGTCACCGTCAAGGCACCCGACGCCCCGAGCACCGACAAGGACAGCCGTCTGCTCGGCGAACTCACCCGCACCGGCGACCACTGGAAGCTCAGCGCCCTGGGGCAGGCCCCCGTCGGCGGCACCCCGGCCGGCTGAACCGGCCACCGCAGGAGAGGACGACACCGATGCCGACGACCACCCGCCACTCCCTCAACAGCCGTCGCCGCCGCCAGGCCCGCGAGGCGGACCGCCCCGAGCCCACGGCGCCCACGGCGGCGCAGGCCCGCACACGCCCCGACACCCCTGAAGTCGAGGACCGCCCCCGCCGTCACCTCCGCCTCCCCCTCCCCGCCCTGCTCTGCGCCCTCACGCTCCTCCTCGGCGGCTTCGCGGGCTGGGCGCACGGGCGGGCCGAAGGGCTGCGCGACGACTCGGCGGCCCGCAACACCGCGCTCACCGACATCGCCCGCACCAGCGAGATCAAGGGCCAGACCGCGAAGGCCGTGGCCGCGCTGTTCTCCTACGACCACGCCCACCCGGCCGCGTTCGAGAAGGCGGCCCGGGACCTGCTGACCGGCAGGGCCGTCGACCAGCACAAGGCCCTGCTCGGCGACGTCCGCGCCAGCGCCGAACAGCAGAAGGCGGTCATCACCACCACCGTCACGGACAGCGCGGTCGAGCGCATCGACGGCGACCGCGCCAGGGTGCTGGTCTTCGCCGACCAGAGCAGCGTCAGCACCGCCGGAAAGAAGACGGAGAAGGCCAGCGACGAGGGCACGTACGCCGGAGCGATGCTCGCCGTGGACGTCGTACGGCGCGACGGCCGCTGGCTGGTCTCCGGCATCGACACCTTCGGCCGCTGAGCACGCGCCCACGCGACAACGCACCTCAGGAGGGACCGCCCGCCATGCCCGCACCCCGCGCCCGACGCCTCACCCCCCGCACCCGGCAGGGCCTGCGGACCACCGCCGTCGCCGTGGCCGCGGTGGCCGCCCTCACCGCCTCGCAGGCACCGACCCCCACCCAGCGCCACGAGGCCCGCCCGGCCGCCGACGACGAACCCGCCGCCCCCGCCCCGGAGGTCCCGTTCGCCGAACTCGACCCGCCCGGCGACTCGTCGTACCACACCGAACTGCCGCCCCTGGCCACCCCGGAGTTACCCCCGCGCCCCGCCCAGGCGGACCGCGTCCGCGCCGAGTCCGGCATCCCGGGAACCGTGCTGCGCGCCTACCGCGCCGCCGAACGCTCCGTGGCCCGCACGGACCCGCGCTGCGCGCTGCCCTGGGAACTGCTCGCGGCGATCGGCAAGGTGGAGTCGGGGCAGGCCCGCGGCGGCGCCGTCGACCGCGACGGCACCACCCGGGGCCGTATCACCGGCCCCGCCCTCGACGGCAACGGCTTCGCGCTGATCCTGGACAGCGACGGCGGTGTCCACGACGGCGACACGGTGTACGACAGGGCGGTGGGGCCGATGCAGTTCCTGCCGTCGACCTGGGCGCACTGGGGCGTGGACGGCAACGGCGACGGCCGCGCCGACCCGAACAACGTCTTCGACGCGGCGCTGGCCGCCGGACACTACCTGTGCGCGGGCGACCGGAACCTGGACCGGGCCGCGGACCTGGACCGGGCGGTCCTCAGCTACAACTACTCCGAGTCGTACCTCAGGCTGGTCCGCTACTGGCTGGAGTTCTACCGCGGTGGCGTGCACCCGGTCCCGGACGGCAGGGGAGTCGTACCGACATCCCCCGGCGCGGGCGGGACCACCCCGGCGACGGAGCCGGTCGACGAGCCCACCGGCGGCGGCAGGGGCGGCGGCGGAGGCATAGTGATCGGCCCCGACCCCACCCCGTCCGAGGGGCCCACCCCCCCGACCCCCTCCCACATCCCGGGACCGACCCCCACCCCGTCCCCGTCGGGCACCTCACCGGACCCGACACCGACCCCGTCCGACTCCCCGACCGACTCACCCACCCCGACCCCCGCTCCGGACCCCACCGACACCCCCGACCCGAGCACGGACCCCACCACGGACCCGACCACCGAGCCGACCCCCGACCCCTCCGACTGCGCCACGCCGTCCCCGACGCCGACGGCCACCCCGCCCGAGAGCGAGCCGACCTGCCCGCCGGACACGACCCCGGAACCCGAGGTGAGCTGACCGGGCGTGCAGGATGGGGGGTATGGATCTCCGCATCTTCACCGAACCCCAGCAAGGCGCGACCTACGACACCCTGCTCACCGTGGCGAAGGCCACCGAGGACCTCGGGTTCAACGCCTTCTTCCGCAGTGACCACTACCTGAGGATGGGGTCCGTGGACGGCCTCCCGGGCCCCACCGACGCCTGGATCACCCTCGCCGGGCTCGCCCGCGAGACTAAGCGCATCCGGCTCGGCACGCTGATGACCGCCGCCACGTTCCGGCTGCCCGGCGTCCTCGCCATCCAGGTAGCGCAGGTCGACCAGATGTCCGGCGGCCGGGTCGAACTCGGCATCGGCGCGGGCTGGTTCGAGGAGGAGCACACGGCGTACGGCATCCCCTTCCCGCAGGAGAAGTTCGCCCGCCTGGAGGAACAGCTGGCGATCGTCACCGGCCTGTGGGCGACCGAGCCCGGCAAGACCTTCGACTTCCACGGCACCCACTACGACCTCACCGACTCGCCCGCGCTGCCCAAGCCCGCCCAGCGCAAGGTCCCGGTCCTGATCGGCGGCCACGGCGCCACCCGCACGCCCCGCCTGGCGGGCCAGTACGCCGACGAGTTCAACATGCCCTTCGCCTCGGTCGAGGACTCGGAGCGCCAGTTCGGCCGGGTCCGCGCGGCGGCCGAGAAGGCGGGCCGCAAGGGCGACGACCTGGTGTACTCCAACGCCCTCGTCGTCTGCGTCGGCAAGGACGACCAGGAGGTGGCCCGCCGCGCCGCCGTGATCGGCCGCGAGGTCGACGAGCTGAAGGCCAACGGCCTCGCGGGCACCCCCGCCGAGGTCGTCGACAAGATCGGCCGCTACGCCGAGGCGGGCTCCCAGCGGATCTACCTCCAACTCCTCGACCTCTCCGACCTGGACCACCTGGAGCTGATCTCCACCCAGGTCCAGACCCAGCTGAGCTGACCCCCCGCGACCGGTGACCACCCGGAAAACCAGGTGGTCACCGCCGTCGGCTCTGGAACACGCGCGACACGGGCGTCCTTCTCACATCGCCGTGCAGCCGTGCTGGGCCATGGCGCGCGGGTGATACGCCTTCATGAACGCCTTCAGGGCCTTCCGCCGGTCAGCGGTGTCGTCGGGGCGTTCGTCTTCGAGGTTGATCTCGCTGACGAAGACGTGTTCCTTGCCCTTCACCGAGCAGCGGGACACCGCCAGAGCACCCATGTCGGCGACGATCCCCTCCTCGCCGAGGCCCGCGGCGCGGACCGGGCTGCCCATCCTGGCGAGTTCCCGCTCCTTGACCTTCAGCGGATCGGTGCTGACGGTGGTCACCGCCTCTTCGATGCGGAAGACATACGTTCTGTCGACGAGGACCTTGCAGTACCGGATGCTCTGGCCGCTGGGCTGTACCTTCACGGTCTGGCCGTCCGGCATGAAGTCGGACAAGAGGCCGGGATCGATCCGGGTCCCACACAGGTTCTCAGGGAGCGTGTAGTCGCGGCCTCCGCCGCCGCAGCCGGCCGTCAGCAGCAGTGCGCCCGCGGTGGCTGCCGCCGCCGCGGCAGGCCGGAGGCGACGGCCCCGTACGGACGCTGTGGCCGACGTGGTCGCCCCGGTCGGCGGGGTCGCAGCGAGGGTTGGGCCGGTGGGGATCACTGGTCTCCTGACAGTCCGCGTGCACGGCCGTTGCCGTCGAAGGCGGCGCCGTTGATGTCCTGGGTGAGGGTGTAGGGGCTCTGGCCGTGGTCGGGGTTGGCCTCTGCCCAGATGCCCGCCAGGGCTTCGAGCTGGTTCTCGCGGCCCCGGAAGACCTCGCCGTTCTGCTCGTGGTTGCCGGCGTCGATACGGGCCTGCTCGTCCAACTGCCACTGGTAGGCGAGGGCGTCGACACCGCGCTGGACCGCGTCGCCCGCGACGGGGATGAAGTTCGCGGCCCCGCCGAAGCCGTGGTAGAGCCACTTGGCGTCCCAGGACGGGTCTTCCTTGTCGGTGTCGAGGGCCTGGTAGCGCGCCTCTTCCAGGAACCCGACCGTGGCTCCGGCTCGCTGCAGGGTCTCCTTCGGGTCCTGCGGATGGCCGTTGTTGATGTCCTTGACCATCTCGGTGTTGAGGCCGGAGTTGAGGTCGCCGTAGGCGCTCTGGTCCCGGGAGATCTGCTTGGCGACCTCGAAGAGGTCCCCGCGGTCGAACTGACGCGGGTCGTACTTGGGGTCCCTGGGGTCGGTGTGGTCAGCCTGCGCGCTCATCGAGTTGTGCGTCTCGTCGCCCCAGTTGACCAGTACCTTCGCCATGTCGTCGCGGTACTCGGAAGGGAAGTCGTCGCCCAGGTCCGAGAGATAACCGAGGGAGCGGTCCACGACGCCGCGCTGGGCGGCGTTGTGCTCGACCGGGCGGGCGTTCGGGTCGCCGGGGTCAACGCCGGTCGCTGCGGCGACCAAGGCCTTGCCGGTGGCTTCCCGGCCCTGGTTCGTGTCGCCGTCGTCGAGCGGGGTGTCGTCGAGCCACGGGCGTTCCTTGAGCACCCACTCGGCATTGTCCTGCGGTTCGGTGGTGTTGAAGAACTCGGTCGACGCGATGGGACTGTGTGACAGCCCGGTCATGAAGCCGGTCATTGGGTCGCGCCCGAAGTCGTCGCCACCGAGGAAGTTGAGCTTGGGTACCTGCGCGCCCGTCGTCCCCTGCCAGTAGTGGTCGGGAAGCCTCATCTCCTTCTCGGTCGCCACCAGGGCATTGCCATACTTGTTCAAGAACGTGTTGTCGTAGTCGCCGGCGCGCATGAAGTTACTCATGATCTGGAAGCCGTATGCCGCGCTGCCGCGTACCTTGATGCGCTCGTCACCCAGGGCGATCACGTCGTTCTGCCACGTCTGCATGGCCGGCGAGTCCGACTGGGTGGCGCCGGCCAGCGTGAGGCTGATGTTGCGCTGGAGGTCGCCGAACTGGTCACGCGGGGCGTGCTGCAGATCGCCGCCGTCGGACGGGTCGCTGAGATCCATCCAGAAGTCCAGGACGCCTCGGGGGCCCAGGACGGTCGCGAAGCGCTCCTGGAACAAGGGGTCGTCGCGGTATTTCTCCAGCGTCGCGTTCAGGTCTGCGAGCTGGGCGGGGGTCATGTCGTCCCCCTTCTCCTTCATCAGCTTCGCGTAGTGCTCGGCGTCCTCGATGGGCTTGGCGGCGGCGTCCCGGTCCTCGTAGATCTCGCCGCCGGCGAAGCCGTACTTGGCCTCGTCGACGAGGGCGCGCAGGATCTCGGCGGCGCTGCTGTCGCTCTCGGTCGCCCCGGTGAGGATGCGCTGCACCTCGTCGCGGAGGCTGTCGACGTCCTGCTGGGTGTGCTCGGGCACCGTGGTTCCGGCCGCGGCACGGTCCGGGTGGATGTTCATGGTGACGGTGAACGAGCCCTCCCCGGTATCGACGACGGTGAGGTTCTTGCGCAGCCCGTTGGTCATGGCCGTCTGCAACTGTCGCTGATAGTGCACGAGTTCGTCATACGTGTCGCGGAGAACGTTGTGGATGCTGGTCGCCTCGGTGAGGGCGTCCGCGAACTCCCCGACCGTCTTGTCCACGAACTCGCGGCTGACCTGCGAGTTGACGCCCGCCCAACGCGCCTTGTCCGACTTGGCCTTGAGGTTGTCGCGGGCGTCGTCGCCGATGGTCTTCAGGCTGCTGACCACCTTGCCCCAGTCCTCCACCGCGGTCGTCAGCGAACTGAAGTCTCCGTCGCGCAACACGCTGACCCGCATCAGCCGTCCGCCTTCCCACCGAAGCCCTCATCCAAGGTGGCGATGCTGCTGATGGTCCCGTAGACGTAGTACTCGTTCTCGCGGTGGACCCGCTTGGTGAACTCAAGGTGGTTCGAGATGTGGCCGCACGCGTCCTTGAGCGACTGCAACTGCTCGTCCCAGCGGGTGCCGACGTGCTTGAGCGCGGGTCCCAGTTCGAAGCCCTGGGTGGACAGGCCCGACCCGGCTGTCGCGGTGCTCGCCGAGGCGTCGGTGTCCTGTGTGATGAGGTCATTGCGCAGGTCGAAGGCGCTGTCGCCGACCGCGGCCAGATCCTGCTGGTTGACCCGAAGGTCACCGCCTGGTGGCGGCGACATCCCGCCACCCGGGTCGAGCTGATTGAGCTGCATACGCTGCGCGGCGCCCTGCTTCAGCTGCTCCCACTCATCCCAAGCCATCTCTGCCCCCAAGCCTGCCGCCCTGCCTTCAATCGAGAATCAGATCATCGTGGAGTGGAGGATTTCAACCCGCACCCTTCCGCTCCAGGGCGGGATGTCGATACACCGGACCTGGTGTGTGGTAGACGTCGTTTTCAAGGACGCCAGCGGGGTCTGAGTGCCCGACCTGAACCCGGTGGACACCGTGATCAAGCACCGGAAAATCCTGCGTACGCGGTGGGGAACTCGCTGTACTTTGGGCGAGCGCGCCGACGACGAGGTGATCCCGTTGCAGGCTGACCAGCGCCGTTCCGCTGCCAGCTTGAGAAGGGATCAGGAGCCGTCATTTCTGAGGCGCGGGCGCGGCGAGTGTCTGCGGTTCACAGCCTATTTCGAGGTTTTCTCACCATGTTCCTGACCATCACCACCACCGGCACCCCCCAACGCCCCGCCACCGACCTCGGCTTCCTGCTGCACAAGCATCCCGATCGGGCGCAGGCGTTCTCCACCTCCTACGGCACGGCGCACGTCCTCTACCCGGAGGCGGGCGTGGATCGCTGCACGGCGGCGCTGCTGTTGGATGTGGACGCGGTGGCGCTGGTGAGGCGGGGGAAGGGGAAGGGCCGGGGCGGGGCGCCTGACGCGGCGCTCGCGCAGTACGTCAACGACCGGCCGTACGCGGCCTCCTCGCTGCTCGCGGTGGCGCTCAGTGCCGTCTTCTCCAGCGCGATGCGCGGTGTGTGCAAGGCACGGCCGGAGCGGGCCGCCGAGCCGTTGCCGCTGAGGGTGGAGGTGCCCGCGGTGCCCGCCCGCGGTGGCGTCGACCTCGTACGGCGTCTCTTCGAGCCGCTGGGCTGGCGGGTGGCGGCCGAGCCGGTGCCGTTGGACACCGCGTTCCCCGAGTGGGGGGACTCCCGGTACGTGCGCCTGACCCTGGAGTCGGCGGAGCTGACCCTCGCGGAGGCGTTGCGGCACCTGTACGTGCTGCTGCCGGTGCTCGACGACGCCAAGCACTACTGGGTCGCGCCCGACGAGGTCGACAAGCTGCTGCGGGCGGGCGAGGGCTGGCTGCCGGGCCACCCGGAGCAGCAGCTGATCACCAGCCGGTACCTGTCGCGGCGCTGGTCGCTGACGCGGGAGGCGAGGGAGCGGCTCGAACTGGTGCGGCTGGCCGAGGCCGACGACACCGACGTCGAGGAGATTGACAACGCCGTCGGGGCCGAGCGCGAGGTCGAGGAGAAGCCGACGCCGCTCGCCGTACAGCGGCGGGACGCCATCATCGCCGCGCTGGGCGACCGCGGGGCCGCACGGGTGCTCGACCTGGGCTGTGGGCAGGGGCAGTTGGTGCAGGCGCTGCTGAAGGACGCCCGGTTCACCGAGATCGTCGGCGTGGACGTGTCCATGCGGGCGCTCACCATCGCCTCCCGGCGGCTGAAGGTGGACCGCATGGGGGAGCGGCAGGCCGCCCGCGTGAAGCTGTTCCAGGGCTCGCTCGCCTACACCGACAACCGCCTCAAGGGCTACGACGCCGCCGTCCTCAGCGAGGTCGTCGAACACCTCGACCCGCCGCGGCTGCCCGCCCTGGAGTACGCCGTGTTCGGCGCGGCCCGCCCGCGCACGGTCCTCGTCACCACCCCGAACGTCGAGTACAACGTCCGCTGGGAGTCCCTCCCGGCCGGACACGTCCGCCACCGCGACCACCGCTTCGAGTGGACCCGCGCCGAGTTCCGTACCTGGGCCGAGGCGGTCGCGCGGCGGCACGGGTACGACGTCCGGTTCCAGGCCGTGGGGCCCGACGACCCCGAGGTGGGGCCGCCCACCCAGATGGCCGTGTTCACCGTCGAGAACGTGAAGGAGGCGAAGGCCGCATGAGCGAGAACCGCACCGGGGGGCGTGTCCTGCCCGTCACCGACCTCTCCCTCGTGGTGCTCGTCGGCGCCTCCGGCTCCGGCAAGTCCACCTTCGCCCGCCGCCACTTCAAGCCCACCGAGGTCATATCGTCGGACTTCTGCCGGGGTCTCGTCTCCGACGACGAGAACGACCAGGCCGCCTCCAAGGACGCCTTCGACGTCCTGCGCTACATCGCGGGCAAGCGCCTCGCCGCGGGCCGCCGTACCGTCGTCGACGCCACCAGCGTGCAGCAGGACTCCCGGCGGCAGCTCGTCGAGCTGGCCCGGCGGTACGACGTGCTGCCCATCGCCGTCGTCCTCGACGTGCCCGAGCAGGTGTGCGCCGAGCGCAACGCGGCCCGCACCGACCGGGCCGACATGCCGCGCCGGGTCATCCAGCGCCACATCCGCGAACTCCGCCGGTCCGTCCGGGGCCTGGAGCGCGAGGGCTTCCGCAAGGTGCACGTCCTGCGCGGCGTCGAGGAGGTCGAGCAGGCCACCGTCGTCACCGAGAAGCGGTTCAACGACCTGACCCACCTCACCGGCCCGTTCGACATCATCGGCGACGTCCACGGCTGCGCGTCCGAACTGGAGGCGCTGCTCGGCAAGCTGGGCTACACCGACGGCGTCCACCCGGACGGCCGTACCGCCGTCTTCGTCGGCGACCTCGTCGACCGCGGCCCGGACAGCCCCGGCGTGCTGCGCCGGGTGATGTCCATGGTGAAGTCGGGCGACGCGCTGTGCGTGACCGGCAACCACGAGAACAAGTACGGCCGCCACCTCAAGGGCCGCAAGGTCCAGCACACCCACGGACTCGCCGAGACGATCGAGCAGATGGCGGGGGAGAGCGAGGAGTTCCGCGCCGAGGTGAGGGAGTTCGTCGACGGGCTCGTCAGCCACTACGTCCTCGACGGCGGACGCCTCGTCGTCTGCCACGCCGGGCTGCCCGAGCGCTACCACGGCCGCACCTCCGGCCGGGTCCGCAGCCACGCCCTGTACGGCGACACCACCGGCGAGACCGACGCGTTCGGGCTGCCGGTGCGCTACCCGTGGGCGGAGGAGTACCGGGGCCGGGCGGCCGTGGTCTACGGCCACACGCCCGTCCCCGAGGCGAGCTGGCTGAACAACACGATCTGCCTGGACACCGGCGCCGTCTTCGGCGGCAAGCTGACCGCGCTGCGCTGGCCGGAGCGGCAGCTGGTCGACGTACCGGCGGAGCGGGTCTGGTACGAGCCGGTGAGGCCGCTGCGCAGTGAGGCGCCCGGCGGGCACGACGGACGGCCGCTGGACCTGGCGGACGTGCACGGGCGCCGGGTGGTGGAGACCCGGCACCAGGGCCGGGTGGCGGTCCGCGAGGAGAACGCGGCGGCGGCCCTTGAGGTGATGAGCCGGTTCGCCGTCGACCCGCGGCTGCTGCCGTACCTCCCGCCGACCATGGCCCCGACGCCGACCTCGCGGGTCGACGGCTATCTGGAGCACCCGGCGGAGGCGTTCGCGCAGTACGCGGCGGACGGGGTCGCGCGGGTCGTGTGCGAGGAGAAGCACATGGGCTCGCGGGCGGTGGCGCTGGTGTGCCGGGACGCGGCGGTGGCCGCGAAGCGGTTCGGCGTGGACGGCGGGCCCACCGGGTCCCTCTACACCCGTACCGGGCGTCCCTTCTTCGACGACGCCTCCGTCACCGAGGAGGTCCTCGGCCGCCTGCGCACGGCGATCGGTGCGGCCGGGCTGTGGGAGCGGCTGGAGACGGACTGGCTGCTGCTCGACGCGGAGCTGATGCCGTGGTCGCTGAAGGCGTCCGGGCTGCTGCGGTCGCAGTACGCCGCCGTGGGCGCCGCGTCCGGCGCGGTGTTCCCCGGCGCGCTGGCCGCGCTGGAGGGCGCCGCCGCGCGGGGCGTCGACGTGACCGGGCTGCTGGCCCGGCAGCGGGAGCGGGCGGACGCGGCGACCGCGTTCACCGACGCGTACCGGCGGTACTGCTGGACCACGGACGGCCTGGACGGCGTCCGCCTGGCCCCGTTCCAGATCCTGGCCGTCCAGGGCCGCAGCCTCGCCGCCCTCCCGCACGACGAGCAGCTCGCCCTCCTTGACCGCATGGTCGAGCACGACGGCACCGGCCTGCTCCGGACCACCCGGCGGCTGTACGTCGACACCGGCGACCCGGAGTCGGTGGCGGCCGGGGTCGACTGGTGGCTGGAGATGACCGGCCGGGGCGGCGAGGGCATGGTCGTCAAGCCGGTCGGCGCGCTGGTCCGCACCCCGGAGGGGCGTCTGGTCCAGCCCGGTGTGAAGTGCCGGGGCCGCGAGTACCTGCGGATCATCTACGGCCCCGAGTACACCCGCCCCGACCACCTGGAGCGGCTGCGCAAGCGGTTCCTGAACCACAAGCGGTCCCTCGCCGTCCGCGAGTACGCCCTCGGTCTTGAGGCACTGGACCGGCTGGCGGAGGGTGAGCCGCTGTGGCGGGTCCACGAGGCGGTGTTCGGGGTGCTCGCCCTGGAGTCGGAGCCGGTCGACCCCCGGCTGTGAGGCCAGAGCCGGAGCCGGTCGCGCCCCGGCCCTGACCCCGTGCCCGTTCGGTCGGCCCGCGTCCGTGACGTGGGCCGGCCGGGCAGGGAGCGGGCGTGCGCCGGGTGCGGTTCCGGCAGCGGCCGGTCGCGGTCGGCGAGGTGGCGGACCAGGTGGAGCAGGGGCTGGTTCGTAGCCGACCGCGAACAGGAACACCACCGGCGAGAACTGCGCGAACCCGGTCAGCGCCGGGCCGGTCTCCGCGGGGAACAGCGCGTCGTACGCGCCGGGCGCCAGGGTGCCCAGCAGGGTCGGGCCGAGCGCGATGCCCGCCGTCAGCTGGCCCGCGATGTACGGCTGCCGCGGCCGCCGGGCCAGCCAGCCGCCCGCGTGGGCCGCGACCAGGACCACGGCCGCCGCCCCCATGACATGGGTGATCAGCGCGTCAGGGCTCGCCCGGTTCCCCCGTTCTCGTCCGCACCGCGTGCACATCGCCTGGTTCGTCCCGTCGAGCCTAGGAGCGGCCGGGGCCCCTGTGACGTCTCACTGACCGTCGTACGCGGACCGCGTCAGGGGCACGGGGAGCACGGCCCGCGGGCGACGGCGTTCCCGGGCCGCCGGACGCGCGCCTGGGGCACCGATGCGCCCGAGGGGCGCGGGTCTCCTCCGATACGGGGGTGAACAGGCGCCCGAATGGTCAGGATGGAGGCATGGCATTCCAAGTGGACTCCGAGGCCGGGCGGCTGCGCCGCGTCATCCTGCACCGCCCGGACCTGGAGCTGAAGCGGCTCACCCCGAGCAACAAGGACACCCTCCTCTTCGACGACGTCCTGTGGGTGCGGCGGGCGCGCGCGGAGCACGACGGGTTCGCGGACGTGCTGCGCGACCGAGGTGTCACCGTGCACCTCTTCGGCGACCTGCTCACCGAGACGCTGGCCGTCCCGGCGGCCCGCGCGCTCGTCCTGGACCGGGTCTTCGACGAGAAGGAGTACGGCCCGCTCGCCACGGACCACCTGCGCGCCGCCTTCGAGGCCCTGGACGCCCGGGAGCTGGCCGAGGCGCTGGTCGGCGGGATGACCAAGCGGGAGTTCCTGGAGGGCCACGCGGAGCCGGTGTCGGTGCGCTTCCACGTCATGGAGCTGGACGACTTCCTGCTGGGCCCGCTGCCCAACCACCTCTTCACCCGGGACACCTCCGCCTGGATCTACGACGGCGTCTCCATCAACGCGATGCGCTGGCCCGCCCGGCAGCGCGAGACGGTGCACTTCGAGGCGATCTACCGGCACCACCCGCTGTTCCGGGACGAGACCTTCCACCTCTGGTCGGAGGGGCAGGCCGACTACCCGTCCACCATCGAGGGCGGGGACGTCCTGGTCATCGGCAACGGCGCCGTCCTGATCGGCATGAGCGAGCGGACCACCCCGCAGGCCGTGGAGATGCTGGCGCACAAGCTGTTCGCGGCGGGCTCCGCGCGGACCATCGTCGCGCTCGACATGCCGAAGCGGCGCGCGCTGATGCACCTGGACACGGTGATGACGATGGTCGACGGCGACGTCTTCACCCAGTACGCCGGGCTCGGGATGCTCCGTTCGTACACCATCGAGCCGGGCGCCGGGGACAAGGAGCTGAAGGTCACCGACCACCCGCCGGAGCACATGCACCGGGCGATCGCCGCCGCGCTCGGGCTGAGCGAGATCCGGGTGCTGACCGCCACCCAGGACGTGCACGCGGCCGAGCGGGAGCAGTGGGACGACGGCTGCAACGTGCTCGCCGTCGAGCCGGGCGTCGTCATCGCCTACGAGCGCAACGCGACCACCAACACCCATCTGCGCAAGCAGGGCATCGAGGTGATAGAGATCCCCGGCAGCGAACTGGGCCGGGGGCGGGGTGGCCCGCGCTGCATGAGCTGCCCCGTGCAGCGGGACGCCGTATAGGCCGGTCACGGTCACCGGGGCGGCGGGTGCTGTATATAAATGCTGCTTTACGTATAGACTTCCAATGTCCCTGCACCCCCGCCCCTCGGAGCCCTCTGATGCCGACCGTCCCGACCGCCCTCGCCGGACGCCACTTCCTCAAGGAGCTGGACTTCACCGGGCAGGAGCTGCGCGGCCTGATCGAGCTGGCCGCCGAGCTGAAGGCCGCCAAGAAGGCCGGGACGGAGACGCGGTACCTCAGCGGCAGGAACATCGCCCTGGTCTTCGCCAAGACCTCGACCCGTACCCGCTGCGCCTTCGAGGTCGCCGCCGCCGACCAGGGTGCCTCGACCACCTACCTGGACCCCTCCGGCTCCCAGCTCGGCCACAAGGAGTCCGTGAAGGACACCGCCCGCGTCCTCGGCCGGATGTTCGACGCCATCCAGTACCGGGGCGACGAGCAGTCGGCCGTGGAGGAGCTGGCGGCCCACGCGGGCGTGCCGGTCTACAACGGTCTCACCGACGACTGGCACCCCACCCAGATGCTCGCCGACGTGCTCACCATGACCGAGCACACCACCAAGCCGCTCACCGGGACCGCCTTCGCCTACCTCGGTGACGCCCGCTTCAACATGGGCAACTCCTACCTGGTCACCGGCGCCCTGCTCGGCATGGACGTCCGGATCGTCGCCCCGAAGTCCTACTGGCCCGCCCAGGGGATCGTCGACCGCGCCCGTGAGCTGGCCGAGGGCAGCGGCGCCCGGATCACGCTCACCGAGGACGTGGCCGAGGGGGTGCGCGGCGCCGACTTCGTCGCCACCGACGTCTGGGTGTCCATGGGGGAGCCGAAGGAGGTCTGGGACGAGCGCGTCACCTCCCTCGCGCCGTACGCCGTCACGATGGACGTCCTGCGGGCCACCGGCAACCCCGACGTGAAGTTCCTGCACTGCCTGCCCGCCTTCCACGACCTCGGCACCAAGGTCGGCCGCGAGATCCACGCGACCCACGGCCTGGACTCCCTCGAGGTCACCGACGAGGTCTTCGAGTCGGCCCACTCGGTCGTCTTCGACGAGGCGGAGAACCGCCTTCACACCATCAAGGCCCTCCTGGTCGCGACGCTGGCCTGACCGACCCTTACGCGCCGGGTCCCGTGCGCTGCCGCGGTACGACGGGCAGCCGGAACCACACCGCCTTGCCGGTCCCGGCGGGGCGGTGGCCGCAGGCGGCGCTGAGGGTGCGGATCAGCAGCAGCCCGCGCCCGTGCTCCTGCCAGGGGTCGGGCGCGCCGCCGGTCGGCCGGGTGAGGTCACCGGGCGGCGACGGGTCGGGGTCGTGCACCTCCACGTGGCAGCCGGTCGGCAGCAGCTCGACGACCAGCTCGATCGGCGCCCCGCCGGGGGTGTGCTCCACGGCGTTCGCCACCAGCTCCGCCGTCAGCAGCTCCGCGGTGTCACGGTCGGCGCCGTGCTCCAGCTCGGCCAGCGCGGTACGGACCAGCGCGCGGGCCACCGGCACCGCCGCGGCGGAGTGCGGCAGCGCGAAGCGCCAGGAGGCTGAGGCGGAGGGGTGTTCGTGCACGGTGCGGTCCGATCATGGCGGCATGGCGTCGTCAGGGTGTCGCCTTGCGTTCAATGGGGTGAATGGTACGGGGCCCGTCGCCCTGACCGTTCGACGGGCGCCCCGCACACCGGCGGCCTACCCCCGTGAACGCCCGCCCTCGCCCACCCGATCCCCCTGTTACGGCTTTATCGACATCCGGTGACGTGGTGACAAGGCGGGCCGCTTCCCGTGCGCGATGCGACGTATCGCGCCCTCGTGACGACAGTCACGGATCGGTGATAACTTCATGGAGTAGCTGGACCAGAGCGCAGTGAGACCGTGCCCGCCCGAGGAGGCCGCACGTCATGAGTCCCTTCACCGGCTCCGCCACCCCCACCCCCCGCTGGCGGCACCTGCGCGTCGACCGCACCGACTCCGTCGCCACCGTCACCCTCACCCGCCCCGACAAGCTCAACGCCCTCACCTTCGGTGCCTACGCCGACCTGCGCGACCTGCTCGCCGAGCTGTCCCGGGAGCGGTCGGTGCGCGCCCTGGTGCTGGCGGGTCAGGGCCGCGGCTTCTGCTCCGGCGGCGACGTGGACGAGATCATCGGCGCCACCCTCGCCATGGACACCGCCCAGCTCCTCGACTTCAACCGGATGACGGGGCAGGTCGTCCGGGCGGTACGGGAGTGCCCCTTCCCGGTGATCGCCGCCGTGCACGGGGTCGCGGCGGGCGCCGGGGCGGTCCTCGCCCTCGCCGCCGACTTCCGGGTGGCCGACCCCACCGCCCGGTTCGCGTTCCTCTTCACCCGCGTCGGCCTCTCCGGCGGCGACATGGGCGCGGCCTACCTCCTCCCGAGGATCGTCGGCCTCGGCCACGCCACCCGCCTGCTGATGCTGGGCGAACCGGTCCACGCCCCCGAGGCCGAGCGCATCGGCCTGATCAGCCGACTGACGCAAGAGGGCCACGCCGACGAGGCCGCCCGGACCCTCGCCCACCGCCTGGCCGAGGGCCCCGCCCTGGCCCACGCCCAGACCAAGGCCCTCCTGACGGCGGAACTGGACATGCCGCTGGCGGCGGCGGTGGAACTGGACGCGTCCACGCAGGCGCTGCTGATGAACGGCAAGGACTACGAGGAGTTCCACCGAGCCTTCAAGGAGAAGCGCCCTCCGACATGGCAGGGACGGTAAGGATGCCCACCCCAGGGGCGCGGGGCAGTGCCGATACGCGGCTCCGCCGCGGGGCGCGCCCTGCCACGAAGCACCCGCACCCGCACCCGCACCGCATAGCGATCACAGGCGGCGGCCCAGGCGGCCTCTACGCCGCGGCCCTGCTGAAGAGACTCGACCCGGACCGCCACGTCACCGTCTGGGAGCGCAACGCCCCGGAGGACACCTTCGGCTTCGGAGTAGTCCTCTCCGACGAGACCCTCGGCGGCATAGAACACGGCGACCCCACCGTCTACGACGCCCTCCGACCCCACTTCACCCGCTGGGACGACATCCACATCACCCACCGCCGCACCCACCACACCTCCGGAGGACACGGTTTCGCCGCCCTCGGCCGCCACCGTCTCCTCAAGGTCCTCCAGGACCGCTGCCACGCCCTCGGCGTGGACCTCCGCTTCCGCTCCGAGGCCCCCTACCCGACCTGGCTGGCCGAGACCCACGACCTCGTCATCGCCGCCGACGGAGTCCACAGCACCACCCGCGAGGCGTACGCCGACGCCTTCGTACCGCGCGTCACCCCGCACCGCTGCCGCTACATCTGGCTCGCCACGGACTTCCCGTTCGACGCCTTCCGCTTCGACATCGCCGAGACCGGACACGGCGTCATGCAACTGCACGGCTACCCCTACGCCCCCGACGCCTCCACGGTGATCGTCGAGATGCGCGAGGAGGTCTGGCGCGCCGCCGGCCTGGCGGATCTCGGCGTCCAGGAGTCCGTGGACCGCTGCGCCAGGATCTTCGCCGGCGCCCTCGACGGCCACCCCCTGCGCGCCGGGGACTCGGCGTGGACGACGTTCCGCACGGTCGTCAACGACCGCTGGTCGCACGGCAACGTCGTCCTGCTCGGGGACGCCGCCCACACCGCGCACTTCTCCATCGGCTCCGGCACCAAACTCGCCGTCGAGGACGCCCTCGCGCTCGCCGCCTGCCTGGCGGAGCGGCCGACGACGGCCGACGCGCTCGCCGCCTACGAGGCCGAGCGCAGGCCCGTCGTCGTCTCCACCCAGCGGGCCGCCCGCGCCAGCCTGGAGTGGTTCGAGGACCTGGCCCGGTACGTCGGCCAGCCGCCCCGGCAGTTCGCGTTCAACCTGCTCACCCGCAGCCGCCGCGTCACCCACGACAACCTCCGGCTGCGCGACGCCCGCTTCACGGAGTCCGTGGAGCGCGCCTTCGGCAGCCCGCCCGGCACACCCCCGATGTTCACGCCGTTCCGGCTGCGCGGCCTCACCCTGCGCAACCGGGTCGTCGTCTCACCGATGGACCTGTACTCGGCCGTCGACGGCGTCCCCGGCGACTTCCACCTGGCCCACCTCGGCACCCGCGCCCTCGGCGGTGCCGCGCTCGTGATGACGGAGATGGTGTGCGTCAGCGAGCACGGCCGGATCACCCCGGGCTGCGCCGGACTGTGGAACGCCCGCCAGACGGAGGCGTGGCGGCGGATCACCGACTTCGCGCACACCCACGCCCCGGGCACCGCGATCGGCGTCCAGCTCGGCCACTCCGGCCGCAAGGGCTCCACCAAGCTGATGTGGGAGGGCATGGACGAGCCCCTCGACGACGGCAACTGGCCGCTGGTCGCCGCCTCCCCGCTGCCGTACCGGCCGGACAGCCAGACCCCGCGCGAGCTGACCCGCGCCCAGCTCACCGATCTGCGCGAGGAGTTCGCCGCCGCCGCGCGCCGGGCCGCCCGCGCCGGTTTCGACCTGCTGGAACTGCACTGCGCGCACGGCTACCTGCTGTCCGGGTTCCTCTCCCCGCTGACCAACCGCCGCACCGACGCCTACGGCGGCTCGCTGGAGCGGCGGCTCCGCTTCCCGCTGGAGGTCTTCGACGCCGTACGCGCGGTGTGGCCGGAGGACCGTCCCATGACGGTGCGGATCTCCGCCACCGACTGGGCCGAGGGCGGTACGACGGCGGCGGAGTCCGTCGCCGTCGCCCGCGCCTTCGCCGCGCACGGCGCCGACGCGGTCGACGTGTCCACCGGGCAGGTCGTCGCCGACGAGCGCCCGGAGTTCGGCCGCTCGTACCAGACGCCGTACGCCGACCGGATCCGGCACGAGGCGGGCGTCCCGGTGATCGCGGTCGGGGCGATCTCGTCCTGGGACGACGTCAACTCCCTGATCCTCGCCGGGCGCGCCGACCTGTGCGCCCTGGCCCGCCCGCACCTGTACGACCCGCACTGGACCCTGCACGCGGCGGCCGAGCAGGGCTACGACGGTCCGGGCGCCGTCTGGCCCGCCCCGTACCGCGCGGGCAGCCGCCCGCCCCGCACGGGCCGTACGGACGCGCCCAGGCCCCGGCTGACGCTCGCCGACCTCCCGGACCCCCCGGACCTCCCGGGCTGAGGCCGGGCAGCTCACAGCCCGGCGAACCGGGCCCCCGCGTGCCGCAGCCGGTCGTGCAGTTCCCGGAAGACGGCGGCCGAGCGGGCGCCGGGCCAGTCGGCGGGCAGGAGGTGGGCCGGGAGGCCGGGGTCGGCGTAGGGCAGGTGGCGCCAGGCGTCGAGGGCGAGGAGGTAGTCGCGGTAGGCGTCCTCGGGCGGGGTGTCGACCCGCCGCCGCCAGTCGGCCACGACGGGCGCGTGCCGGTCGAGGAACGCCTCGTGCTGCTTGGCGATGGCGGCGAGGTCCCACCAGCGGGCGACGGCCTCCACGGTCGGCGTGAAGCCGAGGTGCTCACCGCGGAACAGGTCGACGTACGGGTCCAGGCGCAGCCGCTCCAGGGTGTGCCGGGTCTCGTCGTACAGCCGGGCGGGGGCGATCCACACGCCCGGCGCGGCGGTGCCGAAGCCGAGTCCGGCCAGCCGGGAGCGCAGGACGTGCCGCTTCTGCCGCTCCGACTCCGGCACGGAGAACACGGCGAGCACCCAGCCCTCGTCGTCCGCGGGGGCGGTGGCGTAGATGCGCCGGTCGCCGTCGTCGAGCAACTGGCGGGCCTCGGCGGAGAGTTCGTAACCGGCGGTGTCCTGGGCGGTGCGGGCGGGCGCCAGCAGGCCGCGCCGTTTGAGGCGGGAGACCGAGGAGCGGACCGAGGGCGCGTCCACGCCCACCGCCGCCAGCAGACGGATCAGCTCCGCGACGGGCATCGGGCCGGGCAGGAACCGGCCGTAGGCGCCGTAGAGCGTGACGATGAGAGACCGAGGAGCAGGGTGGTCGGACACGTTGATCATCTTACGGTGTGGAGGATCACCGCTGGTCACCGGAGGTGCGCAGCCGGAACCGCTGGAGCTTCCCGGTGGCGGTGCGGGGCAGCGCGTCCAGGAAGACGACCTCGCGCGGGCACTTGTACGGCGCCAGCTCGGACTTGACGAAGGCGCGCAGCGCGTCGCCGTCGCGTGGCACGCCGCCGCGGAGGACGACGTACGCCACGACCGCCATGCCGCGTGCCTCGTCGGGCCGTCCGACGACCGCCGCCTCCACCACGTCGGGATGGCGCAGCAGCGCGTCCTCGACCTCCGGCCCGGCGATGTTGTACCCGGCCGAGATGATCATGTCGTCGGCGCGGGCCACGTACCGGAAGTAGCCGTCGGGTTCCCGGACATACGTGTCACCGGTGATGTTCCAGCCGTCGCGGACGTACTCCCGCTGCCGCGGGTCGGCGAGGTAGCGGCAGCCGACCGGTCCGCGCACCGCCAGCAGTCCGGGCTCCCCGTCGGGCACGGGCCGTCCGTCGGCGTCCTGCACGCGCGCGTGCCAGCCCGGGACGGGCAGGCCCGTGGTGCCGGGGCGGATGTGCTCGTCGGCGGCGGAGACGAAGATGTGCAGCAGCTCGGTGGCGCCGATGCCGTTGATGATCCGCAGCCCGGTGCGTTCGTGCCAGGCGTGCCAGGTGGCGGCGGGCAGGTTCTCGCCCGCCGAGACGCAGCGGCGCAGGGACGTCACGTCCTGGCCGTCGAGCGTGCCGAGCATCGCCCGGTACGCGGTCGGCGCGGTGAACAGCACGGAGACCCGGTGCGCCGCGATCGCGGGCAACAGCCGGTCGGGACCGGCCTGTTCGAGCAGCAGCGCGCTGGCCCCGGCGCGCAGCGGGAAGACGACGAGCCCGCCGAGCCCGAAGGTGAACCCGAGCGGCGGGCTGCCCGCGAACACGTCGTCGGCGCGGGGCCCGAGGACGTGCCGGGAGAAGGTGTCGGCGATCGCGAGGACGTCCCGGTGGAAGTGCACGCACCCCTTGGGTCGGCCGGTGGTGCCGGAGGTGAAGGCGATCAGCGCGACGTCGTCGGCGGCGGTGTCGACGGCCTCGTACGGCGTGGGCCGCGCCGGGCGGTTGAGCGGGTCGTCGGGCCCGTCACCGCCGTAGGTGGCGATCCGCAGGTCCGGCACCTCCGCCGTGACGAGGTCGTCGGCGGAGCGGATGTCGCACAGCGCGTACCGCACCCGGGCGATCTCGCACATCGTGCGCAGCTCGGCGGGGCGCTGCCGGGCCAGCACGGTCACCGCGACCGCGCCCGCCTTCAGCACGGCCAGCCAGCACGCCGCCAGCCACGGGGTGGTCGGGCCGCGCAGCAGCACCCGGTTCCCGGGTACGACGCCCAGCTCGGCGGTGAGCAGATGGGCGAGCCGGTCGACGCGGTCGCGCAGGTCGCCGTAGCTCCAGGTCTCCCCGGCGGGCGTGTGGAAGGCGGGGCGGTCGGCGGGGGCGCCGTCGAGCAGCTCGGCGGCGCAGTTCAGCCGCTCCGGGTAGCGCAGTTCCGGCAGGTCGAAGTGGAGGCGGGGCCACTGGTCGGGGGGCGGGAGGTGGTCGCGCGCGAAGGTGTCGACGTGGGCGGAGCGGATGGGACCGGCCATGGCGGTGCGCCCCCTCGGGTGGGCGGCGTGGGGTCAACTGGAGCGTAGCGCGTTGGTGACGACAGTCAACGGAGCGCGATACGGTCGGGGGAGGCACCCTGAGGAGGACCGGCGATGCCCGCATTCTCGCTCGACCCCGACCGGCTCCGCTGGCGTGCCGAACTGCGCGCCCTCGCCGACCGCCGGCTGCGCCCCCTCGCCGACCAGGGCGCACCGGGCCGCGTCAACCGCCCGCTCCTCACCGAACTCGGCCGACGGGGACTGCTCGCCCGCCTCTTCACCTCCGGCGCGCTCGACCTCTGCCTGATGCGCGAGTCCCTCGCCGCCGTCTGCACCGAGGCGGAGACCGCCCTCGCCCTCCAGGGCCTGGGCGCCCACCCGGTGCACGCCCACGGCACCGACGCCCAGCGCGCCCGCTGGCTCCCCCCGGTCTCCGACGGCACGGCGGTGGCGGCCTTCGCCCTCACCGAGCCGGACGCGGGCTCGGACGCGGCGGCACTCGCCCTGCGGGCGGTACCGGACGGCGCCTCCGGCTGGCGGCTCACCGGGGACAAGTGCTGGATCTCCAACGCCCCCGAGGCCGACGTCTACACCGTCTTCGCCCGGACGGGACCCGACGCCGGGTCACGCGGGGTGACGGCGTTCCTCGTCCCCGCCGACCGCCCCGGACTCACCGGCTCCGCCGTCGACATGCTCTCCCCGCACCCGATCGGCACCCTGCGCTTCGACGCCGTACCGGTCACCACGGCGGACGTCCTCGGCGAACCCGGCCGCGGCTTCCGGGTGGCGATGGGCACCCTCAACCTCTTCCGCCCCAGCGTCGGCGCCTTCGCCGTGGGTATGGCGCAGGCCGCCCTCGACGCCACCGTCGCCCACACCGCCCACCGCGGGGCGTTCGGCGGCACGCTCAGCGACCTCCAGACGGTGGCCCACCAGGTCGCCGAGATGGCGCTGCGCACCGAGGCGGCCCGCCTGATGGTCTACGCGGCGGCGACGGCGTACGACGAGGGCGCCGCGGACGTCCCGCGCCGCGCCGCCATGGCGAAACTCCTCGCCACCGAGACGGCCCAGTACGTCGTCGACACCGCCGTCCAACTCCACGGCGCCCGCGCCCTGCGCCGCGGCCACCTCCTCGAACACCTCTACCGCGAGGTCCGCGCCCCACGGATCTACGAGGGCGCGAGCGAGGTCCAACGGGACATCATCGCCCGCCACCTGTACACCACCGCGGCGGAGGACACGTGACCACGGAACGCGTCAACCCCCCCACCCTCTCCCCACCCACCGGCTTCTCCCACGCCGTCGTCGCCACCGGCACCCGCGTCGCCTTCCTGGCGGGCCAGACGGCACTCGACGAGGACGGCCACGTGGTGGGCACGACCCTCCCGGAGCAGTTCCGCCGCGCCCTCACCAACCTCCTCACCGCCCTGCACGCCACCGGCGGCACGGCCGCCGACCTGGCCCGCGTCACCGTCTACACCACCGACCTCGCCGCCTACCGCGCCCACGCCGCCGACCTCGGCCGCGTCTGGCGGGAGCTGGCGGGCCGGGACTACCCGGCGATGGCGGTCGTGGAGGTCGTACGCCTGTGGGACACGGCGGCGCTTGTCGAACTGGACGGCTTCGCGGTGCTGCCGTAGCCCGGGACGACCCGGGACTCGCCACCGAAGGGGTGACGGTCACGGCCCCCGGCACGGGCGGGGGGTACCAGTGGAAGCCCCTCTCCCACTCCCCAGGAGGACCCCCGATGCCCGTACGCGCTGCCCGCGCCGTACCCGCCGTGCTCGGCACGGCCGCCGCCGCGCTCCTGCTCGCGGCCCCCGTCTCCGCCGACCCGCTCGAAACGGTCACCGTCGACCCGGCCGCCCGCGTCACCGCCGACGGCACCGTCACCCTCACCGGCACCTACCGCTGCACCGCCGGCACCGGCCCCGTCTTCGTCAGCTCCTCCGTCAGCCAGGGCACCGACGAGGTCCGCTACGGCATCAACGGCAGCCACGCCGTCTGCGACGGCACCCTGCGCCGCTGGACCAGCACCGGCAAGCCCTCGAACAAGACCTTCCAGCCGGGCACCGCCCAGGTCGAGGCCACCGTGCTGGAACTGACCACGGACACGGGCCTGCCCCTGCCCCGCATCCACGCCCGCCAGCAGCAGGACGTGACGCTGTCCCCGAACTGATCCACCGGAAAAACGCCGTACCCCGGTGCCGGGAAGTGCCGAACTCCCTACGCTGTCTGCACAGTTCGGGGCGTACCGGCCACGGGGGGCGGAATGGATCGCAGGGCGCTGAAGCGGGTCGCGCGGCGGGTGGCCCGCACACGACGTACCGGGGACACCGGTCCCGTCCTGGAGCCGGAGGCGTTGGCGGAGGCCCGTAAGGTCTGGGACTCCCTGGACGAGGAGGGGCCCCAAGGGTGGGACGAGAAGGCCCTCCGGGCGCTGCACACGCTCGGCTGGCTGCACTGGTACCGGTACGGGGCGCTGCCCGAGGGTGCGGACCAGGAGGACTTGGCGGCGGTCGCGCGGGCGTTCGTGCCCTGCTACGCGCACGGGGTCGACGATCTGCCGGACGTCCTGGTGCCGCACCTCGCCGCGGCGGCGGCGTCCGACGCGGTGGAGTCGCTGAACACCGCCGTGAACAGCGCCGAGGGCGTGAGCCCGGCCCTGGTGTCCTGGTGGCGTCGCGTCGTCACCGATCTCGGGTCCGACCACGAGGACCGGCCCCTCCATCTGTTCCACCTCGGTCTCGCGCTGCGAGAACGCGCCGCGCGGTCCCCGGACCCGGAGATCCTGCGCCAGGCCGTGGAGACCCTGGAGGAAGCCGTCGCCGCGGTGCCCGGAGCACACCCGGCCCGGCCGGGGGCGCTGGTCAACCTGGGGCTGTGCCTGTGGCTGCGCCACGACCGCACCCGGACCCGGGCGGACCTGGACCGTGCCGTCGACGTGCTGGGCGAGGCCGTCGAGCGGGTGCCGGACGACGACCCGGAACGGCCGACCTACCTCCGCTTGCGGGGCACCGCCCTCAACAGCCGTTATGCCGAGGACGGCCGGGCCCAGGACCTCGACGGCGCGGTGGACGCGCTGGAGGAGGCCGTACGGGGCGCCGCCTCCGAGGACCCTCAACTGCCGCTGCTGCTGGACGAACTGGGCACGCTGCTGCGGAGCCGCCTCGACGACCGTGGTGACCTGGGCAGCGGACGCAGGGCCGTCGAGGTCCTCGACCGCGCGGTGCGCCTCACCCCGGCCGACGACCCCGGCCGTGTCGGACGGCTCTCCGACTACGCCGTGGCGGTGCGCATGGTGGCCACGACCACCGGTGATCCGGTCGACGTGCACCGCACCGTGGAGGCCATCACCGCGGCGGTGCGGGCCACTCCGGCCGACGACCCCGAACGCGCCTGGCGCCTGTCCGGCCTGGCCGCCGCGCTCTGCGACCGCGCCGAGACCACCGGCTCCAGGGAGGACATGGGGGCCGCTGTCCGGGTGGCCCGGGAGGCGGAGCGGCTCGCCGGTGACGGGCACCCCGACCGTCTCCACGTCCTCGGCAACCTGAGCGCCGTCCTCCAGGCGGCGGCCACCCGCACCGACCAGACGCCGGAGCTGGACGAAGCCCTCGACGCGATACGCCGGGCCGCGTCGAGCGTGGACCCCGACGACCCCCTCGGCGTCCTGGTCCACCACAACCTCTCCGGCGCGCTGACCCACCGGTACCTGGCGCTCGGTGATCCGGCGCTGCTGGAGGAAGCCGTCACGCTCGCCCGCCGGGTGCTCCAGATGGCCCCCGGCGAGCCGCCGGACCGGGCGAGCCGGCTCTCCGGCCTCGGTACGGCACTGCTCGCCCTCCACAACGTCACCGACCGGCGCTCGCTCCTCGACGAGGCCGTCGACCGTCTGCGGGACGTCGTCGCCGCCACCCCGGAGGGGCACTTCCTACGCCCCCAGCGGCTGTCCAACCTGGCCACGGCGCTGTTCACCCGCTACTCCCGGGGTGGCCGTCCCCGCGACGGGGACGACGCGGTGGACAACGGGCGTGAGGCGGTGCGCACCGCGCCGCCCGGTCATGTGCTCCTGGGGCAGTTCCTGTCCAACCTCGGGGCGGCGCTCCAGGCGCGGTACACCAGGACCGGATCCCGCCACGACCTCAACGAGGCCGTCGGCACCCTGCGCGACGCGGTGACGAAGACCCCGGCTGGCCACCTGTACCGGGGACGGCATCTGTCCAACCTCAGTGCCGCGCTGCTGAACCGGTACGGTGCCACCGGCTCCGGCAGCGACCTCGACGACGCGGTGGCCGCGCTGCGCGAGGCCGCGAGGGTCATGCCGGACGGCCACCTCGAACGTGCCCTCTGCCTCTCCAACCTGACCTACGGCCTGCAGGAGTTGTCGGAGAGGTCGGACTCCCCCGACGACCTGGACGAGGCGATCACGGCCGCACGCACGGCGCTGCGCATCCTCCCGGACGGCCACCCCAGCCGGGTGACCTGCCTGTCCGGACTCGGTACGGCGCTGGGGCGGCGGTTCGACCGGGCCGCAGCCAGGGAGGACAGCGAAGAGGCCGTCGCCGTACTCAGTGAGGCCGTCCGTATCGCCCCCGAGGACCACCAGCACCGTGCCAAGGGCCTCAGCAACCTGGGAGAGGCGCTACACACCCGCTTCGGCGCGTTCGGTGACCCGGAGGACCTGAGCGAGTCCCTCATCCGGTACGGCGAAGCTCTGGCGGCCTGCCCGGAAAACGATCCCGGACGCGCCGTGCTGTACTCCAACCTGGCCCTCGCGCTCGGCGACCACGCGGCCCGCACTGACGATCCCGCCGACCGGGACGCCGTGACCCACGCCTGGCTCAGCGCCTGGAACGCGCCCATGGCGGCGGCGTCGGTCCGGCTGCGGGCCGCCCGCTCACTGATCGCACACCTCTCGGACAGCGACCCCGAACAGGCTGCGGACATCGCCGAGGCAGCCGTACTGCTGTTGCCCGAGGTCGCCCCCCGACAGCTGGGACGCGGCGACCGGCAGCGCGCCGTCGGCGAGTTCGAGGGCCTGACCGGCGCCGCCGCCACCCTCGTCCTCGCCAGTGGCCGGGGCACCGACGAGGAGCGGTCGCTCCGCGCCCTCAGGCTGCTGGAGACGGGACGTTCGGTTCTCCTGAGCCAGGGGCTGGACGCCCGCAGCGATCTCAGCGAACTGCGGTCCGAACACCCTCGGCTGGCCGAGCGGTACGTCGAACTGCGCGAGCTGCTCGACCACCCGGCGCCAGCCCACCCACCGGTCATGATGACCGGACTGGGGACCGGGTCCGACGGCCTCGCCGTACCCGACCGCACCCCACTCGCGGAAGAGTTCACGGCGCTCACCGCCCGCATCCGGGCCCAACGGGGTTTCCAGCGGTTCGGCCTGCCGCCCAGCCCTGAGGAGCTGCTTGACACCGCACGGACCGACCCGGTGGTAGTCATCAACCTCAGCTTCCAGCGCTGCGACGCCCTTGTCCTCACCCGCGACGGCATCACCCGCGTCGACCTGCCCGAACTCGTCGGGGAGACCCTGGTCGACCAGGTCATCACGTTCCGTGACGCGCTGGCCGACGGCTGGTACGACCCGGTCCCGGCCCGGCGACGGCAGGCCCAGCGGGCCATGAACGGGGTCCTGGAATGGCTCTGGGACGCCGTGACCGGACCGGTACTCGAAGCCCTCGGACACGACCGCGAACCCGGACCGGACGCACCCTGGCCGCGCGTGTGGTGGGCCCCCGGCGGCTTCCTCAGCCTCCTGCCGCTGCACGCGGCCGGGCACCACACCGACGCGGGCCCCGCCCGACGCACTGTGATGGACCGCGTCGTCTCCTCATACACACCCACGGTGCGCGCCCTGCGCCACGCACGGGAACAGGAGGAACGGGCGGCCAGCCGGCCGCCCCGATCCCACCGTGGTCTCGTCGTCGCCATGCCCACCACCCCCGGACTGCCCGACAGCCGGCTGGACCACGCCGACCAGGAGGCCGAGACGGCCCGCGCCCTGCTGCCGGGCGTGACCCTGCTGCGGGAGGAACCCGAGGTGGGCACCGAAGCCCTGGCGCTGCCCACCAAGGCCAACGTCCTCGCCCGGCTCACCGACTGCGCGTTCGCCCACTTCGTCTGCCACGGACACACCCACCCCAAGGACCCGTCCCGGAGCATGTTGCTCCTCCACGACCACGAAGCCGACCCCTTCACCGTCGGAGGTCTCGCCTCCGTCGCCCTCGACGGCGCCCAACTCGCCTACCTGTCCGCGTGCGGCACGGCCGGGGCCGACGTCACCGACGCCATCGACGAGGCCATCCACCTGACGTCCGCGTTCCAACTCGCCGGATTCCCGCATGTCATCGGCACCTTGTGGGAGATCGACGACCAGATAGCCGTCACCGTCGCCCGTACCTTCTACGAGGGCCTGCGCACGGACGACGGCGCGCTCGACCCCGCCCGAGCCGCAACGGCCCTCCACCACGCGGTGCGCGCCGTGCGCGACGGAACCGACATGCCCGGGGACTACGACCGCACCCGCGCCCCGTTCCTGTGGGCGGCCTACCTGCACGCCGGAGCCTGAACCGGAGCGCACCGGAGTGAACCGGAGGGAAACATGACCACCGAGCCAGAGACCGACCCCGCGACCGACGACGAACGGGTGGCCGTGGGGACGGCCGCCGTCTGTGCCGACCCGGACGCCATCCGCGAGGCCCTGCTCGACACGTTCGCCGACGCCGGACCACTCGACGACGCGCTCCGGGCGATCGGCGCGCGGGACGCCACGGCAGCGGCCGCACTCGACGTGCTGCACGCGGCCCTCCAGGCCACCGGAGACCCGCGCGGCCTGTTCGGCAGGCTCCGCGCGGGCAGGCCGGACGCCGTCGGCCCGCTGGGCATACCGTCGACCGGATCGGCGGGCGCGGCGTACTACTGCCCCGACGACCGCTGCGCCCGCACCTGGCTGCCAGGCCTCGGCGACATACCGCGCTGCACCCTCACCGGCGCGCTCCTGCGCCGCAAGCCCCACTAACCGGCATGATCTCCGGTTTCCTCTCCGAACTCGGCAAGAAGTTCGCCGAGCGCTGGTTCACCCTGCTGGTGCTGCCGGGCGCGCTGTACCTGGCGGTCGCGACGGCGGCCCGCACACTCGGACACTGCCACGCCCTGGACGTGCCGTACCTGGCACGGCGTATCACTGACTGGGCGGCCAGTCCGGACGCCGACACGGTAGGTGGCCAGGTGGTGCTGCTGGCCGGTGTGCTGGGCGGCTCCGCCACGGCCGGGATCCTCGCGCAGGCCCTGGGCGCCACGGTGGAGCGGACGGCCCTGGCGGCGGGCTGGCGCGACCTGCGCTGCACCTGGCTGCGCGAACGCGTGGCGGGGCGGGTCGATGCCCGACGCGCTCGCTGGACGACGGCGGCCCGCGCATGGCACCGCCAGCAAGCCGCCCTGATCACCGCCCGATCACTGCGGCGCCCTGTCGACAACACCGCTGTCCTGGCCGCGCGCCGCACGATGGACGCCATCGCCCTGGAGTCCCCGGACCGGCCCACCTGGTGCGGGGACAGGCTCAACGCCGTCGCGGTACGTTTGCGCCGCGACCTCGGCTTCGACCTGGCCGTCTGCTGGCCCGGCCTGTGGCTGACCCTCCCGGACACCGACCGCGACGCGTTGACCGAGGCCCGCCGTGCCGTGGAGCGCGCCACGGCGCTCGCGGCCTGGGCGGTGCTCTACACCCCTCTCGTGGTGTGGTGGTGGCCCGCCCTCCCCCTGGGTCTCACCCTCGCCCTCCTCTCCCGCCGCCGCACCCGCGCCGCGACCGACGCCTACGCCCAACTCACCGAAGCCGTCAGCCGCCTCCACCTGCGCGCCCTGGGTGACCACCTCGGCCTGGACCCCACCGTCCCCGCCCACGAACTCGGCCCTCTGATCACCGCCCGCCTGGAACCCTCCGGGCCACCCCGCCCGTGACCCTTTTCCGCCCTTGCGGCTGCGCGCGTTCACCTCGGCCACCCGCGCCTGAAGCAGTTCGGCCGCCGTGAGCGCCTCGACGCGGCGGCATCAGGGGGGCGGAGCTGGACCAGCAGGTCACGGCGCGAATGGGACGGCGGGAAGTGCTGGAGGGGGAGGACGCGCCGCCGTTCCGGACGATCCTGTCCGGCCGGACGCGGCGGGCGGGGTCAGGGCGGGTGGTCAGGGTCGCCTCGCCGTAGACGACCGTGGCCGAGCCGGACGGCTGGCCCGTTGCCGTCGGGTCCGAATGGACGGCCCGGACGTCTCTGCCCCCGGCCGTGGTGAGCGTGCTCAGCGCCGCCACCGCCGCCGGGTCGCGGTCCACCCCGGTGTACGCGGCCGGGGAGCGGGCCAGCGTCAGGCGGGCCGTGGCGCCCTGGCCAGCGGCGAGTTCCAGGACGCGGTCGCCTGGGCCGAGGGCCAGCGCGTCCAGCAGCCAGCGGGTCAGCTCCACGCCGCCGGGCCGCAGGACGTGCTTGCCGAGGCGGGCCAGCAGCCAGTGGCCGGGCATGAGCGCGGTGTCCGGATCGTCGGCCGGAAGGATCAGGGAGCCGGTCACAGCAGGCCACTCCAGTAGTCCCAGAAACGGGTGCCGACCAGGACCACGATCACGCCGTACCAGCCGGACAGGATCAGCCAGTGGTTCTCCCGTACCGTCCTGCCGACACGGCCCCTGAAGTTGTGCAGGGTCACGTACCAGAACAGGGCGATCGTGACCACCCACACCACCGCGCAGTACGGGCACAGGCGGTTGAGGGAGTACAGCGACTGCCAGATCAGCCAGTGCACGAAGACCACCGCCGCCAGCGCCCCGGCGTTCAGCGCCAGCCACAGCGCCCGGTGCAGCCGGGATCCCGTCACCACCGCCACGCCCAGCGCGACGACCACGGCGAACGCCGCCAGGCCCAGCAGCATGTTGGGGAAGCCGAGCAGGTTGCCCTGCGGGCTCTCCATCGCCGTACCGCAGCCGATCACCGGGTTGATGTCGCAGGACGGGCGGTAGGCGGGGTCCCGCAGGACGCGCCAGTCGTCGATCGTGAGGCGGAGGGACGCCAGCCAGCCGACCAGGCCCGTCACCGTCATCAGCCAGCCGGTGCGCCGCCCCGGCCCGGCGGCGGCGCCCAGCGTCCTCATGCGGCGCGGCCGTGCTGCCGTGCTCGGTCCCTCGTGGTGCTGGGGGTGCTCGCCCGGCGCCGGTAGACGACGTACGGGCGGGCCAGGTAGCCGACCGGCGCGCTCCACACGTGCACGAGCCGGGTGAACGGCCAGGCCGCGAAGAGCAGGCACGCGGTCAGCGCGTGCAGCTGGAACAGCAGCGGCGCGCCCGCCATGGCCTCCGGCTCCGGCTGGAGCGTGAACAGGCCCCGGAACCAGACGGAGACGGTGGAGCGGTAGTCGTAGCCGCCGCCGAACACGTTGTGCGCGGCGGTCGCGGTGATGCCGAGCAGTACCGTCGCCGAGAGGAGGGGGAAGAGGAGCTTGTCGCTGCGGTCGGTGCCGAGGCGGATGCGGGGGGTCAGCAGGCGGCGGGCGCAGAGCATCCCGAGCCCGGCCACCATCGCGACCCCGGCGACCGAGCCCGCCCACACCGCCGTGGTGTGGTAGGCGTGCTCGGTGATGCCGACCGCCTCGGTCCAGGACGCCGGGACGGCGAGGCCCACCACGTGACCGGCGATCACCATGAACGCGCCGACGTGGAACAGCGGGCTGCCGTAGCGCAGCCAGCGGTGTTCGAGGAGCTGGGTGGTGCGGGAGGTCCAGCCGAACTGGTCCTGGCGGTAGCGCCACACGTGCCCGACCGCGAACACGGCGAGGCAGATGTAGGGCACCGCGACCCACAGCAGCAGGTCGGCGCCGCTCGCGGCGGAGAGGGTGGCGGTTTCTGCGGCGCTCATCGAGGGCCTTCCAGAGATGACGGGGGCGACGGGAGGGTCAGAGGCGGCATCAGCGTCGGCGGGGCCTGGTCCGGCGGCACGAACGCGTCCGGCGGCGCGAACTCGCCCGACCCGTACGGGTCCATGCCGACGTCCTCGTTCGGCGGACCCTGCGCGGCCAGCTCGGCGACCGCCGCCAGGTCGGCCTCGGTGGGCGGGGGCAGCAGGGTGATCAGCGCGCCGATGACGTGCCGGTACGGGGAGTCCGTGTCCGTCAGCGCCCGGTGGATCAGTTCGATGCCGCGCCGGTGCTGGCGCAGCGGCGCCTCACCGGCGCGCGGTCCGGCCAGCGCGGCGTACTCCAGCACCACCGGCAGGTGGTCGGGGAGTTCGCCGCCGTCGGTGTCCCAGCCGGTGGCGCGGTAGCGCTGGGCCAGGGTGAGCAGGGCCATGCCGCGGCGGCGGGTGTCGCCGTGCAGGTAGTACGTCAGGTAGAGGCTGCTCTTGCGGCGCAGGTCGAACATCTCGACGTAGTGCCGCTCCAGCGCGTCCGGCTCCTCCTCGGCGAACCAGCGCAGGAACTGTGCGAGTTCCGTCGCGGCCTGAGACGGCGGCAGCGCCTCGACCGTCGCCGTCAGCACCGGGCGGGCCGCGGCCAGCGCGTCGTCGGGGTACTGGAGCAGCAGCGACATCAGCCGCAGCTGGAGGGCGCGGGTCTCCTCCTGCTCGGGGGTGAGCGGTTTGGCGTCCCGGTGCGGGCGGCGCAGGGCCGCCTTCACGCGGGTGCGGACGATGCCGGGCACGGTGGTCGGCAGCGGGCTCATGAGGTCTCTCCGGTGGAGGCGCGGCGCAGGGTCGGGATGCCGAGCATCACGCGGCGGCCGTCGGTGGGCTGCGGGTCGCCGGAGGTCTCCACGGGGCAGCGGTCCTCCATCGCGGACAGCGCCGCCGCGTCCTCCTTGTGCGCGGCCGGGACGACGTACCGGTCCTCGTACTTGGCGACGGCGAGCAGCCGGTGCAGGTCCTCCGCCTCCCGGGCGGTCATCCCGACCGCCTTGACGACGGTCTCGTCGCCGGGCTCACCGAGGGTGCGTTCGCGCATGTACGAGCGGAGCGCGGTCAGCTTCATCAGCACGCCGCCCACGACGTCCGTGTCCCCGGCGGTGAACAGCTCCGCCAGGTACTCCAGCGGGATGCGCAGCCGGGTGACGGCGGCGAAGACGTGGTCCGGGTCGTCCTGGTTGCCGCCCGCGCTGGTCACCGCGTCCAGGACGGGGGAGAGCGGCGGCACGTACCAGACCATCGGCAGGGTGCGGTACTCCGGGTGCAGCGGCAGCGCCACCTTGTACTGGGACACCAGGGCGTAGACGGGGGAGCGGCGGGCGGCGTCCAGCCAGTCCTCCGGGATGCCGGACTCGCGGGCCGCGGCGATCACGGCGGGGTCGTGCGGGTCGAGGAAGACGTCGCGCTGGGCGTCCAGCAGGTCCTTCTCGTCCGGCGTCGCCGCCGCCTCGCCCACCCGGTCGGCGTCGTAGAGGAGCAGTCCGAGGTAGCGCAGCCGTCCCACGCAGGTCTCCGAGCAGACCGTGGGCTGTCCGGCCTCGATGCGCGGGAAGCAGAACGTGCACTTCTCCGCCTTGCCGGTGGCGTGGTTGACGTACACCTTCTTGTACGGGCACGCCGTCACGCACATCCGCCAGCCGCGGCACTTGTCCTGGTCGACCAGGACGATGCCGTCCTCGACCCGCTTGTACATCGCGCCGGACGGGCAGGCGGAGACGCAGGCCGGGTTGAGGCAGTGCTCGCAGAGCCGGGGGAGGTGGAACAGGAAGGTCTGCTCGAACTCGAACTTGACCTTCTGGGCCCACTCACCGCTCAGGTTGGGGTCGCCGCCCGCGTTCTCGGGCGCGCCGCCCAGGCCGTCCTCCCAGTTGGCGCCCCAGGTGATGGCGGTGGGCTTGCCGGTGAGGACGGAGCGGGGGCGGGCGACGGGGACGTCCTTGCCCGCGGGGGCGCTGACGAGGTTGTCGTAGTCGTAGGTGACCGGCTCGTAGTAGTCCTCCAGGGAGGGCAGGTCCGGGTTGGAGAACAGCGACAGCAGGCGCCGTACCCGGCCGCCGGAGCGCAGGACCAGGCGGCCCTTCCTGTCCAGCGTCCAGCCGCCCTTCCACTGCTCCTGGTCCTCGTAGCGGCGCGGGTAGCCCACGCCGGGCTTGGTCTCGACGTTGTTGAACCAGGCGTACTCGACGCCGGTGCGGTTGGTCCACGTCTGCTTGCAGGTGACCGAGCAGGTGTGGCAGCCGATGCACTTGTCGAGGTTCATGACCATCGCGATTTGCGCCATCACGCGCATGTCAGTACTCCACGTCCTGCGAGCGGCGGCGGATGACCGTGACCTCGTCTCGCTGGTTTCCGGTCGGGCCGTAGTAGTTGAAGGCGTAGGTGAACTGGGCGTAGCCGCCCGCCAGGTGCGTGGGTTTGAGCAGCAGCCTGGTCAGCGAGTTGTGGATGCCGCCGCGCCTGCCGGTGACCTCGGTCTTCGGCACGTTCACGTTGCGGTCCTGGGCGTGGTACATGTACACCGTGCCCTCGGGCATCCGGTGCGTGACCACCGCCCGCGCCGCGACGACGCCGTTGCGGTTGTACGCCTCGATCCACTCGTTGTCCCTGACGCCCACCTTCTCGGCGTCGGCGACGGACATCCAGATGGTGGGGCCGCCCCGGGACAGGTCGAGCATGTACTTGTTGTCCTGGTAGTTCGAGTGGATGGACCACTTCGAGTGCGGGGTCAGGTAGCGGACGGTGACCTCCGCCCGGTCCCGGTCGTGGAACTGCTCGTCGCCGTAGTGGCGGGGCGTGTTGAGCGGCGGCCGGTAGACGGGGAGCTGCTCGCCCAGCTCGTTGATCCAGTCGTGCTGCACGTAGAAGTGCTGGCGGCCGGTGAGCGTGTGCCAGGGCTTGAGGTGCTCGACGTTGATGACGAACGGCGAGTAGCGGCGGCCCCCGGTCTCCGAGCCCGACCACTCGTACGACGTCATGACGGCCCGGGGCTGGGTGCGGGTGTCGGCGAAGGTGATCCGCTCGGCCTCCCGCTCGGAGGCGAGTTCCACCAGGCCCTCGCTGCCGGTCTGCCGCTCCAGCTCCCGGAAGCCCTCGGTGGCCAGTCGGCCGTTGGTGGTGCCGGAGAGGGCGAGGATCGCCTCGCACATGTGGGTGGCGGTCGCCAGCGACGGGCGTCCGGCGGCGATGCCGTCGCGGACCGTGCCGTTGCGGTGGCGCAGCTCCTCGATCTCCTGGTCCGGGTGGACCGTGACGCCCTTGGTGGTCGTGCCGAGCTTGTCGAGCAGCGGGCCGACCGCGCGGATCTTCTGGGCCACGGCGGCGAAGTCCCGCTCGATGACGACGAGCTTCGGCATGGTCTTGCCCGGGACGGGCTCGCACTCGCCGGTCTTCCAGTCCCGTACGACGCCGCCCGGCTGGGCGAGTTCGTCCGGGGTGTCGTGCAGCAGCGGCACGGCGAGGACGTCGGTGCGGGTGCCGAGGTGGTCGGCGGCCAGCTCGCTGAACCGGTCGGCGATGGTGAGGAAGGTGTCGTAGTCGGTGCGGGCCTGCCAGGGCGGCGCGATGGCCGGGGTGAAGGCGTGCACGAAGGGGTGCATGTCCGTGGACGACAGGTCGTCCTTCTCGTACCAGGTGGCCGCCGGGAGGACCACGTCGGACATCAGGCTGGTCGACGTCATCCGGAAGTCCATGGTGACCAGCAGGTCGAGCTTGCCGTCGGGCGCCTCGTCCCGCCACACCACGTCCTGCGGACGCCCCTCGGGCGGGGTCTCCGCGGAGCGGACGGCGGCGTCGGTGCCGAGCAGGTGGCGCAGGAAGTACTCGTTGCCCTTGCCGGAGGAGCCGAGCAGGTTGGCCCGCCACACGGTGAGCACGCGCGGGAAGTTGGCCGGGTCGTCGGGGTCCTCGGCCGCGAACCTCAGGTTGCCCGACTTCAGCTCGTCGACGATGTGCTCGGGGACGCTCTTGCCCCGCTCGGCCGCCTCGTCGGTGAGGTCGAGCGGGTTGCGGTTGAAGCCCGGGTGGCCCGGGGTCCAGCCGAGGCGGACCGCCTGCGCCAGCACGTCGGCGGTGGCCTTGCCGGCGAACCGGCCCTCGCCCAGCGGCGACGCCAGCTCGTCCGGCCCGAACGCCTCGTACCGCCACTGGTCGGTGTTGAGGTACCAGTACGAGGTGCCCGCCATGTGCCGGGTCGGGCGCTGCCAGTCGAAGGCGAACGCCAGGTGCTGGAGGCCGGTGATCGGGCGGATCTTCTCCTGCCCGACGTAGTGCGCCCAGCCGCCGCCGTTGACGCCCTGGCAGCCGGTCATCGTCACCAGCGCGAGGAACGCGCGGTAGATGGTGTCCGAGTGGAACCAGTGGTTGGTGCCCGCGCCGAGCGCGATCATCGACCGGCCGTTGGTCCGCTCCGCGTTGCGCGCGAACTCCCGCCCGATCCGCGCCGCCTGCTCGGCGGGCACGGAGGTGACGGTCTCCTGCCAGGCCGGGGTGTACGGCTGCGAGGCGTCGTCGTACGACGTCGGCCACACGCCGGGCAACCCCGGCCGGGCGACGCCGTACTGCGCCAGCATCAGGTCGAAGACGGTGGTGACGAGGCGCCCGCCGATCCGGCGGACGGGCACCCCGCGCACCATCGTGGAGCCGCCCTCGGTCGCGCCCTCGTCGAAGCGCGGCAGGGTGACCTCGACGGTCTCCTCGGCGCGCTCCAGCAGGCTCAGCTCCGGGACGGTGTCGCCGAGTCCAAGGTTCCAGCGGCCCTGCTCGGCCTCTCCCCACCGGAAGCCGAGGGAGCCGTTGGGCACCACGGGGTCGCCCGTAACCGCGTCCACCAGGACGGTCTTGAACTCGGCGTGCTCCTCTTCACGGCCCAGGTCGGCCGCGGTCAGGAACCCGTCGGGGACGTGGCTCTCGCCGCGCTCCTTCAGGGCGACCAGGAACGGCGCGTCGGTGAACTTGCGCAGGTAGTCCTGGAAGTACGGCACCTCGCGGTCGACCAGGAACTCCCTGAGGATCACATGGCCCATCGCCATCGCCAGCGCGCCGTCGGTGCCCGGGTGCGGGGCCATCCACTCGTCGGCGTGCTTGACGTTGTCGGCGTAGTCGGGGCTGACCGCGACGATCTTGGTGCCGTTGTAGCGGGTCTCGGTGAGGAAGTGCGCGTCCGGCGTACGGGTCACGGGGATGTTCGAGCCCCACATGATCAGGTAACCGGCGTTCCACCAGTCCGCCGCCTCCGGCACGTCCGTCTGGTCGCCGAAGACCTGCGGCGAGGCGATCGGCAGGTCCGCGTACCAGTCGTAGAACGACAGCAGGGTGCCGCCGATCAGCGACATGAACCGGGCGCCCGAGGCGAACGACGCCATCGACATCGCGGGGATCGGGGAGAACCCGGCGACCCGGTCGGGGCCGTACTCCTTCACCGTGTGCACATGGGCCGCGGCGACCAGCTCGGACACCTCGTCCCAGTCGGCGCGCACCAGGCCGCCCTTGCCGCGGGCCCGCTTGTACGCCCGCGCCTTCGCCGGGTCACCGGTGATCTCGGCCCACGCCGCCACCGGGTCGCCCAGCCTGCGGCGGGCCTCCCGCCACAGCTTCAGCAGGGCGCCGCGCACATACGGGTAGCGGACCCGGCTGGGGGAGTACGTGTACCAGGAGAACGACGCCCCGCGGGGGCAGCCGCGCGGCTCGTACTCGGGACAGTCCGAGCCGATCGACGGGTAGTCGGTGGCCTGGTGCTCCCAGGTGATGATCCCGTCCTTGACGTACACCATCCACGAGCAGGAGCCGGTGCAGTTCACGCCGTGCGTGGAGCGCACCACCTTGTCGTGGGCCCATCGGTCGCGGTAGAAACCCTCCCACTTCCCGTCGTTCTCACCGAAGACCGCGCGTCCGTCGGCCGAGGTCTCGCGGCGCGTCAGCAGCCGCCGGGCCGCCAGCGGCCAGTCCTGGGTGGCGCCCGACTGCCTGGGTCGTGCGTTCTGGTCGTTCTCCATGAGGGAAGACGGTAGGTTCCGGGGGCGTTCCCGAACTGGGGCCGAAGGTCCCTGGTCGGGCGACCTACCGGCCCGATCACGGGCCCGGAGAAGGGGCCCTCCGGGCCTTTGCGGGTGAGGGTGCTCACACGGGTCACGCGAACAGGTCGGTGCTGAGGTAGCGCTCGCCCGTGTCCGGCAGGACGACGACGACCAGGGCCCCCGCGTGCCGGGGGTCGCGGGCGACGGCCGCGGCGGCGTGCAGGGCGGCGCCGCCGGAGACCCCGGCGAGGATGCCCTCGCGGCGGGCCAGTTGACGGGCCGCCGTCTGGGCCTCCGTCAGGGACACCCGTCTGACCGCGTCGTACACGGAGGTGTCCAGGACGTCCGGGACGAAACCGGCGCCGAGGCCCTGGACGCGGTGCGGGCCCGGGTCGCCGCCGGACAGCACGGCCGACTCCGCCGGTTCCACGGCCACGACGGTGACCTCCGGCTTCTTCTCCTTCAGGACCTGTCCGACGCCGGTGACCGTGCCGCCGGTGCCGACCCCGGCCACCAGGACGTCGACCGCGCCCTCGGTGTCCTGCCAGATCTCCTGCGCGGTGGTGCGGCGGTGGGCGTCCGGGTTGGCCGGGTTGCGGAACTGCTGCGGCATGAACCAGCCGTTGGCCTCGGCCATCTCGGCGGCCCGCTCGACGGCGCCCCGCATCCCGGCCGAGGCCGGGGTGAGGACCAGGTCCGCCCCGTACGCCCGCAGCAGCGCCCGGCGCTCCACGCTCATGCTCTCCGGCATCGTGAACATCACCGGGTGGCCCAGGGCGGCGGCCACCATGGCGAGCCCGATGCCGGTGTTGCCGCTGGTCGGCTCGACGATCCGCTGACCGGGGCGGAGGGCGCCGCTGTCCCGGGCGTCCTCGATCATCGCCAGGGCGATGCGGTCCTTGACGCTGCCGCCGGGGTTCGCCGACTCCAGCTTGGCCACCAGCCGCGCCGGGAGTCCCTCACCGAAGCGGCGCAGCTCCACCAGGGGGGTACGGCCGATCAACGCGGTCACGGAGGGGTGTATCGAGGTCATGGTCTGTCCTTCTGCGGAGGGGGTGCGGGGGTTGCTTCGGTTGGTGGGTGGCCAGCGGGGAGCGGACCGTGGAGTGCGCCGGGACGTCCCGCAGGACCAGGGAGTGGGCGCCGACGAGCGTGTCGTGGCCGATGTGCACGGGGCCGAGGACCGTGGCGCCGACGCCGAGCACCACCCGGTCGCCGACGCTGGGGTGGCGGCGCGCGGTGGGCGTGTCCGTCCACCAGCCGGTGCCGCCGAGGGTGACCCGGTGGTACAGCATCACGTCGTCGCCGACGACGGCCGTCTCGCCGATCACCACGCCCATGCCGTGGTCGATGAAGCACCGGCGGCCGATCACCGCCCCCGGGTGGATCTCGACGCCGGTCAGCGACCGGACCGACTGCGACAGCAGCCGGGGCAGGAACGGCAGGCCGAGCCGGTGCAGCCGGTGCGCGACCCGGTGCGACCAGATGGCCCACAGCCCCGGGTACAGCAGCACCTCGACACGCCGGGCGCCCCGCAGCGCCGGGTCCTTGGCACAGGCGGTACGGAGATCTTCGAGGAACATACGCGTCCTTCTGCGGGCACAGCTGCGGGCAGTCGTACCGCCGGCGCGGCACGGGCGGGCGCGGGGCGCACCAGGCAGCACCGGGGCACGCGACCCACCGTCAGGAAGAAGAAGAGGGCGTCACACACGCCGCCCTGGGGCGTGTGGCGAACACGCCCTAGCGGACGCGACATCGCGGCAGCGCCCACCCGCCGCCGCGGCGGAGCGGTCGCCGCGCGCGCGGACCGGGAAGAAGGGGCAGGCCGCCGTAGTCCATGGGTCGCGACGCTAGGCAGCGGCCCCACCCGCCCGCTTGGGCCGACCAGCCCCACCCGCCGCGCCGTTGGACCCTGTCCGGGCCCGGACGCGGGGGACCGGTGGGCGTGGACGCGGGGACCGTCCGGCCCACGTCCCCGCCACCGCCGTACGACAAGACTGTTCCCGACCGGCCGGGAGCTGACGCCACGACCGCCGCACGGCCGCCGGGCCCCGTCTTCTCTGCCCGGGGTCGCGGCCCGCGGGGCGCGCCCCCGGCACGGTCACCGTCCGGCCCCCCGACTGACACGGCCGGACACCCGTCCGCCACGCCCCACCCCGGCGCCTGGCCCGCCCCGGCCACAGCCGCCGGTTCCCTCCGGGGCGTGGCGGACAAGATCCCACGCGCGGCATCCCCCGTGCCGGACCCCGCGCACGGCCTCCCCCCGCACCCACCCCTTCACCCCGGCCGGTCCGCACCGGCCGTGACCCACTGGAGACGACCTCGATGAGCGCACTGACCCTCGCGTCGGCCCCCGAGGACGCCACGGCCCTGGAGGCCGCCGAGGCGCACCACGCGCGCCTGGCCGGGGAACTGGCCGGACGCGTCGCGCTGCTGCTCACCGCCATGGGCCGGGACCACGCCGCCGCCGAGCGGCTGCACGCCGGGCTCGTCGCCTTCTGCGACCGTGAGCTGCTGCCGCACGCGGCGGCCAAGGAGGCCGTGCTCTACCCGGTCGCCCGGCGCCTGCCCGACACCCGGCTGCTCATCGAGGGCCTGGTCGGCGAGGACCGCTGTCTGAGCGCGCTCGTCGAGGCGCTCCGGAACACCGGCGACCTCGCCCTCGCCGCCGCCGAGGCCCGCGCGCTCCAGGTCCTCTTCGAGGAACACCTGGCCAAGGAGAACGGCCTGGTCCTGCCGCTGCTCGCGGCGGCCCCGGACGTCCCGCTGCCCGCCCTGCTCGCGGACGTCCACGCACGTACCGCTCCACCCGGCGCCCCCACGGACGCCACCCCCCGCACGAAAGCCGAGGACATGACCGACGACCCCACCAACCAGGACGGCTGCGGCTGCGGAGGCTGCGGCTGCGGCGCGCGGGAGACCGGCGACCCCGAACTCGACGTACGGACCGTTCCGCACGCCGTCCGCCACGCCACCGTCTTCAGCACGCTGGACGCCCTCCCCGTGGACGCCGCCCTGGTGCTGGTCGCCTCCCACGACCCGCTGCCGCTGCTCGCGCAGCTGGAGGAGCGCCGCCCCGGCGTGTTCCTGACCGAGTACCTGGAGCGCGGCCCCGAGTCCTGGCGGCTGCGCTTCACCCACCGGGCCGCCCTCGGCGTCGTCGAGGTGACGTCGTGAGCGCCACCCGGAGCCGGAACGGCGCGCTGGCCACCCTGGTCGGCGCGGGACTGCTCGCGGCGGGGCCGGTGATGCTCTGGCGCGCCGCCGGCGGACGCCGGGAGATCCGCGGCGAACTCGCCGCCCAGAAGATCGCGTTCCCGACCCGCGGACTGCCCGCCCACCTGACCCGGCACGCGGGCGCGGCCGTGCGGACCGGCCCGCAGGCACACGCCTACGCCGAGCTGATCAAGGACCATGTCGCCAAGGCGACCGGCGGACGCACCTACGCCGAGGTGACCGAGGAACTCCACGCCACCGGCGGCGACGACGAGAAGCTGACCCAGCTGCGGCAGACCGCGTTCATGGGCGAGACGCTGCGCGCCTCCCTGCTCTCCGCCTACCAGGCGTGGGAGATCACCACCCTGGTCGCGGGCCTGGGCGCCGCGTTCACCGGGGTCGGCGCGGTGACCCTGGCCACCGCGCGGGCCCTGCGCGGGCCCCGCGCCTGACCCGCCCCCCACGAGGCGGCCGACGAGGGACCTTCGGCCCCTCGCCAAGGGCTCATCGGCCGCCGCGCCGGGCCCCTCCGATGCCGGAGGCTGATCCACGACCGACCCGGAGGAGCCTTTCCGTGTACGACCGCAACCCGCGCCCCAGCGGCTGTCTGCCCCGGCACTCCCCGCGACGGGCGCCGTACCGGCTCCGGGCCGGTCACCGTCCGGCCGCCCACCTCGTCTGCCCGGCCTCCCGGGCGGCCGGACGCACCCACCACACCCACGTCACGCGGTGGCACCGGTGAACGCCGTCCGGGCCATCCGCCGCCAGCACCAGGACGTCGCCGAGAAGCCGTTCATCGTCATCTGGGAGTCCACCCGGGCCTGCCCGCTGGCCTGTCTGCACTGCCGCGCCGAGGCCGTCCCCGACCGGGACCCGCGCGAGCTGGACACCGCCGCCGCGAAGGACCTGCTCCACCAGGTCGCCGCGTTCGGACACCCCGCCCCCCTCTTCGTCATCACCGGCGGCGACCCCTTCCAACGCCCCGACCTCCTCGAACTCATCGCGTACGGCGGTCAGGCGGGCGTCCGCGTCGCCGTCTCGCCGTCCGGCACGCCCACCCTCACCGCCGAGCGCCTGCGCGAGGTGCACGAGGCGGGCGCCGTCGGCCTCTCCCTCAGCCTCGACGGCTCCACCGCCGAACTCCACGACGGCTTCCGCGGCGTGCCCGGCGTCTACCGCTGGACCCTCGACGCCTGGGACGCCGCCCGCGCCCTCGGCATGAAGGTGCAGATCAACACCACCGTCAACCGGCGCAACCTGCACGACCTGCCCGACGTGGTCCGCCTGGTCCACGAGCACGGCGCGATGCTGTGGAGCGCCTTCTTCCTGGTGCCCACCGGCCGCGGCCGACAACTCGGGGTGCTCACCGCGGAAGAGGCCGAGGACGTCCTCAACTTCGTCTACGACGTCGGCCTGACCGTCCCCGCCAAGACCACCGAGGGACACCACTTCCGCCGCGTCGCCCTCCAGCGCAAGATCCTCGCCGACCTCGGCGAGGACCACGTGAGCGCGCTCGAACTCGGGCCGTTGTACCGGGAGTTGCGGTGGCGCGCCGCCGACCTCGGCCTCGACAGCGGCGGCCGACGCGCCCGCAGGCCCCCGCTGGACGTCAACGCCGGACGCGGCTTCGTCTTCGTCTCGCACACCGGCACCGTCCACCCCAGCGGCTTCCTCCCGCTCGGCGCGGGCAACGTGCGCCGCACCCCGCTGCCGGAGATCTACCGCACCTCCGAGCTGTTCACCGGGCTGCGCGACGCCGACCGGCTGGGCGGCAAGTGCGGGGCCTGCGAGTTCCGCCGGGTCTGCGGCGGCTCCCGGTCCCGCGCCTACGGCGTCACGGGCGACCCGTACGCCGAGGAGCCCTGGTGCGGCTACCGCCCCGGGAGCTTCCCCCACCAGCGGGAGCTGGCGGCCCTCCTGGCCGCGGGCCCACCGCCGCCCCAAGGAGCCACGTGACCGGCAAGCCCCTCGACCTCGCGCCACCGCCCGCCCGCCCCGGCGGGTTCCGGCCGGCCGGCGTGAAGACCCGTCACCTGCGCGCCCACGTCCTCGTCGTGGGCTGGCTGGCGCTGGCCCTGGTGGCCGCCCTCGCCCAGCCGCGGCTGCCCCTCGCCCGCTGGCTGGCGATCCACCTGTTCCTGCTCGGCGCCGCCACCACCGCCATCGTCATCTGGAGCGAGCACTTCGCCACCGCGCTGCTGCACGCCGCGTACCCCGACGCACGCTGGAGCACCGCCCGGCTGGCCGCCGTCAACACCGCCGTCGCCGGACTGCTCACCGGCGTCTGGGCCGACCTGCCGGTGCTCACCGGCGCCGCCTGCGCCCTGCTCGTCGCCGCCGTCACCGCCCACCTGGTGGTGCTGGCCCGGATGGGCCGCGGCGCGCTCGGCGGACGGCTCGCCCCCGTCGTCGGCTTCTACCGCGCCGCCACCGCGGCCCTGCTCGGCGGGGCGGTACTGGGCTGGCTGCTGGCCTCCGGGCACGCCGGAACCGGCGCGTACGCCGGGCTGCGGCTCGCCCACGTCCACCTCACCCTGCTCGGCTGGATCGGCCTGCCCGTGCTGGGCACCCTGTTCATGCTCTGGCCGACCGCGCTGGGCGTCCGGATGGCCGACCGCACCCCGAGGGTCGTCCGGCGCGTGCTGGTCCTCACCGGCACCGGTCTCCTCGTCGCCGTCGTCGCGCTGGCGGGCGGCTGGCGCTGGGCGGCGGTGGCCGGGATCGCCGGGTACGCCGCCGGACTGGCCGTCGCCGTCGACCTGCTCGCCCGTACGGTACGCGGCCGCGAGCCCGTCTCCGTGGCGGCGGTCTGGACGCTGGCCGCGTCCGTCGGCTGGCTCTGCGTGGGCGTCGCCGTGGACGCGGCCGTCCTGGCCGCGCGGCCGCTCGCCGAGGCGCAGGACGGCGTGGCGGACCTGGTGCCGGTGCTGCTCGTCGGCTTCGTCGCCCAGGTGCTCATCGGGGCGCTGACGCATCTGCTGCCCGTCGTGCTCGGCGCGGGACCGCAGGACCGCGGCGCGCTGCGGGCGGTCCTGGAACGGGGCTGGCCGCTGCGGCTGACGGCGCTCAACGCGGGCGTCGCCCTGCTGGCGCTGCCCGGCCCGTCCGGCTCGACGGGCCTGGTCCTGGCGGCGCTCGCGGGCGGCGCGTTCGCCGTCCTCACCGCCACGGTCCTGGTCCGCGCGGTACGCGGCGCGGGCACCGCGGTGTCCACGCGGCTGCCGGTACTGCTGGGCACGGCGGCCGGGGCGGTGCTGACCGTCCTCGCGGTCGTGGTCGCCAACAGCGGCGGCGCCGGCGGCCCCTCGTCCGTCGCCGCGGGCGCGCACGGCGGCACCACCGCCACCCGCACCGTCGATGTCACCCTGGCCGACATGCGCGTACGGCCCAGTCGTATCGAGGTCACCGAAGGCACCGCCCTGCGCCTGAAGGTCACCAACGACGACGCCCAGCGCCACGACCTCAAGGTCGAGGACGGCCCCGCCACCCCGCTGCTCTCCCGCGGCCAGTCCCGCACCCTCGACCTCGGCCCCGTCACCGCCGACCGCCAGGCCTGGTGCACGGTGCCGGGCCACCGCGCGGCCGGGATGACCCTGGACATCGTGGTGAAGGACGCCGGCACCGCGGCGCACACCGACGGCCACGCCGACGGGCACGCCGCCCTGGCCGACAGCGGCACCGGCCTCGACCTCGGCGCCGACTTCACCGGCGGCTGGCGGGCCCGCGACGCGGCACTCGCCCCCGCGCCCGGCGGCACCGTCCACCAGGTCACCCTGCGCGCCGCGCACACTGACGTCGAGGTGGCACCCGGCGTCACCCAGCAGATGTGGACCTTCGGCGGCACCGCACCCGGCCCCACCCTGCGCGGCAGGGTCGGCGACGTCTTCGAGGTGACGCTCGTCAACGCCGACCAGGGCATGGGCCACGGCATCGACTTCCACGCCGGGTCCCTCGCCCCCGACGCGCCCATGCGCACCCTCCAGCCCGGCGAGAGCCTCGTCTACCGGTTCCGCGCCGAACGGGCGGGCGCCTGGCTCTACCACTGCTCCACCGCGCCGATGCTCCAGCACATCGGCAACGGCATGTACGGCGCCGTGATCATCGACCCGCCCGGCCTGGCCGAGGTCGACCACGAGTACGTCCTCGTCTCCTCCGAGCTGTACCTGGGCACCCCCGGCTCCCCCGCCCAGGTGGAGAAGATGCGCGAGGGCACGCCGGACGCGTGGGCGTTCAACGGCGTCGCCGCGCAGTACGCCAAGCAGCCGCTGAAGGTGGGGGCGGGGGAGCGGGCCCGCTTCTGGGTGGTGTCCGCCGGACCCTCCGACGGCATCGCCTTCCACGTCGTCGGCACCGTCTTCGACACCGTCTACAAGGAGGGCGCCTACCTCCTCAAGCCCGACCAGCCCGGCGGCTCGCAGGTCCTCGACCTGGCCCCGGCGCAGGGCGGCTTCGTGGAGACGACGTTCCCCGAGGCGGGCCACTACTCCTTCGTCGACCACGACATGCGCCACGCCGGGTCCGGCGCGCACGGCGTCGTGGAGGTGAGCCGGTGATGGACACCGTCACCTGGTGGTCGGTGGTGCGCTTCCTGCACGTCGCCGGGGCCGCCCTGTGGGTCGGCGGGCAGCTCGCGCTGTCCCTGGTGGTCCTGCCGCTGGCCCGCAGGATCCTCGCCCCCGACGCGAAGGACCGCTTCACCGCCGAGGCGGGCCGCCGGTTCGGCCTGCTGACCGGCGCGCTGTTCCTGCCCGTACAGCTCGGCACCGGCTGGGCCATGGCCGTCCACAAGGGCGTCACCTGGTCCTCCCTCGCCGACCCCGGCTACGGCCGCGCCCTCGCCACCAAACTCGCCCTGTTCGTCCTGGTCATGCTCGCCGCGGCCGGACACGGCCTCGCCCACGCCAAGGGCCGCCCCGCCCTGGCCAAGTCGCTGGCCGTGGCGTCCCTGGTGGGCTCCCTGGGCGTCGTACTCCTGGCCACGGCGCTGCCCGCGACGTGAGGCGAGCCCTTGGGACCCCGGGCCGGGGCCGGACGGCCCTCGCACCGGACGGTGCCCGCGGCGGACGCTTGACGTCGAAGGACACAGCTAGGGAGTCACCATGCAGCAGACCCGGGAGATAGACGCCACCGTGCTGGAGACGCTGCTCGCCGCGGCCGTGGCGGCGCCGTCGATCCACAACACCCAGCCGTGGCGGTTCGGCATGGAACCGGACACCAGGACCGTCACGGTGCGCGTCGACCGACGGCGGGCGCTGCCGCTGATCGACCCCGACCGGCGTGCCCAGTACCTGTCCGTGGGCGCCGCGGTCTTCAACCTCCGGGTCGCCGTGGCCCACCTCGGCTGGGAGCCGGTGGTCCGGCTGCTGCCCGACCACCGCGACCCCGACCTGCTGGCGACCGTGCAGCTCGCCACCGCCGTGGAGGGCCCGCCGGACTACACGGCGCTGTACCCGGCCATCGCCCGGCGGCACACCAGCAGGCTGCCGTTCACCGGCCGCCCGGTGCCCGAGCCCGTCGTGATGGACATGGCCGCCGCCGCCCGGGCCGAGGGCGCCCGGCTCTACTTCCCCGACATCAGCGGCACCCGCAGGCTGCTGCGGCTCACCGCGGCGGCGGAGGCCCGCAACCGCACCCTCCCCGAGCGCGCCGCCGAGGCCCGCACCTGGATCACGCCCCCCGACCCCGACCAGCACTACGGCATCCCGGTCACCGCCCTCGGCCCCCAGGACCGGGCGGGACGGATGCCGATGCGGGACTTCACCGGCCCGCTGCGCACACTGCGGCTACCCGCGCTGCCCTTCGAGCGGCACGTCCAGCTGGGCCTGCTGTGGACCCCGAGGGACCGGGCCGAGGACTGGCTGCGGGCCGGGCAGGGGCTGGAGCGGGTCCTGCTGACGGCGACCGCGCACGGCGTGCGCACCTCGATGCTGCACCAGGCGATGGAGTGGTCCGACCTGCGGGCCGGAGCCCGCCTCCCGCAGCGCCGCTGCGCCCCCCACGGCATCATCCGCTTCGGCTACGGCCCCGAGGGCGCCCCCACCCCACGCGCCGAACCCCAGCCCGAGGTGCCGGACGCGACGCCCCCGGTGCTCCCCGGGTGAGAAACGCCGGACGGGGGGCGGCGGTACCCGCACCGCCCCCCGTCCGTCCCCCCTCGGATGTCGGCTCAGTCCCCCTCGGCCGCGGTGATCTCCCGCCCCGTGACCAGCCCCGGCTCCACGCGGAGGAAGACGCCGTTCCGGTCGGCCACCCAGGAGCGCGGCCCGGTGCGGGTCAGGCGTTCGTGTTCCGCGGGGTCCGTGACCAGGTCGGCACGGCCGGTGACGACCACGCTCCAGCCGCTCTGCGTCTCGGCGTCGAAGTCGTCGACCTCGAAGGCCACCACGACGCCGTCCACGGCCCGCACCAGGTCGGAGCCCGGCGCGGTGCGCAGCACCACGGAGCCGTCGGTGTCCAGGGAGAAGTTGACGGGGAGCACCGCGGGCAGTGCCTGCCTGGTGTAGACGATGCGACCCACCGGGGCCTTGGCCAGCAGGCGCAGACACTCCTGCTGGTCGAGGGCGCGGAAGCGGTTGTTGCCGAACATCCGTCAACCATCCCTGGTGGGACCGGCCCGGTGTTAGGGCCCAACGGCCCTGATCCGGCCGCCGAGGGTCGTGATACCGCGCCCACGGCTCGACGTTTCGGCGATGGCCCGCCGGGTGACGCGGAGCCCGGGAGGAAGCCGACCCGGGCACGGTCCCGGGAAACCCGGGACCGCCGGGCCCGCCGATGAGGACCGTTAGGCCCACCCGGGCAGACCACCGCGGCGCCGATATTTGCGGAAGGCCGCCGGTGAGCACACCGCCGCCGGGCGGCCCGCGGCCCCGGCACCCGTACTCGGGGACGTCCACTGCGAACAGGAAGGAACGGACGGATGCTCCAGCCGTCTGTAAAGCAGAGCGAGGCACCGGCAGGAGCCGTGTCCCGGCAGGCCTGGCTGATGCTGACACTGGCCACGGTCGGTTTCGCCATCAACTTCTGGGCGTGGGCGCTGCTCAGCCCGCTCGGCCCGCGCTTCAAGGAGTCCCTCGACCTCTCCTCGTTCGAGCAGTCCCTCCTGGTGGCGGTGCCCGTGATCGTCGGCTCGCTCGGCCGGATCCCGGTCGGCGCGCTGACCGACCGGTTCGGCGGCCGGGTGATGTTCCCGATCGTCTCCGCGGTCACCATCGTCCCCGTCCTCTTCATCGGCCTCGCCGGTCACGAGTCGCTGGCCGCGCTGCTGGTCGGCGGCTTCTTCCTCGGCATCAGCGGCACCTCCTTCGCCGTGGGCGTGCCCGTGGTCAGCGCCTGGTTCCCGCCCGAGCGGCGCGGTCTGGCGATCGGCGTCTTCGGCGTCGGCATGGGCGGCACCGCCATCAGCGCCCTGACCACGGTGAAGCTGGTCGACGCGCACGGGATGCGCACCCCCTTCCTGATCACGGCCGCCGTCCTCGCGGTCTTCGCGGTGGTCTCCGCGCTGCTGCTGCGGGACGCGCCCGACCGCACCGTGCCCACCGAGCCGCTGGCCCACCGCCTCGCCGCCACCCTGCGCCTCGGCGTGACCTGGCAGGCGTCCGCGCTGTACGCGGTCGCGTTCGGCGGCTACGTCGCCTTCTCCGTCTACCTGCCCACCTACCTCAAGACCGGCTACGGCCTGGAGCAGGCGGACGCCGCCAACCGCATGGCCGGGTTCGTGCTGCTGGCGGTCGCCATGCGGCCGGTCGGCGGCTGGCTGTCGGACCGCATGGGCGCGGTCCGGGTGCTCGGCGGCTCGCTGGCCGTGGTGGTCGCCGGGGCCCTCGTCCAGTCCCTGACCCCGTCCCTCGCCCCGGTCGGCACGATCGCCTTCCTCGCCATGGCCGCCGCGCTCGGCGCGGCCAGCGGCGCCGTGTTCGCGCTGGTCGCCCTGCTCGCCCCGGCGAACAAGGTCGGCTCGGTCACCGGTGTCGTCGGCGCCGCGGGCGGCCTGGGCGGCTTCGTGCCGCCGCTGGTGATGGGCGCCCTGTACGGCGCGCTCAGCAGCTACGCGATCGGTCTGCTGCTGCTCGCCGCGGTCGCGGCGGCGGCGCTCGCCTTCACCGGCACCGGGGTGCGGCAGGCCGTCGCCCGGCGCCAGGTGCCCGTTCCGTCCCACTGAGACCCGGGGGAGAGCACACCATGTGCGAGTACTGCGGCTGCCAGTCCCTGACCACGATCGACGAACTCACCCAGGAGCACGACACGGTCGTCCGGCTCATCGCCCAGGTGCGTGACGCCCACCGGGACGGTCACGTCACGCGCATGGCGGAGCTGGCCCGGCGCATCACCGCGGTACTGGTGCCGCACACCCAGGTGGAGGAGGGCGGACTGTTCCCGGCGATGGCCGGCGAGTTCCCCGAGCAGATCGCCGCCCTGGAGGCCGAGCACCGCCGGATCGAGGCGGTGCTGGCCGAGGCGGAGGGACCGTTCCTCGCCGACCCGACCTGGCCGGTACGGCTGATCGACACCCTCGACCTGCTGCGCGAGCACATCCTCAAGGAGCAGGACGGCGTCTTCCCCGCCGCCCTGGCGTTCCTGGAGCCCGAGCAGTGGGAGGAGGTGGAGGCGGTCCGCGCCCGCGTGGGCAGCGCCGTACCCCAGCCCTCCCCCTGATCCGCCCTCCGCCCTCCGCTCCCGCACCACCGTCCGCCCGGCGCGTCCTCCGCGCCGGGCGGACGCGTCTGCCGTGCGCACCCCCGGCGGACGGGGTACGGATGGGGTGACCCGGGTGTCGAGAGGTCCCGATGGGGTAGCAGCACCCGAAGTGGGCATCCGACAGGGTCGTGCAGGCCAGGGAAGGGGCGGCGTCGTGGCCACCGAGACCGGACCGGCGTCAGGCGGACGACGAGCGGGCATGGACGGCGACCTCGCGGACGCCCTGGTCCGCTCCCGCCGCTTCTTCGGCAGGGCCGAGGTCTCCGACGACCTGCGCACCCTGCGTAAGAGCGGCGGACGGCAGGCCGACGACTTCTACCGGGACCGCTGGTCGCACGACAAGGTGGTCCGCTCCACGCACGGCGTGAACTGCACCGGCTCCTGCTCCTGGAAGGTGTACGTCAAGGACGGCATCATCACCTGGGAGGCGCAGCAGACCGACTACCCCTCCGTCGGCCCGGACCGCCCCGAGTACGAGCCGCGCGGCTGCCCGCGCGGTGCGGCGTTCTCCTGGTACACGTACTCCCCGACCCGGGTCCGCTACCCGTACGTGCGCGGCGAGCTGCTGCGCATGTACCGCGAGGCGAGGCAGCGCCTCGGCGACCCGGTGGCGGCCTGGGCGGACATCGTCTCCGACCCGGAGCGCTCCCGCCGCTACAAGGCGGTGCGCGGCAAGGGCGGCCTGGTCCGGGCGAGCTGGGAGGAGGCCGTCGAACTGGTCGCCGCCGCCCATGTGCACACCATCAGGGAGTACGGCCCGGACCGGCTGGCGGGCTTCTCCCCGATCCCGGCGATGTCGATGGTGTCGCACGCCGCGGGCGCCCGCTTCTACTCCCTGCTCGGCGGCGTGATGCTGTCGTTCTACGACTGGTACGCGGACCTGCCGGTCGCCTCCCCGCAGGTGTTCGGCGACCAGACCGACGTACCGGAGTCGGGCGACTGGTGGGACGCGGGCTACCTGATCATGTGGGGTTCCAACCTGCCGGTGACCCGCACCCCCGACGCGCACTGGATGGCGGAGGCCCGCTACCGGGGCCAGAAGGTGATCGCGGTCAGCCCCGACTACGCGGACAACGTGAAGTTCGCCGACGAGTGGCTGCCCGCGCAGCCCGGCACCGACGGGGCGCTGGCGATGGCGATGGGGCACGTCATCCTCAGGGAGTTCTTCGTCGACCGGACCACCCCGTACTTCACCGGCTACGTCAAACGCTTCACCGACCTGCCCTTCCTCGTCACCCTCGACGAACGCGAGCCGGGCACCTACACGCCGGGCAAGTTCCTCACCGCCGCAGACCTGGGCGGGCAGCAGGAGCACGCCGAGTTCCGGACCGTCCTGCTGGACGCGGCCACCGGCGCGCCCGTCGTCCCCAACGGCACGCTCGGGGACCGCTTCTCCGACGCCGGCGCCGGGAAGTGGAACCTCGACCTCGGCGACACCGACCCGCTGCTGTCCGCCGAGGGCGCCGCCGAGGCGCCGGTCACCGTGGAACTGCCGCGCTTCGACGCCCCGGACGGAGCGGCGGACCGCGTCACGCGCGGGGTGCCGGTGCGCCGGGTCGGCGGACGTCTGGTGACCACCGTCTACGACCTCCTGCTCGCCCAGTACGGCGTCGCCCGCCCGGGACTCCCCGGCCGCTGGCCCGCCTCGTACGACGACGCCTCCGAGCCCTGCACCCCGGCCTGGCAGGAGACCGTCACCGGCGTCCCGGCGGCGAAGGCGGCGCGGATCGCGCGGGAGTTCGCCGCCAACGCCGAGGAGTCCCGCGGCCGTTCGATGATCATCATGGGCGCGGGCACCAACCACTGGTTCCACTCCGACACCATCTACCGCGCCTTCCTCACCCTCACCACCCTCACCGGCTGCCAGGGCGTCAACGGCGGCGGCTGGGCGCACTACGTCGGCCAGGAGAAGGTCCGCCCCCTCACCGGCTACTCCGCGATCGCGACCGCCGCCGACTGGAACCGCCCGGCCCGGCAGATGATCCAGACGGCCTACTGGTACCTGCACAGCGACCAGTTCCGCTACGACCCGTTCTCCGCCGACACCCTCGCCGCCCGGCCCGGTGCCGACGGCGGCGGCCCCTTCGCCGGGAAGACCACCGCCGACGTCATCGCCCAGTCGGCCCGCCTCGGCTGGATGCCGTCGTACCCGACCTTCGACCGCAACCCGCTCGACCTCGCCGCCGAGGCGGAGGCGGCCGGGCGCCCGGTCGGCGAGCACGTGGTGGAGGAGCTGAAGGCGAAGCGGCTCCGGTTCGCCTGCGAGGACCCCGACGCCCCGGAGAACTTCCCGCGCGTGCTCACCGTGTGGCGGGCCAACCTGCTGGGCTCCTCCGCCAAGGGCAACGAGTACTTCCTCAGGCACCTGCTCGGCACCGACTCCAACCTGCGCGCCACCGAGGCGCCCCCCGACGCCCGCCCCCGGGACGTGGTCTGGCGGGACGAGGCACCGGTCGGCAAGCTCGACCTGCTGCTCACCCTCGACTTCCGGATGACCAGTACCACCGTCTACTCCGACGTCGTCCTCCCGGCCGCCACCTGGTACGAGAAGCACGACCTGTCCTCCACCGACATGCACCCCTACGTGCACGCCTTCAACCCGGCGATCTCCCCGCCCTGGCAGACCCGCACCGACTTCGACGCCTTCCACACCCTCGCCGCCGAGTTCAGCCGCCAGGCCGCCGACCACCTCGGCATCCGCACCGACGTGGTCGCCGCCCCGCTGCTGCACGACACCCCCGACGAACTCGCCACGCCGCACGGCAGGGTCCGCGATTGGCAGGCGGGCGAGTGCGAGCCCGTGCCCGGCCGCACCCTGCCGAAGCTGGTCACCGTGGAGCGCGACTACGCCGCCGTCGCCGAGAAGATGGCCGCCCTCGGCCCCCTCCTGGACACCCTCGGCGCCACCACCAAGGGCGTCACCTTCAAGCTCGACCGCGAGCTGGAGTACCTGCGCCACAAGAACGGCACCACCCGCGGCAGGGTCAACGCCGGGCGCCCGTCGATCGCCCGGGACACCCAGGTCTGCGAGGCGATCCTCGCCCTGTCCGGCACCACCAACGGCCACCTCGCCACCCAGGGCTTCCACACCCTGGAGGCCCGCACCGGCACCGCGCTGGCCGACCTCGCCGCCGAACACGAGGGCAAGCGGATCACCTTCGCGGACACCCAGGCCGCGCCCGTCCCGGTCATCACCTCACCCGAGTGGTCCGGCTCGGAGACCGGCGGACGCCGGTACTCCCCGTTCACCGTCAACGTCGAGCGCGACAAGCCCTGGCACACCCTCACCGGCCGCCAGCACTTCTACCTCGACCACGACTGGATGGCCGCCCTCGGCGAACAGCTCCCCGTCTACCGTCCCCCGCTGCACATGGACGCCCTCTTCGGCGAACCGCGCGTCGGCGACACCGGCGAGCTGGGGGTCACCGTGCGCTACCTGACCCCGCACAACAAGTGGTCCATCCACTCCGAGTACCAGGACAACCTGTTCATGCTCTCGCTGTCCCGGGGCGGGCCCACGATCTGGATGTCCACCCAGGACGCCGCGAAGATCGGCGTCCACGACAACGACTGGATCGAGGCCGTCAACCGCAACGGCGTCGTCGCCGCCCGCGCCGTCGTCTCGCACCGGATGCCCGAGGGCACCGTCTACATGCACCACGCCCAGGACCGCCTCATCGACGTCCCCCGCACCGAGACCACCGGCAGGCGCGGCGGCATCCACAACTCCCTCACCCGGCTCCTCATCAAACCGAGCCACCTCATCGGCGGCTACGCGCAGTTGTCGTACGCCTTCAACTACCTGGGCCCGACCGGCAACCAGCGCGACGAGGTCACCGTCATCCGCCGCCGTACCAACCAGGACGTGGAGTACTGACATGCCCCGTGGCAAGGCCACTATCGGACGCGTCATGGCCCAGATGGCGATGGTGATGAACCTCGACAAGTGCATCGGCTGCCACACCTGCTCGGTCACCTGCAAGCAGGCGTGGACCAACCGCACCGGCGTCGAGTACGTCTGGTTCAACAACGTCGAGACCCGCCCCGGCCAGGGCTACCCCCGCCGCTACGAGGACCAGGACCAGTGGAAGGGCGGCTGGGAGCTGAACAAGAGCGGCCGTCTCACCCTGAAGGCGGGCGGCCGGTTCAAGAAGCTCGTCCAGATCTTCTCCAACCCCGAACTGCCGCCCCTGGACGCCTACTACGAGCCCTGGACCTACGACTACGAGACCCTCACCAACGCCCCGCTCCAGGACCACACCCCGGTCGCCCGTCCCAAGTCCCTCATCTCCGGCAAGGACCTGAAGATCTCCTGGTCGGCGAACTGGGACGACGACCTCGGCGGCTCCGCGGACCACGGCGACAAGGACGTCCTGCTCCGACACGTCTCGGAGAAGATCAAGTTCGAGTTCGAGCAGACCTTCATGTTCTACCTGCCGCGCATCTGCGAACACTGCCTCAACCCGTCCTGCGCGGCCTCCTGCCCCTCCGGCGCCATCTACAAGCGCGAGGAGGACGGCATCGTCCTCGTCGACCAGGACCGCTGCCGGGGCTGGCGGATGTGCGTCACCGGATGCCCGTACAAGAAGGTGTACTTCAACCACCGCACCGGCAAGGCCGAGAAGTGCACCTTCTGCTTCCCGCGCGTCGAGGTCGGCCTGCCCACCGTCTGCTCCGAGACCTGCGTCGGCCGCCTGCGCTACATCGGCCTCGTCCTCTACGACGCCGACCGCGTCCTGGAGGCCGCCACCACCCCCGACGACACCGACCTGTACGAGGCCCAGCGGCGCGTCTTCCTCGACCCGCACGCCCCCGACGTCATCGAGGCCGCCGAACGCTCCGGCATCCCCCGCGACTGGGTCGAGGCCGCCCAGCGCTCCCCGGTCCACGCCCTCATCAACACCTTCAAGGTGGCGCTGCCGCTGCACCCGGAGTACCGCACCCTGCCCATGGTCTGGTACATCCCGCCGCTCTCCCCGGTCGTCGACGCCGTCCGCGACACCGGGTACGACGCCGAGGACCACGGCAACCTGTTCGCCGCCGTCGACGCGCTGCGCATCCCCGTCGACTACCTCGCCCAGCTCTTCACCGCGGGCGACCCGGTCCCCGTCGACACGGTGCTGCGGCGCCTGGCCGCCATGCGCTCCTACCTGCGCGACATCAACCTCGGCCGGGAACCCGACGACACCATCCCCGAGGCCGTCGGCATGACCGGCGAACAGCTCTACGACATGTACCGGCTGCTGGCCCTGGCCAAGTACGACGAGCGGTACGTCATCCCGCCCGCCCACGCCGAACAGGCGCACAGGCTGGAGGAACTGGCCACCGAGTGCAGCCTCGACTACGAGGGCGGCCCCGGCATGGGCGGCTCCGGACCCTTCGGCGAGGCGTCCGGCGGCGCCGCGCCCATCGCGGTGGAGAACTTCCGCGCCCTGCGCGACCGGCAGACCTCCGAGACCCCCGCCGCGCCGGTCGACAAGGAGACCCGGGTCAACCTCCTCAACTGGGACGGCAAGGGCTCACCGCCGGGGCTGTTCCCGCCCGGCTCGGACGAGGGGAAGTCCTCGTGAAGTGGCGGAAGAGCCCGGGCGGACCACGGAGCTGGCACCCCCACGCCTGGCAGACGCAGTCCCTGTTGCTCGCCTACCCCGACGCCGACCACCCCGCCCGCCTCGCGCTGGCCCGCCGGGTCGCGGACACCCTGCCCGACCCGGTCGCCGAGCCGCTGCGCGCCTTCCTCACGGACGCCGGGCGCACCCCGGCCGACGACCTGGCCGCCGCCTACGTCGCCACCTTCGACCACCGCAAGCGCTGCTGCCCGTACCTGACCTACTACGGCCACGGCGACACCCGGAAACGCGGCCTCGCCCTGCTCCGGCTGAAGCAGACCTACGCCGCCGCGGGCTGGCGGCTGGCCGACGACGAACTCCCCGACCACCTGGCCGTCGTCCTGGAGTTCGCCGCCGCCGAACCGGCCACCGGGCACCGGCTCCTCACCGAGCACCGCGCGGGCCTGGAGCTGCTGCGCCTCGCGCTCGTGGAGGACGGCTCCCGCTGGGCCGCCGTCCTGACCTCGGTGGCCGCGACGCTGCCCGCCCTCAAGGGCGACGAGCGGGCGGCCGTGGCCCGGCTCGCGGCCGAGGGCCCACCGGAGGAGGAGGTGGGCCTGGCCCCGTACCCGCCCGCGGCGTCGTCGCCGTCGTCCTCCTCCTCGTCCGCCCCGCTGTTCCTGCCCGACCCCGTCTTCCCGGGAGGCCCTCGATGACCCCACCGACCCTGACGACGGCGGCCGAGACCGGGACCGGCGGTGTCCTGCTGTGGGTGGTGCTGCCGTACGTCTCCCTCGCGGTCTTCGTCCTCGGGCACGTCTGGCGCTACCGCTACGACAAGTTCGGCTGGACCACCCGCTCCTCCCAGCTGTACGAGAACCGGCTGCTGCGCGTCGGCAGCCCGCTGTTCCACTTCGGCATCCTCGTGGTGCTCGTCGGCCACGTCGTCGGCCTGGTCATCCCCAAGGGCTGGACGGAGGCGGTCGGGGTCGGCGAGGACGCGTACCACGTCGTCGCCGTCGCCCTCGGCACGGTCGCGGGCGTCTGCACGCTGGGCGGCGCCGCCATCCTCGTCTACCGGCGCCGCACCGTCGGCCCGGTGTTCTCCGCGACCACCCGCAACGACAAGGCGATGTACCTCTCGCTGGTGGTGACCATCTGCCTGGGGCTGGCCGCGACCGTCGCCGCCAACCTCGTCGGCGGCGGCTACGACTACCGCGAGACCATCTCGCTCTGGTTCCGCTCCGTCTTCGCCTTCCAGCCCGAGCCGGACCGTATGACCGGCGCGCCCGTCCTGTTCCAGCTGCATGCCGTCAGCGCCCTGCTGCTGTTCGCGTTCTGGCCGTTCACCCGGCTCGTGCACATGCTCACCGCGCCCGTCGGCTATCTGACCAGGCCGTACATCGTCTACCGCAGCCGTGACACCCAGCTCGGGGCGCGGGCTCCGCGCCGGGGCTGGGAGCGCGTGGGGTAAGCCCTCCGAAGCGGGGCCCGTGCGGGGGGCCTCCCTGACCGCTTGGATACCCCGGGGGGTACTCTGCTACCGTCGAAGGTATACCCCATGGGGTAAGTCTTCATCGGAAGGGAGCGTTCGTGTTCTTCGTCGACACGATCGAGGTGTCCGGCCTCGGCAACCGCAGCTATCTCGCCGGGGGCGCGCGCACGGCCGTCGCCGTCGACCCGCCCCGCGACATCGACCAGGTGCTGGCGGCGGCCACCCGCCGCGGGGTGCGGATCACCCACGTCGTCGAGACCCACGTCCACAACGACTACGTCACCGGCGGCCTGGACCTCGCCCGGATCACCGGCGCCGCGTACCTGGTCCCCGCGGGGGCCCGGGTCTCCTTCACCCGCACCCCCGTGCACGACGGCGACCGCGCGGACGTGGACACCGCGCTCACGCTGCGCGCCCTGGCCACCCCCGGCCACACCCCGCACCACACCTCCTACGTCCTGGAGGAGGACGGCACGGCGGTCGCCGTCTTCACCGGCGGGTCGCTGCTGATCGGCACCGTCGGCCGCCCCGACCTGGTCGAGCCCCGGCTCACCGAGGACCTCGCGCGGGCCCAGCACGCCTCCGCGCACCGGCTCGCCGCCGAGCTGCCGGAGGAGACGGCGGTCCTGCCCACGCACGGCTTCGGCAGCTTCTGCTCCGCGGGCCAGGCCGAGGGCGACGCCACCACCATCGGCAAGGAGAAGACGTCCAACGACGCCCTCACCCGCGACGTGGACACCTTCGTCGCCGACCTGCTCGCCGCCCTCGACGACATCCCCGCCTACTACGCCCACATGGGCCCCGCCAACGCCGCGGGCCCCACGCCCGTCGACCTCACCCCGCCCGCCGTCGCGGACGCCGACGAGATCGCCGCCCGGCTGGCGGCGGGGGAGTGGGTGGTCGACCTGCGCAACCGCGTCGCGTTCGCCGAGGGCCACGTCGCGGGCTCCCTCAACTTCGAGGCGGAGGGCCAGCTGGCCACCTACCTCGCCTGGCTGATCCCGTGGGGCAAGCCGGTCACGCTGCTCGCGGAGTCCCCCGGGCAGCTGGCCGCCGCGCAGCGCGAGCTGGCCCGGGTGGGCATCGACCGCCCCGCCGCCGCGGCCACCGGTGCCCCCACCGGCTGGCTGCGGGAGGGCGAGACCCCGGCCGCCTTCCGCCGCGCGACCTTCACCGACCTGGCCGCCGCGCGGGACGTGGTCGTCCTCGACGTCCGCCGCGCCTCCGAACGCGCCGCCGGTCATGTCCCGGGCTCGCTGCACATCCCCCTGCACACGCTGCGCGACCGCCTCGGCGAGATACCCGCCGGTGAGGTGTGGGTGCACTGCGCGGGCGGGATGCGGGCGGCGATCGCCGCCTCACTGCTGGACGCCGCCGGACGGGACGTCGTCGCCGTGGACGACTCCTTCGACGCGGCGGAGCGGGCGGGGCTGACGGCATGAGGTTCCCGACCCCCGACCCCGGGACCGGCCGGGTGACCGCACGCGAGGCGGCCCGGCTGGCGACGACCACCGACGCCGTACTCCTGGACGTCCGCGAACTCCCCGAGTGGCGGGCGGGCCACGCCCCCGAAGCCACCCACCTCCCCCTCTCCGCCCTGGCCGCGGGCGCGGCCCTGCCCGCCCCGGCGCAGGCCCGCCCGCTGCTGGTGATCTGCCGCACCGGCCGCCGCTCCCAGCGGGCGGCGGAGATCCTCACCGCCCGGGGCGCGCACGCCGTCGACGTGATCGGCGGCATGGTGGACTGGGCCGCCGCCGGGCTGCCGGTGGTGGACGCGCACGGAGGGAACGGCGCCGTCGCGTGAGTGTCCTGCTCCTCGCCCTGACCGCCGGCGCCGTGATCGGTCTCGCGCTCGGCGCGCTCGGGGGCGGAGGCAGTGTGCTGGCCGTCCCCGCCCTGATCTACCTGCTCGGCTTCACGCCGGTCGAGGCCACCACCGCGAGCCTGGTCATCGTCACCCTCACCTCCGTCACCGCGCTCGCCGGGCACGCCCGCGACGGCCACGTCCGCTGGCGTACGGGGCTGCTGTTCGCGGCGGCCGGGATCGTCCCGGCGATGCTGGGCGGCGCGCTGGCGGCGCGGCTCCCGGGCGCGCTGCTGACGGCGGGGTTCGCGCTGCTCGCGGGAACGGCGGCGGTCCGTATGCTGCGCACCGCCCCGGCCACCCCGGCACGGGTCCGCCCGGTCCGGGCGGCGACCGCGGGCGCGGGCCTCGGCGGCGTCACCGGCCTGCTCGGCGTCGGCGGCGGCTTCCTCGCCGTACCCGCGCTGGTCGGGGTGCTCGGCCTGCGGATGCGGGCGGCGGTGGGCACCAGCCTGCTGGTGATCACCGTCAACTCGCTCGCCGCCCTGTCCACCCGCGCGGGCACGCTGACCGGCCTGGACTGGGCGGTCGTCGCGCCCTTCACCGGCGCCGCGATCCTCGCCGCCTGGGACGGCCGACGCCTGGCGACGAAGGTCTCCGGCCCGGCGCTGCAACGCACGTTCGCGGTGACGTTGTTGGCGGTGGCGGCGTTCATGCTCCTGGAGGCGGCGCTGTGAGCGGGACCCGAGGAGGGCGCCTCACGCCAGCGACAGGAACAGCTTCTCCAGCCGGGCGCGCATCGCCTCGGTGTCCTCACCGGTCTTCCGCCCGGACTCGATGTCCGCCACGCACTGCTGGAGCCCGGTGGCGATGATCGCGAACCCGGCCCGGTCGAGGGCGCGCGAGGCGGCGGCGAGCTGTGTGACGACGTCCTCGCAGTCCCGTCCCTCCTCGATCATCCGGATCACACCGGAGATCTGCCCCTGTGCGCGGCGCAGCCGGTTCAGTACGGCCTTCAGCTCCGCACCCGCAAGCTCAAGCTCCACGATCACTCCTCCACGGATACCCCGAGGGGTACTGTACGTCCCCTTTGGGACGGAGGTCGACCATGAAAGGTACAAGCATGACCACCACCCCCGCCCACCTGCCCCCCGCCGAGGCGAGCACGCGCCTGCACGAGTTCACCGTGCTCGACGTCCGCACCCCCGCCGAGTACGCCGCGGGCCACCTTCCCGGCGCCCTGAACATCCCCCTGGACCACCTCCGCTCCGCCCTCCCGGAGATCCGGCAGGCGGCGGAGCACGGCGAGATCCTGGTCGTCTGCGCCTCCGGCACGCGCGCGCGGAACGCCTGCGAACTGCTGGCCGACGAGGGCATCCGCACCGCCACCCTCCAGGGCGGCACCGGCGCGTGGACGGCCGACGGTCACGCCCTGCACCACCCGGCGGCCTGCGACACCCGCGCCACCTGGACCATGGAACGCCAGGTCCGCTTCACGGCGGGCTCGCTGGTCCTGCTGGGCCTGGTCCTCGCCGTCCTGCTGCACCCCGCCTTCGCGCTCCTCTCGGCGGGCGTCGCGGGCGGCCTGGTCTTCTCGGCGCTCACCAACACCTGCGGCATGGCGGTCCTCCTCGGCAAGTTGCCCCACAACCGCCCCCGCGGGGCCGACCTGGACGCGGTCCGGACGGCCCTGCGCACCCGCCGCTAGGCCTGGCTAGCCCAGCTCGATGTCGACGCCGGGTGCCCGCCTGAGGGTGGTGTGCACCGTGCAGTGGGAGGCGACGGCCAGCAGCGCGTCCCGTCGTTCCGCCGGGAACCCGGGCGGCGGTACGACAACGACCCGCAGCGACTCGACCCGCGCGGGCCGGTCGCCCATCACGAACTCCGTCCGCACCTGGAGACCGTCCCGCGACAGCCCGTGCCGGTGCAGGAAGCGCCCCGCGTAGAAGGCGACACAGGCCCCGAGCGAGGCGGCGAACAGCTCGACGGGCGTGGGCGCGGTGTCCGCCCCGCCCGCGGAGCGGGGCTGGTCCACCAGCACCCGGTGGCCGCGCACGTCGACGGCGTACGCGTCGCCCTCCACGTGGACGACGTCGAGGCGGTGGAGGTCGGTGTCGTGTGGCACGGTGCGTCTCTTCCCTGGTCGTGGCTGCTGCTACCCGCCAGTCGACCGCACCCGGGACGCGGGCCGAAGAGTCCCGGGGGTCAAGGAAAGGGACCATCGGCCTCTATACCCCCCCGGGTATAGAGGCCGATGGTCGGGCGAGGCACGGTCCTCTCAGCCCTCCCCCGGGGCGAGGACCCCGCCTCAGGGGAGGAGGAACGGGCGGTTCAGATGGGCGGTGGCCAGCACGTGGCCGTCGGCGCGGGCCTCGGTGAGCAGGGCCTGCCGGGTCCGCCGGGCCGTGTCCTGGTCGTCCTCCAGCCGGTAGGCGACCTCCGGGGCGGCCAACTGGACGGCGTGCACCAGCACATCGCCGGTGATCATGACGCGCCGGTGGCCGCCGTCGACGAGCACCGACTGGTGCCCGGCGGTGTGACCGGGCGTCGGTACGGCGGTCAGCGCCCCGCACCCCGGACCGCCCCCGCGCACCACGGTCCGTCCGTCGATCTGGTGCAGCAGCCCGGCCCGGCGCAGCGGCAGCACCACATGGCGCAGGGCGGAGTCCTCGGGGCCCAGGGCGGCGGTCTCCGACCGCTGGACCACGTGGCGGGCGTTCGGGAACAGCGGCGTACCGGCGCCGTCGACCGTCCAGCCGTAGTGGTCCCCGTGCAGATGGGTCAGGACGACGGTGTCGACGTCGTCCCGGTCGATGCCCGCCAGCCGGAGCACCGTCGGCAGGCGGCCCGGCACCGGCGCCCAGTCCGACGCGGGACTGCCGACCGGGCCGATACCGGTGTCGACGAGGGTGACCCGGCCACCGGGTCCCCGGACCGCGTAGCAGCGGAAGTCCAGCTCCCAGGCGCCGGACGGGCCGAACGCCGCCGGGTCGAGCCGCTCGGCCCGCGCCCAGTCCGCGGCGGTCGCGTCCGGAAAGGCGTCCTGCCGTGAGAGGGGGAAGGTCCCGTGGGCGTCCAGCAGGGCCATGACCTCGTAACGGCCCGCGTGATGCCGGACGATGCGGGCGGCGGTGCCGGGCCCGGCCGTCGCGGGGGTGGTGCCGCCCACCGCCCAGGCCGCGACCGTGGCCACGGCGCCCCCCAGCAGTCGGCGGCGGCTGGCGAGCGGCGTCGCGGGAGCCCCGGGCGGGGCGGAGTGACGGGTCATGGTCTCCCCCGTGTGGTCGTGGTGGACGACGACCATCCTGCGGGCGCCCGGCACACCGGGGCTTGCACATCCGTGTCCGGTTCGGACCTGACCGGGCAAGGGGCCCGCGCCCTACGATCGGCGCGTGTCCGGTGACAGACGGGTGTACCTGCGGGAGGACGACGTCCACCTCGTCGACGTGCGCTGCGGCAGCACGGGACCCGGCTGGACACCGCCGCGGCCCGCCCCCGTCTTCGGCCTGGTCCTGCTCCAGGGCGGGGTGCTGCGCGGCCGGGTCGACGGCGTCGAACACGTGCTGGACTCCGCCAGCGTGTACGTGGAACGGCTCGGCGCCGAGCAGCAGTTCGCGCACCCCCTGGGACCCGACGCGTTCACCGAGATCGTCCTGTCCGCGCCCCGGGTCGCGGACCTGCTCGGCGGGGACCTCGCCGTCCCCGAGGGACTGGTCATGGTGACGCCGGAGCTGTCGCTCGCCCACCGGATGCTGCTCGCCCGCGCCCGCCAGGGCGCCGAACCCTTCGAACTCGCCGAGGCCACCGCCCGGTTGGCGGCCCTGGTCTTCGCCCGGCTGGCCCCGGACCGGGCCGACTCCGGCCGCCCCGCCTCCGCCGCCGCGCGCAGGCGGCTGGCCGACGACGCGCGTGCCGCGCTGGCCGCCGAACCGACGATCGGGCTCACGGCGCTGAGCCGGGCCGTGGGCGCGTCCCCGCACCACCTGAGCCGGGTCTTCTCGGCCGTCACCGGGACGACGCTCACCGCCCACCGTGACCGGCTCCGGCTGGCCCGGGTGCTGGACCGCCTCAGCGGCGGCGAACGCGACCTCGCCGGTCTGGCCCGCGAACTCGGCTACACCGACCAGCCCCACATGACCCGCGCCGTCCGCACCACGACGGGCCTGCCCCCCGGCCGCCTCCGCGCCCTCCTCACCTCACCGGAGACGGCCCTCTGACGCCCGACGGGTACGCCGCGGGCCCCGAGACCGCGGTCCCCCGGAGGGCGGACGGTCCCGGGACCCGGACCCCGGACGGCTACCGGAGGTAGGGACCGGCGGCGCCGATCTGGCCGGGCCCGTCGAGGACGTACACCCGGAGGTTGCCCTTGCCCGGCGCGGCCACCGGGAGCGTGCCGTCGGTGACGGTGCGGGTGTCGCCGGTGACGGCGTCGCGGTAGGTGCCGTTCGGGACGCCGGTGAAGGTGGCGCCGCCCGAGACGGTGACGAGGGCGAAGCTGTCCGTGGAGCCGCTGGTGTAGCGGCGCTTGAAGGCCATGTCGCCGCTGATGCCGTCGGTGGAGTACTGGCCCATCTGGAGGGCGGGGACGGCACGCCGGATCTGGTTCAGCCGCTGGACGTGCTTGACCAGCGGCTGCGCCAGCGTCGTGGCGACGGCGCCGCTCGCGGAGTCGACCCGGGAGAAGTCGGAGGACTTCACCTCACCGGCGAGGTGGTCGCCGTAGTAGGCGCGACCGGTGGTGGCGAGGGGGCAGGTCGGCCCGCAGTCGATCTTCATGCCCTTCTGGAACTCGATCTCCGATCCGTAGTAGAGCGTGGGGATGCCCCGGAAGGTCCACATCAGGGACATGTTCTCGGCCCAGGCGTCGGTGCCGCCGGTGTAGCGCTCGCTGCTCTTGTTGGGGCCGTAGTCGTGGCTGTCGACGTAGACGACGTTGTACGTGGCGTCGTTGTAGCTGTCGTCGGAGTCCCTGCCGTTGTGGAAGGCGTTGCTGGCGTCACCGAAGTTCATGTGCATCCGCATGTCGATGACGTTCATGCCGGAGAAGCGGCTGTGGTCGGGGGCGTGGTAGTCGTTGCCGACGAGGAAGGCGTTGGTGGAGGTGGGCTGGTTGCCGGTGCCCTGCTGCTGCTCGTACTCGTACATCTCCAGGGCGGCGCGCTCGTCGTCGGCGCTGTACTCCCTGCGCTCCTTCCAGGTGTAGAACTGCGCGGAGTGGTTGACCGAGCCGCGGTTCCACTTGTCGTTGACGAAGGCGGCGACCTCCCCGAAGACGAAGAAGTTCCGCGCGGCCTCGGCGCCGTGCTGCTGGGCGACGCGTTCCTGGATGGCGGGGAGGAAGCGGCGGTTCCAGGTGGTGCGGGGGATGTGGACGGCGGTGTCGACGCGGAAGCCGTCCACGCCCATGTCGATGTACTTGTCGTACGCGCCGATCAGGTAGTTCTGCACCTGCGCGTTCTCGGTGTTGAAGTCGGCGAGGTCCTCGTGCAGCCAGCAGGAGCGGGAGTCCTCGCCCTCCCAGTTGCCGATCCAGCAGTTGTGGTAGAGGGCCTTGGGGAACATGCCGGAGGTGGGGCTGGGCCACTGGCAGTTGTAGAGGGTGTAGCCCTCGGGGCTCTTGCCGCCGGTCGGCTGGCCCCAGTTCACGCAGGTGTTGCCGGAGGGTTCGGCGGTGGACCAGAGGTCGCCGTTGTAGTACGACTTGCCGCTCCTGGGGTCGACGGTGAGGCCGTCGTACTCGAAGCCGGGCTGCCGCTCGTCGTAGTACCAGCTCCACTGGGAGTCGCGGACGCCGTACACGGTGGGGGTGAACAGGCCCTTCGCGCCCCAGCGGGAGGAGTGGTTGTAGACGACGTCCTGGTAGATCTTCATGCCCTTGGCGTGGGCGGCGTTGATCAGGTCCTGGTACGAGGCGCCCGCGGACTCCAGGCGGGGGTCGACCTTGTAGAAGTCGTAGCCGTGGTAGCCGTGGTAGTCGTAGTCGGAGCGGTTGAGGACGACCGGGGTGACCCACACGGCGGAGAAGCCGAGGCCCTTGATGTAGTCGAGCTTGTTGACCAGGCCCTTGAAGTCGCCCCGGAACATGGGGTCGTTGTTGGCCGCGTTGCCGGACTTCTCGTGCTGGCTGCCGCCGCGGTTGTTGCTGGCGTCGCCGTCCTCGAAGCGGGCGGTGAGGACGAAGTAGATGGGGTCCTTGCGGGGGTCGGTGCCCAGCGGGCTGCCCGCGGCCGGGGTGGGCGGCCTGGTGCCGGTGGTGGCCTGGGCGGTGGCGGAGGCGGGGGAGACGTTGCCCGCGGCGTCCAGGGCGCGGACGGTGTACGTGTAGGCGGTCTCCTCCTCCAGGTCCGCGTCGGAGAGGACGGTGGAGGTGACGGTGGTGACCGTCCCGCCCTTGGTGCCGCCGGCGCGGGTGACCTGGTACGCCGTCACGCCCCTGTCGTCGGTGGACGGCTCCCAGGTCAGCACCACGGAGGTGCCGTCGGCCGTGGCGGTGACCCGGGTGGGGGCGGTGGGCGCCTGGGTGTCGGGGGTCTCCTGGGCGCACGGGTCGGCGGCGTCCCGGGTGACCGCGTTCTCGGCGACGGTGGTGACACCGGTGGGGAGGGTGTAGTCGGCGCCCTTGTTGTTGTCCCAGACACCGTTGCCGTTGTTGAAGGCGGCCCTGAGGGAGGTGGCCGCGCCGAGGTCGATGTCCGCCTTCCACCAGCCGGTGCAGGCGGCCTGCATCCCGACGCCGGGGACGGCGGTCCAGGCACCGCCCGCGGGCTGGTAGTGGATGTTGGCGGTGGTCCAGCCGAGGGTCTGGGTGGAGTAGTAGACGGTGGCCGTGTTGCCGTCGCCGGGGTCGGGATCCCCGGCCCCGGCGCAGGGGTCGGAGTGGGCGACGACGCCGTCCTTGACGGTGATGGCGCCGGTGCCGAGGGCGTAGTTCCCGCCGGCGTTGTTGTCCCAGGTGCCGGAGCCGTTGTTGAAGGTGGCCTGGAGCCCGGTGGCGTTGCCGAGGGTGACGGTCTTCTTCACCCAGTCGGTACAGGCGGCTTCCATGGCGACGCCGGGGACGGCGGTCCAGGCGCCGCCGTCGGGGGCGTAGTGCAGGTTGTAGCGGTCCCAGTTCTTGGTCTTGGTGTAGTAGAAGACGGTCGCGGTGTTGTCGCCGGTGGCGGTGGCGGTGGCGGTGGCGGTGGTGGTGGCGGAGGCGGCGGTGGGAAGCGGGGCGGGTCCGGAAACCGACCCCAGGACGGCGCCGACGGCCACGGCGACGGCGAACGAACGCCGTCCGGGCAGCCGCGTGCGGGTGCGTCTCATGCGTGTCTCCAGGGGAGTGGGGGCGCTGCGTGAAAGGTCTGACGGCAACTTGCAGAAAACCCTTACGGCAGCGCGAAGTTACTCGCGCGTGACGGCGGCGTAAAGGGGTCTCGCGGCACCTGTCTCCGGAGGAAGTGTGTACGGGCATAGGCAGTTGACGCAGGTTGGGGGCTCGCCTTAGGGTCGCGCCCGCGATGGCTCTTGCTGCAAGAGGTTGCGAAGTGCCGTGATGCGGGCTTGGCTTGAGGCGTCCAGCCCTGGTCGTCCCCACGGGGCGGCGATGCCGTGCGAAGGGATCTCGCGGGCCCGTGGGGCGGCGCGGGTGACGCTGTCGCTGAGGAAGCCGAGGAAGCGGGCGATGTTCTCCGGGCGGACGGCGGACGGCGGACGGCGGCCGGGGCGTCGGCGCCGAGGACGGCGACGCTCCGGCGTGCGGTGGCGACGAGTTGGCCGTTGGCGGGGGCGCTGGCGATGGTCGCCCGGTAGAACCGCTCGCTGTCGACGACGGAGCGGTCCCGGCGCCGCTCGTCACGCTCCCGGCGGACGAGGCCCTGGCTCCCCGGGGCGGGCGCGCCCGCGGCGGGAAGTCGCAGCGCTCGGCGGACTACTCCTTCGAGGCCCCCGTCCGGGACGTCGACCCCGTCCACGGCGCGCTGCTGAATCAGGACTTCCGCGCCGTCGCCGCGTCGCTGCGCGAGGCCCTGGCCGTCGACGGAGGGAGCTGAGGAGCCCGGCCGGACGGCGCCGGTCGTTCAGCGGCCCGTCCGGTCGGCCGAGGCCCGGTTGGGAACCTCGTCGGTCTCCCCCCGTCCCGGTTCTGTCACTCGTCCGGTGAGGGGGAGGTCAGTCCCGGCTCGGCGGTGGCTTCGTCGTCGACGCGGGTGGGGATCTGGGAGTGCACCTGGAGGGCGATCTCACCCGCCCGCTCGAAGCGCAGGGTGATCCACACGTAGTCCCCGCCCCGGATCTGCTGCTTCAGGCCCTTGAGTAGCAGGTGCGTGCGCCCCTTCTCCAGCTCCACCAGCTCGCCGGGCGGCAGTGGGACCGGGTCTTCGGCCGCGCCGTCCGAGCTGACGATGGCGACGGACTCGGCGACGGTCGTCTCGGCGCCGAGCAGCCGGTCGGCGCGTTGTCCCTGGTTGAACAGCCAGAGGTAGAAGGGGACGTCGGCCCCTCGCTGCCACGGGTCGTCAGGGGGTTCGGCGAGGTGCGCGTAGCGGATCAGAACCGGGCCGATACGGGCGTTCGCGCCCGGTGGGTTGTGCGTGAGCTTGTCGTCACCGGCGCATCCCGCCGTACCCAGGGCGGCGAGACACACCACCGTCAGGAAGGCGATGGCCCTCCGTCGTACCCCCGTCGTCCTCGCGAACATCTCCGTACCGCCTTTCCTGTGGACTCGGCGGTGCAAGAACCGCCGCTGTCAGCCATGCCACGCGCACCGCGGCCGGCGTCACCGTGGGAGCCAGATGGCGGACTCGCCAGGAGGCGCGCGGGACGGGGAACGCGATGGCGTTACCCGGTACGTCGACACACGTCCGCCCCTTCCGACGCGGTCACGTCAGGGCCGTCCGCCATGGCGAGCGCCGCCGCTGGCCCGCGCCCGGCGACGAGTGCCCGCGCAGGGCCTCGGCTACCCGGTCACCGGCGCGGGCCCGGCCGCACTCGGAGGCGTACGCCGCCCAGAAGGGGAACCCGGCGGAGCGGGGGCACCCGAACCGTCGCGAGTGCGAGGTGGTGTCATGGAGCACCGAAGGGACGAGAAGGCGATCCTCGCTTCCATCGAGGAACGCCTGGCCTGGGAGGATCCCGCCCTGGCCGCCCGGCTGGACCTCCTCAGCAGGCAGGTCGCGGCCGCGGCGGAGCCGTACGGGCCCCCCGCGCACGCTCCGGCCGACGGCGCCGTGGAGCGGGAGGGGAGCACCGATCCCGGCCCCGAAGAGGCCGTCGACTTCCGGTGGTCTCTGAAAGTGGCCGTCGTGCTGACGCTGGTGGCCGTGGCCGGACTGCTCCTCGCGTCCGTCATCCTGACCCCCGACAGCGGTGAACGCCAGCCACCCCGGTCCCTGGCGTCGGTGTCACGCTCCTCGGTCGGTGCGGGAGAGAAGGCCACGGGCGACGGGGCCGTCCCCGAGCGGATGGCCGCCCCTGTGATCCGCCTCCCGGGGGCCTCGTAAGCCGGGAACGTCGTGAGCCGGGGACCTCGTGCGCCTGGGGCCTGCCCGCCCCACGGCGACCCTGAACCGGCCCCAGTATCCGGCTTCGGCGGTCCGCCATTCGGCCGCGTGACCGCGTCGCACGACCCGGTTGGCTCGGGCCAGAAGGGATAGTCGGGACCCATGACCGGTCTGGCGTGTCGCCGTCTTCGGTGTGGCCGACGAGGAGGCGACGGTGCACGTGGTGGACGCCCGGACGGGTGGCACCATCGAACGCCAGCAGACCTGACATCGCCTGTGCCCGGGCGGGGCGCCGGACGCGCCCCGCCCGTCGGAGAGCGCCGGAGCAGCCCGGTTCGCCCCCGCGGGCTCGGAAGCCCGCCCGTCCCCCGGGTGCCCCCCGCCCGGTCGCGCCCCGCGCGGCGGCCCGTGAGGCTGGGGAAGGACACCGTCACCGACAGCCGGGAGCCAGGTCGCCGTGGGCAAGTCGTCGTGTGGGCCCTGGCCCTGTTACCGGCCGCTGGACTGGCCCCCGCCACCGCGGGCGCCCCTGTCGCCCTCGCCGTGCCGGGCGACATCACCGCCTCCGAGCGTCCGCGGGGCGGGGGAATGATCACCATGACGGCGGCCGGTGAGGACGGCGCGTCCGGCAGGCGCTGCGGGGCGGCGCCCACGGCGGCGAGACGATCCTCCCGGCGACCACCTGGCGGACCGGGCGCACGGGGCGGTGGACACCGGGTCCGTCGCCCTCCCCGCCGCTCGCGGCGGGGAAACGGCGCTGGTTGCCCCGGCGGAAACGGGTACCCGCCGCGCGGTGAGCGCCAGTGACCCCACGACCCTGGCGACGACGGCCGACCAGCCGGAACTGCGAAGGAACCCCCACGTATGAGCGAGTCGAACCCCCTCAAGCGGATGACGGACAAGGTCACCGACACCTTGCGGAACGACCCCGGGCCGGAGGACGGCGTCCCCGGCAAGCCGGGCCCCGAGTCCCCCACCGTCGCGGAACCCACCGAGCCCCGTGAACCGCTGCCGCCGAAACCCGACCAGAGCGGCCCGGCCACCATGTCACCGACCGGCCGGCCGACCGGCGCCGACCAGGCGGACGTGGCCCAGGGCGGCGCCTACCTGACGACCGCGCAGGGCGCGCGGCTGTACGACACCGACCACTCGCTGAAGGCCGGTCCGCGCGGGCCCGTCCTGCTCCAGGACCACCATCTGCGCGAGAAGGTCATGCACTTCGACCACGAGCGCATCCCGGAGCGTGTGGTCCACGCCCGGGGCGCGGGCGCGCACGGCGTCTTCCAGGGCTACGGCACCGCCGCCTCGGTGACGAAGGCGGCCTTCCTCGCCAAGGACGAGGAGACGCCGGTGTTCGTCCGGTTCTCCACGGTGGTGGGCTCCCGCGGTTCCTCGGACACGGTGCGCGACACCCGCGGTTTCGCGACGAAGTTCTACACCACCGAGGGCGTCTTCGACCTGGTCGGCAACAACATCCCGGTCTTCTTCATCCAGGACGCCATCAAGTTCCCGGACGTCATCCACGCGGCGAAGCCGCACCCGGACCGGGAGATCCCGCAGGCGCAGAGCGCCCACGACACCTTCTGGGACTTCGTCTCCCTGCACACCGAGGCCACCCACCACACCATCTTCTTCATGGGCGACCGGGGCATCCCGCGCTCGTACCGGATGATGGAGGGCTTCGGCGTCCACACCTTCCGGCTGGTCAACGCCGCCGGTGAGACGACGCTGGTGAAGTTCCACTGGAAGCCCAAGCTGGGCGTGCACTCCCTGGTGTGGGACGAGGCGCTGCTCATCAACGGCGTCGACCCGGACTTCCACCGGCGGGACCTCGCCGACGCCATCGAGGCGGGCGCGTACCCGCAGTGGGAACTGGGCATCCAGACGTTCCCCGACACCCCGGACCAGACCTTCGAGGGCATCGACCTGCTGGACCCGACGAACATCGTGCCCGAGGAACTGGCGCCGGTGCAGCCGGTCGGGCTGCTGACCCTCAACCGCAACCCGTCGAACTACTTCGCCGAGACCGAGCAGGTCGCCTTCCACGTCGGCCACCTGGTGCCCGGCATCGACGTCACCGACGACCCGCTGCTCGCGGGCCGCCTCTTCTCGTACCTGGACACCCAGATCACCCGGCTGGGCGGCCCCAACTTCCCCCAGCTGCCGATCAACCGCCCGCACGCGCCCGTCAACGACATGCAGCGCGACGGGGCGCACCAGACGGCCGTCCACCGCGGCGTCGCCCCGTACCGGCCCAACTCCCTGGACGGCGGCTGTCCGTTCACCGCGGGCGCGGACACCGGGGCGTTCGTCGAGGCGCCGGTGCGGGTGCCGGAGGGCAGGAAGGTGCGCGAGGCCCCGGAGTCGTTCGCGGACCACTTCAGCCAGCCGCGCCGGTTCTGGCTCAGCATGAGCCCGGTGGAACGGGAGCACATCGTCGGCGCGTACGTCTTCGAGCTGGGCAAGTGCTACGAGCAGGCCATCAGGGAGCGCACGCTCCAGGTCCTCGCCAACATCGACCCCGACCTGTGCCAGCAGGTCGCCGACGGTCTCGGGCTCCCGGCGCCCGGGCCGACCGTGCCGCTCGCGGACGTCGCGCCCAGCCCGGCGCTGTCGCAGGTCGGCAAGGTCTGGCCCACCGAGGGCCGGATGATCGGCGTCGTCACCGGCGGGGACGACCTGGCGGGCGTCGGCGCCGTACGGGACGCCGTCCTCACCGCGGGCATGGTCCCGCTGGTCGTCGCACCGCGGGGCGGCACGCTCGGCGACGGCGCGCTCACCGCGCAGCGCACCTTCGTCACCGCGCGCTCCGTGGAGTTCGACGCCGTCCTGCTGGCCGGGACGCCCGCCGTGGGCGCCGACGCGTACACCGCCCGGGACGCCAAGTCCGACCCCGTGCCCACCGGGCAGGCGGTCACCGACCCCCGGGTGGTCCTGCTGCTCCAGGAGGCGTTCCGGCACGGCAAGGCCATCGGTGTCTGGGCGGGCGGCGAAGCCGCCCTGACGGCGGCCGGAGTACCCGCCGACGCGCCCGGCGTGGTCGTCGCCGACTCCGGTACGGCCGCCCTGGAGCAGGTCACCCGACTGCTCGGCCAGCACCGCGTGTGGGAGAGGTTCGGCACCCGGGTCTGACGACGGCGTCACCCCGTCGAGCGGGACGGCCACCGGCCCCCGGGCGCCCAGCGCCCGGGGGCCGGTGAGGCGAGAGCCTCGGACCACGCACCGCCCGCCGGCCGACGCCGGGCAGGACGGCCGCCGGGGCCCGGCCGGAGCGCATCCTGTCCCCTCTCGGCCACGTCCGGTCTCGGACGACACGGTCATCACCTGGTCCGCCGCCGGGAGCGGGCGTTGACCTCGGCGAGGAGGGCGCTCAGCAACTCGTCCTGACTCAGTGCCCGGACGTTTTGCGGGTCGGCGTCCCACTCACGTCCGCCGCCCAGCGGCCGGACCTGGAGGTACGGGCCTTGGCGGCCCATGACCCGGCCGACCCGGTCGCGGACGGTGTCGCGTACGGCCGCTCCGACCGCGGGGACCTCGCTCGGGCCGCCGCCCCGGTCGTCGTCCTCCCTCACGTGCTGACCCCTCGCAGGATCACATCCGCGAGCAGGAGGGCCACGGGCGCCGAGCACACCCCGAGGTGGACGAGCGCGTACCGGGCGTCGTCCTCGCGGTCGTCCGCCCACGGGGTGCGGACGTCCATCGCCGGGAGCTGGATGCCTGCCCGGCTGAGCGCGGAGGCGAGGGCGTCACGCGCGTCGAGGGCCTCCCGGACCTTCGGAGCGGTGGGTGGCGGACAGTCCGCGACGGCTGGGTGGTCGATCGCCGTCGCGGGGCGCGGGTGTCGCGGTGTGGGGGTCATCGTCGTCCTCGTCGGTCCGGTCCTACGGTTTCCAGGACCCGGCTGCGCTGGGTGAACTACGCTGCGTAGTCCGGGCGTTACGAGAATGCGTCGGGATCCGAGCGGCCAGGCCGTGGACGGGGGCGTGCTTCCCCGTGTCCCGGAGGTCGTGCCACACCTTCCACACCGTCCACGCGAGCCTTCGGAGGGGAGCCAGCCGTATGCCGCAACGACGCGTCATCACCGGCCGCAGCCAGGAACCACGTCAGCGCTTCGCCGAGGAACTGCGCACCCTGCGGGCGGGCAGCGGGACGAGCCTGCGGCAGCTCGGGGAGCGGCTGGGCTGGGACTGGTCCCTGTTCGGCAAGATGGAGAAGGGCGAGACGCTGGGCAGCCCGGAGGTCGTCCAGGCCCTCGACACGCACTACGGCACGCCGGGCTTGTTGCTCGCGCTGTGGGAGCTGGCGGCCGGGGACCACACGCAGTTCCGCGAGCGGTACCGGCGGTACATGGCGCTGGAGGCGGAGGCGGTGAGTCTGTGGCATTTCGCGGTCAGCGTCCTGCCGGGGCTGTTGCAGACGCCGGGGTACGCGCGGGAGGTGCTGGCGGCCGGTGGGCTGAAGGGGAAGGAACTGGAACAGCAGGTCAAGGCGCGGATGGGGCGCCGGGAGCTGCTGGAGGGAGAGGACGCCCCGCCGTTCCGGACGATCCTGTCGGAGGCCGTATTGCGGACGCCGTTGCGGGACGCGGGGGAGTGGCGGAAGCAGTTGGAGTATGTGGTGGAACTGGCCGAGCGGGCGAACGTGACCATGCAAGTACTTCCGCTGACTACTGGTATGCATGGCTTGGACAGCACCGCACTGATGTTCCTACGGCTCCCGGGCGCAGCTACCGTGGCGTACACGGAGAACGCTCACCGCGGCGAACTCATCGAAGATGACGCGGCAGTTGAGCGACTACAGCGTGCGTACGATGCGATGCGCGACCTGGCGTTGTCCCCGGCCGAGTCGCAGAAGTTCGTCCTGGCCATCTTGGAGGAAGTACCGTGCGAGGCATCGACCTGAGCGCCGCCAACTGGCGCAGGAGTTCCTACAGCAACTCGGACGGTGGCGAGTGCGTCGAGATCGCCGACGACTTCGCCGGTGTCGTCCCCGTTCGGGACAGCAAGGTGTTGCACGGTCCGGCACTCGTTTTCCCGGCAGGCGGGTGGTCCTCCTTCGTCGCGGCCGTCAAGGGCGGTCGTCTGGGCGGCTGACACGGGACGTCGACGGCCCTCGCGGTGATCGTTTCCGCGAGGGCCGCACCGGCAGGGAGCCGACAGCCTCTCGGCCTCCGCTCAGGAGCCCCTGACACGTCCCACACCTGCCCGAGTAGTCCTGGTGCGCAGATGCCGGGCGTCGTCAGGCGACCAGGCTGCCGCACTGGTCAATCCGGCGCAGACGCCACCGCCACAACCGACGGCGCTCAGCCGACGAGACCGGCGGACAGATCACGGAAGCACACTGGAGTACAGCGAGCAACGGACAAGACGTCGAGGGGCGCCGCCGATACTTCGGTGGCGCCCCTCGACGCTCTTGTGTGGTTACCGCAGCAGCGTCCGGAGGTACGCGTTGTGCGCCCGTAGCAGCCGGACCGCGCGGTCTGTGCCGTCGGTCATAAACGGCAGGACCGCCAGGGCGGGGACGGTGGCGATGAGGGCCACGAGCAGGGCTGGGGCGAGCAGAGCGACTAGCGGCACGCGCCGAAGCGGGCCGATCAGCAGCGGAAGAAGTGTCATGCCTCCAGCACAGCCCAGCCGACCGCCGTCGGCGTCATGCCACGAACGAGCCCGTACCGAACCGAACTGCGCCGAACGCCGCCGAACGGCACTGCTATGCCAGGCTCTTCCCTATCCTGGTGGGCACGCGCCAGGAGGTGACGGGTGGCCGACCACGACGTCGTGCACGGCACCGCCGCTGCGCCGGAGGACGACTTCGGGCGGCGGCTGGCTGTGTTCGCCGCCGACCTGAAGGCGCTGCGGATCGAGCGCGGCAACCTGCCACTGCGGGAGATCGCCCGGCGCGCCCCCCGGCACCGGCCCCTGTCGGCCGCGGCGGTCAGCGAGACGCTGAACGGCAAGCGGCTGCCGCGCTTGGACTTCCTGATGGCACTGGTGCGGACGCTGCTCGCCCACGACCATGAGGGCCGCCCGCATCCGCTCGGCCGCGACGACCCGCGCCTGGAGGACTGGCGCACGCGCTGGCGCGACCTGGAGCTGCTGCGCACGACGCAGCCGCCTGCGGCCCGTCGCCCCGCCGCCTCGAAACCGGACCCCGATCCGCCGGTCCCGGCGCCTGCCGTTGCCGCCACCTCGCCCCCTCCTGCCGCTGTCCCAGCCCTTGCCGCCGCTCGCGCATCCGCAGCCGACGCATCCGCAGCTCGCCTCCTCTTCGGCGAACAGAGCCGCGGCGCACGCTCCTTGGCGTTCTCGCCCGACGGGAAACTCCTCGCCACCGTGAACGACGACCCGCTGGTGCGGCTATGGCACGCGGCCACCGGCAAGCCCGCAGGCGCTCCTCTCACCGGGCACAGGGACGGGGTCAGGTGCGTGGCGTTCTCCCCCGACGGCCGGCTGCTGGCGACGGCAGGCCGCGACCGGGCCGTGCGGCTGTGGGACCCGTGCACCGGTACGCCCGTCGGCGAGCCATTCGCGGAGAACGGCACACTCTGGACTCTCGCCTTCTCTCCCGACGGGAGCCTGCTGGCCACCGGGGGCCGTGACCGGACTGTACAGCTGTGGGACCCGGTGGCCCGGAAGCCGGTCGGTGCCCCGCTCGCAGGGCACACGGGCGGCGTCGAAGCCGTGGTGTTCTCGCCGGACGGACGCCTGCTCGCCTCCGGAGGCGCCGGTGCCACAGTACGGCTGTGGCGCGCGGACGGCGGCGAGCCGGAGGGCGAACCGCTGATCGGGCACAGCAGCGAGATCCGGGCACTGGCGTTCTCACCCGACAGCCGTCTCCTAGCCTCCGGAGACTGGCACGGGACGGTCCGCCTCTGGGACCCGTGCGCCGGTGAGCCCGTCGGCGATCCACTCACCGGTCACCGCAACGCGGTCCGGGGACTGTCGTTCTCGCCCGACGGACGGCTGCTGGTCTCGGTCAGCATGGACCGCACCGTCCGCTTGTGGGACCCGGTCTCCCATGGCCCACTCGGCCCACCTCTCACCCGCCACGCCTGTTCCTTCCGCACCGTCGGCTTCTCCCCCGACGGCCGCCTTCTCGCCGCCGGAGGGGACGACAAGCCGGTGGGCCTGTGGGCGACTTCGGATCTCACCAAGAACCCGGCCAGGGGCAGTTGACCACCCTGTCCCCGGTATCCGCGGAACAGCTATCGGTGCCCCGGCCGCCGTTCAGGTTGACGGCCACTCAGTAACACCAGATGGCTCGTCAGGTGCTCGCGATTCTTGCCCGCACGCAGAAAGCGCCCTCCGCCTGGACCGAGGTGGCTGAGCCGGCCGTGCGCACGGTCCGCCTCGTGGCGGTCATCCGGTGGTCAGGTCGAACGACTCCCAGAGGCCGATCGCGGTGCGGTTGGCTGTCAGAGGGGCGGCTCCGCCGTTCTCCGCGCAGACATACCGACTGTTGGCCTGGGCTCGCAGGCTGACGGTGCCGTCGGTGTTGTTCACGCGCTGGAAGGTCTCCCAGAGGCCGATCGCGGTGCGGTTGGCGATGAGTGGGTCGGCTCCGGCGTTCTCCGCGCAGACGTACTGGCCGTTCGCGTGGGACCGCAGTGCGAGTGCGCCGTTCCCGAGGTCGATCAGATCGAAGCGCTCCCCGGCGCCGATCGTCGTGCGGTTGGCGGTCAGCGCGGACGAACCGCTGGTTCCGGCGCTCACGTACTGGTTGTTGGCCCGGGCACGGAGACTGACGACCGGGACGGGACGAGGAGACAGCTGGTACGTGGTGCCCGCGGCGGCGTCGAAGGAGATCAGGGTGGGCTCCACCCGCTGCACGGACACCGCTTGGCCACCCGCCGACACATCGACCGGGACAGTGGTGCGGACCCGGACGGTGCCGGTGTGCCGGGGGCGCAGGGTGGCCTGGGCGATCACCCCGTCGGCCCAGGTGATGCCGACGGTGTGGCCTCCTCTGGCCACCAGACCGGTGACCTGGCCGCCGGGGAGTTCGGGGGGCAGCGCGGGCAGCAGCTGGACTTCGCCGGCGTGGGATTGCAGCAGCCATTCGGCGATGCCCGCGGTGGCGCCGAAGTTGCCGTCGATCTGGAAAGGGGGGTGCAGACAGAACAGGTTGGGAGCGGTGCGGTCCGGTGTCAGCTGGTCGCGCAGCAGTTTGTACGAGCGGCGGCCGTCCTCCAGCCGGGCCCAGAAGTTGATCTTCCACGCGAGGGACCAGCCGGTGCCGGCGTCGCCGCGCCGTTCCAGGGTGGTGCGGGCCGCCTGAGCCAGGGACGGGGTGCCGCGGACCGTGATCTGGTTGCTGGGGTGCAGGCCGTACAGGTGCGAGACGTGCCGGTGGGTCTGTTCGGGGGCGCCGGCGTCCCAGTCGGCCTGCCACTCCTGGATCTGCCCTTGGGCACCGACCTTGATGGGTGCCAGTCGGCCGCGCAGTGCCAGCACCCGGCTGCGGAAGTCCGCGTCGGTGCCCAGCAGCGTCGAGGCGTCGGCGACCGCCTGGAAGAGATCGCGCAGGATCTGCATGTCCATGGTGGGGCCGGCGCAGACCGAGACACCCCCGTGATGGGAGTTCTCCGGGGAGTTGGACGGGCAGGTGACCATGTAGCCGGTGCCCGGATCCTGGACGAGGGTGTCGTGGAAGAACTGCGCGGCTCCCTTGAGGACCGGGTAGCGTCGACGCAGTGCGTCCAGGTCGCCGGTGAAGCGGTAGTGCTCCCAGATGTGCAGCGCCATCCAGGCGCCACCGGTCTGCCACATGCCCCACAGCGCGCCGTCCACCGGTGCGGTGCCACGCCATCCGTCGGTGTTGTGGTGGGTGACCCAGCCACCGGCGCCGTACTGAAGCCGGGCGGTTCGCGCTCCGGCGACGGACAGGTCGTCCAGCATCCGCAGGACCGGTTCCGTCATCTCGGCGAGGTTGGTCGGGCCGGCAGGCCAGTAGTTCATCTCGGTGTTGATGTTGACGGTGTACTTCGAGCTCCACGGCGGGCGGAGCGCGTCATTCCAGATGCCTTGGAGGTTGGCCGGCTGGCTGCCGGGCCGGGAGGAGGAGATCAGCAGGTACCGGCCGAACTGGAAGAAGAGCGTGATCAGTTGCGGGTCGTTGCCCGTCCCGAAGCCGGAGACCCGCTGGTCGGTGGGCAGGTCGGCCGCCGAGGAGGTGCCCAGATCCAGACCGGTCCGGCCGAAGTACTGCTGGTGGTCGGCCACATGGCGGGACCGCAGCTGGTCGTAGGGCTGGGCGGCCGCGGCGGCCAGGGGGGTGAGCGCACGGCTGTTCTGGTCGGCGTTCAGGTCCGTGTAGGAGTTGTGGTTGGTGCCGATCGAGATCAGCAGGGTCACGGCGTCGGCGTTGCTGACGTTCAGGGTGCCGTTCGAGCTGCTGACCGAGCCGCCGGTGGCGCGCACGGTCGCCAGCGCGCGGAACCGTATCCGGCCGGTGAGCCCGCTCACGCTCTCGCCGGAGCCGTCCAGCGCGATGGTCCGCGGGTCGGGCGAGTTACGGGAACTGGACTGAGGGCTGTCGAAGGTCGCCGAGAACGAGACGCGCCCGGTGGTGTCGGCGGTCAGCCGGACCACGATCACCTGGTCGGCTCCGCTGGCGAAGACCTCCCTGGTGTGGGTGACGCCGTCGCGGGTGTAGCGGGTGAGGGCGACGGCGGTGGTCAGGTCGAGCTCGCGGTGGTAGCCGGTGGCCGTCCCGCCGGAGGGGAAGGTCAGCCGCAGACTGCCCACCGTCTGGTACGGCATCTGGCCCAGCGGCGTGCCCATGAAGGTGCTGTCGATCAGCGACTGGGCGCCGGACCAGTCGCCCGCGAACACCCGGCGTCTGATCTCCGGCAGGTTGGCCAGGCCGCTGGAGTTCGCCGGGTCGTAGGGGCCACCGCCCCAGACCGTGTCCTCGTTGAGTTGAAGCTGTTCGCTCTGCACACCGCCGAAGACCATGGCGCCGAGCCTGCCGTTGCCGATCGGCAGCGCCCGGAGCCATTCGCTCGCCGCGCTCGTGTACCACAGGCGCAGCGGGCCCGCGGCCAGGGGCCGGTCGGCCTCGGCCGAGGCGTCGGCGGGAGAGGCAGCGTGCGCGGTCGTGGCGGAGCCGGCGCCGGTGAGGGCACCAGCGGCCACGCCCGCGGCGGAGAGGGCCAGGAAATGTCTGCGATTCGTGTCAGGAGTCATGAGGTGCCCCTGGGTCGGGACGCCGCGGAACGGCGCCGGGAAGAGGGGGGTGACCGGGTCGCCCGAGTTCCGGTCGGCTGCCGTGGACGGGCCGTCGGGGAAGAGGAGTCCGCGAAGCGCCGGTCAGCCGTTGGTGAGGTCGAACGACTCGGAGGGGCCGATCGTGGTGCGGTTGGCGATGAGCGGGGCGTTGGCGGCGCTGACGTACTGGTTGTTGGCCTGTGCGCGCAGGCTGGTGGTGCCGTCGGGGTTGTTCACGCGCTGGAAGGTCTCCCAGGGTCCGATGGCGGTGCGGTTGGCGATGAGCGCGCTGGCGCCGGCGTTCTCGGCGCAGACGTAGCGGCCGTTGACGCGGGCGCGTAGTGCGACGGCGCCTGCGCCGAGGTCGAGCAGGTCGAATCGTTCCCAGTCGCCGATGGCGGTGCGGTTGGCGACGAGTGGGTCGGCTCCGGCGTTCTCCGCGCAGACATACTGGTTGTTGGCCCGGGAGCGGAGGCTGACCACAGGTGTCGGGTTGGTGGTGGCCTGGGCGGCCAGTTCGAAGCGTGCGACGCGTACGGTGCCGCCGAGGGCCTGGGTGGCGTGGTTGAAGAGGGCGAAGCGGTAGCCCATGAAGAACTGCCAGTCGTTCTTGAGGGTGAAGCCGGGGCCGAGGCGGGTGTAGTTGGCGCCGTCGGTGCTGTAGGAGAAGAGGGCCTGGCGGCCGGCACCTGGGCGGATGTCTGCGGTGGCGCGCAGCCAGACGCGGCCGCCGGAGACGGTGGTGCCGGCGACTTCGGTACCGGTGTTCGTGGTGTTCCAGTTGTTGTCCATGGTGATGTTGTTGACCATCACCACTCTGGTGGTGCCGTTGTCGCGTTTGATGCCGATCCAGGCGGAGGAGTCGCGCAGGAGGGCGAGTCCGGTGCGGTCGCCGTCCCGCATCGCGGAGTAGTCGAGTGTGACGGTGGCGGTGGAGGTGGGGCCCTGGATCCGGTGGGTGAGGGTGTTGCGGGCCGAGTAGAGGTCGCTGGTGACGGTGGCGGTCCGCAGGGTGAGTCCGTTGTCGACGGTGTACTTGGTGGTGTCCGGGTTGTGGTTCCACTCCCACTTCGGTGTGAGGGTGGTGCCGTCGAAGGTGTCGACGCCGGTGAGGGGTTCGACCTGGCGGGGTGGTGGAGGGAGGCTTGGAGCGGCGTAGGTGGTGCCCCAGGCGCCGTTGACGAGCTGCAGTTGCGGCCAGCCGTCCGAGGTCCAGGTGATGGGGGCGAGGACCGGGACGCGGCCGCCGGGGTAGGCGTCGACGAAGGCCATGTAGTACCACTGGCCGTTCTGGGTCTGTACGAGACCGCCCTGGTGGGGGACGCCGCCGCCGGCGATGGGCCCGGGGAGGTCGAGGAGGAGTTGCCGCAGCGTGTAGGGGCCGAAGGGGCCTGAGGTGGATCTGAGGATGTACTGGCCGTTGGCGGGGCGGGTGAGGAAGATGTAGTAGTTCCCGTTGATCTTGTAGAAGCGGGAGCCCTCCAGGGTTCCGATGCTGGACGGCGTGCTGAAGACCTGCTGCGCGCGGACCTGGGTGCGCGCGTCCGCGGAGAGCTGGGCGACGCTGATCTGGGTGTTGCCGTAGGCCACGTACATGGTGTTGTCGGTGTCGACGAGGAGCCCGGCGTCGTAGTAGGTGGGCAGGGTGGTGTGCCGGGTCCAGGGCCCTTCGACGGCGGAGGCGGTGTAGACGTACGTCTGGGCGAAGTCGATCTGGCCCAGCCAGTAGAAGGTGCTGTTGCCGGGGCGGTAGGCGAGGGACGACGCCCAGACGCCGCGGACGTAGCCGCGCCCGCCGTTGAGGTCGTACTTGGTGCCGAAGTCGAGGCGGGGCAGGGAGTGGCCGGCGAACTCCCAGTTGACCAGGTCGTAGGAGCGCAGGATCGGTGCTCCGGGGGAGTAGTGCATGGTGGAGGCGGAGTAGTAGTAGGTGTCGCCGACGCGGATGATGTCGATGTCCGCGAAGTCCTGCCAGACGACGGGGTTGGTGATCTGCGTCGCGGCGGGCTCGACGGACGGCGCGGCCGCGCCGGTGGACGCGGTGGCGGCGCGGGCTGCCGTGGGGTGGACCAGAGGTGTCGCGGCTGCCGCGGCGAGGCCGGCCGCGGAAGCGAGCACCCTTCTGCGGCTGTGAGGATGGTGGGGCCAGGACATGGGCGGGTGTCTCCTTCGGTTGGCTGGACGGAACACCGGCGGGCTGAGGCGGTGGCGTGGCTCGGGCGGGGCCCGCGGTCCTCACGCGAGCCCGGCTTCCGCCGTGGTGGCGTCGTGGGGAAGGCGGTCGTCGTCCGTGGCCGGTCAGCCGTTGGTGAGGTCGAACGACTCGGAGGGGCCGATCGTGGTGCGGTTGGCGATGAGCGGGGCGTTGGCGGCGCTGACGTACTGGTTGTTGGCCTGTGCGCGCAGGCTGGTGGTGCCGTCGGGGTTGTTCACGCGCTGGAAGGTCTCCCAGGGTCCGATGGCGGTGCGGTTGGCGATGAGCGCGCTGGCGCCGGCGTTCTCGGCGCAGACGTAGCGGCCGTTGACGCGCGCGCGTAGTGCGACGGCGCCTGCGCCGAGGTCGAGCAGGTCGAATCGTTCCCAGTCGCCGATGGCGGTGCGGTTGGCGACGAGTGGGTCGGCTCCGGCGTTCTCCGCGCAGACGTACTGGTTGTTGGCCCGGGAGCGGAGGCTGACGATCTGCCCGGCGGGGAGGGGGGTGAGGACCGCTTCCCAGGTGGTGGTGCTGGTGTTGGAGGTGGCGTCGGCGGGGAGGCGGTCGCGGGCGGCGGTGTCGGCGTAGAGACTCCAGCGCATCCAGTCCACGTAGGTGGCGACGGTCTGGGTGTGGTTGTAGCCGCTCCATATGTACTGGTCGTGGCCGGTGCCGCGGTGGGTGAGGAACGCCTTGGGCGCGGGCAGTTCCCCGTAGGCCTGGCGCGCGGAGGAGTACTGGCAGACGGGGTCCTGATCGCCGTGGACGAACAGGACGTTGGCCGTGACCGTGGTGCTGGGGTTGCCCATGTCGACACAGGCGAAGGGCACGGCGGCGGCTATCCGGCTGTCCGGCCAGGCGGTCAGCAGCCCGTGGGTGGTCATGCCGCCCAGCGAGTGCCCCGCGACGCCGACGCCGGTGGTGGTGTCGAGGTGCCCGGCGAGCGGGTCGCCGGCCGTGGTGTTGAGGGCGAGGGTGTTGGTGATGACCTGGGAGACGTCCATGGACTGGTTTCCGTTGTAGACGTCCTGGATGTTGCCCGAGGTGCCGCTGGAGGTGGTGGGGAAGACGGGGGCGGGGACGACGAATCCGGCCTCGGCCAGGGGCCGGACCAGCGGTGCGTAGCTCTCCGGGTTGCCGCCGAGGCCGTGGCTGAACTCGCAGATGGGGAAGACGCCGTCCGCGACGGGGGCGTTGACGACGGGATTGCCGCCCGGGGTGCCGGTGGCGGGGTAGAAGATCCGGGTGGTCAGCCGACGGCTGCCGCGGCTCCACGCGTACTCCCTCACCCCGATGGCGAAGCGCTGGGTCGGCGCGGCTGCGGGGGCGAGCGGGGATGCCGTTGCCGCGGTGGTGCCGTACGCATGGACGGCGGCCACGGCTCCGGCCGCGCCCAGTCCCAGGAAGGTACGCCTCTTCATGGCCATGTTGTGCTCCTTGTCGGATGGTGCGGGTGGACAGGGGAGTTCCGGGGCGGGGGGTCTGCCAGGAGGCGAGCGGGCCCGCGGGCCCGCGGGGTTGACGCCCCCCGTCGGCGGGAATGCGCCGGCTTCCACCAACGGAGAGCGGAGCCGCCCGGCCGATCGCGTCTGCTCTCACCAGCGGGCAGCCGTATCGGGCGACCGGTTCCCGCAGGGAGAGCGGGTGGTGGCGAGGCCGGGACGGCGGGGGAGCCGGGCGTGGTCGCCGCCGTCCGGGTTCCAGACCCTGGTGGAGGAGCTGGACACTTCAGGGGCCGACGGTCATGGTCCGGTCGGTGGAGCCGGTGTACGCCGGACTCCGTGCGCCGGCGGCGCCGACGAGGCGGAGAGCGCCATGACGCGCCCCGTTGGCCGCGTGCGCGGTCCGGGCGGCGGTGACGTCGTGTGACGGCCTGTGATGCTACCCATGGGATTCCTCTTCTGTGTTCGCGCTGGCGCTGAAGTGCGGAAGGCGGCGATCAGTGGAGGTGTACGGGCGGGCGACGCGTGCTGGTGGACCACGGTCCGGAGCCCAGCCGTGACGGGGGCGGCTCTTGACCGACGCTGTAACCGATGTGAGCAATCGTCTCTTGGGACGTCCCACCGGCCCGCCTGACGACTGTTCGAAATATCGTTCAATGTTCGCCGACCTGAACGGAGAGTAGGTTGGGGCTGACGGGGTGTCAATCGCGGGATGTGGCGCCTTACGGCCACGTTCTGCGCGGCTCTGAGGCGACGTTCGACTGGGTCGCTCCGGAGTGGAGCGTGAGGAGCTACGAAATACCAACGAAACCCGAAGCGGGAGCCGACGGTTCGGGAGGTAGCTACCGGTTTATCGGGCCTCCCGCAGGGTGCCACTTCCGAAACTCAACGAAATCGACCTTCCCGCTCGCTGTCCGAAACTGTTTCCACGCCACAGGTGGCAGGGTCGGGGCTGTTCGGCCAGTCGCGGATATGCGGGATGGCCTGATCGACGATGGCGCGTGGGGCGCCGGAGGACTCGACTGAGGTGCTGCCACCGTTCAGCGATCCGCCTTCCGTTCACCGTTCCGGCGAACGGAATTCACTGTTCCTCCCCAACCGGCTCCTACTTTGACGGGGCCACAGCAAGATCATGCTGGTTTTCGCGGGACGGGGGGTCCGGAATGGTGCGTCGTGCGCGCGGTCGCCGCAGGGCGGGCAGGACATCGGCGACGGTCGTGATCGGCGCGTTGATCGGAGTGACGGCGGCGCTGCTGCCGTCCGTCGCGCCCGCGGCCGAGACGGCGGGGCCGTCGGCGAGACGGGCGGCCACGGCGGCCCGCACGTCCGGGGAACCAGCCGTCGCGGACACCGAGGCGGAGGCGTTCGCGCGGGCCGGGCGCCTGGGCCGGAACGTCGAGGTGCTGTCCCTGCGCGGCGAGTCCAGCGAGGTGTACGCCACCCCCGAGGGCACCCTGGAGGCCCGCGAGTACCTGCGTCCGGTGCACACGCGTGTCGACGGCCGGTGGAAGACCGTCGACACCGGGCTCGCCCCGGTGGGCTCTGGCCCGGACAAGGGCATGGTCGCCCCCGGGGCCGCCGCGGTCGGGCTGGCCTTCTCCGGCGGCGGCGACGGCCCGCTGGTGCGGATGGAGCGCGCCGGACGCGCCCTCGAACTGTCGTGGTCCGGCGACGTACCGGCGCCGCTGCTGGACGGGGACACCGCCACGTATCCCGACATCCTCCCGGACGTGGACCTGCGGCTCGCGGCGCGGCCCGAGGGCTTCACCCAGCTCCTCGTCGTGAAGTCGGCGCGGGCCGCCGCGAGCGAGGAACTGGACGAACTCAGGCTGCGGTTGGGCACGGAGGGCCTGACGACCCGGGAGACGACGAGCGGCGGTCTGGAAGCCGTCGACGAGGGTGCGGGCGGCGTCGTCTTCGAGGCGCCCCGCCCCGTGATGTGGGACTCCAGCACCCGGGAGCCGGAGAAGTCCGCCACCCCCACACAGGCCCTCAGCCCGGCCCCCACCACCCAGGCGCGTAACGCCGCCCTCACCTCGGCCGATCCGCAGGCGGGCGCCGGTGCCGCGGAGTCCGGACGCCTCGCGCCCGTGGACGTCGAGGTGACGTCCGGCGGCGGCGAACTCGTCCTCACCCCGGACCAGGAACTGCTCAGCGGCACCGGAACCGTCTACCCGGTCTACATCGACCCGCAGTGGTACACGCCCCGCGCCTCCGCCTGGACCATGGCCTCCCGGTACTGGGCGAGTTCCCCGCAGTGGAAGTTCAACGGCGACCCGGACGCGGGCCTCGGCTACTGCGGCTGGAACTACTGCAACCCGTACGACGTGAAGCGGCTGTTCTACCAGTTCCCGACCACCAAGTTCGCGGGCCGCAGCATCCTGTCCGCCGAGTTCGTGGTCCGGGAGACCCACGCCGCGTCCTGCCAGGCACGTGAGGTGCAGATCTGGCGCACCAAGGGCATCTCCTCCGCCACCACCTGGAACAGCCAGAACGCCTCCGGCTTCTGGGCCGACCACCTCCAGACCCGCAGCTTCGCCTACGGCTACGACGGCTGCGCCTCGGCCGACGCGGAGTTCAACGTGAGGTCGGCCGTGGCGCAGGCCGCCGCGAACAAGTGGTCCAGCGTCACGTTCGGTCTGCGTGCCACCAGCGAGGACGATCGCTACACCTGGAAGCGGTTCTCCGACGCGGGCTATCTGCGGGTCCAGTACAACCGCCCCCCGCCGAAGATCAGTACCGCCAAGCTCACCATGGACCCCGGCGGCTCCTGCGCGCCCGGCTCCACACCCGCACGGGTGCGGTCCCGCGCGACCGTGCGCGCCAGCGATGTCACCGACCCCGACAACGACCGCATCCAGGTGCAGTTCCGAGCGCTGTGGGACAGCGGTGACGGCTGGAAGCAGCACTGGATCTCGGCCAAGAGCACGGACAAGGCTTCCGGCTCCGACTTCGCCCTGCAACTGCCCACCACCGTCCCGCAGAACAAGGTGGTCGGCTGGCAGGCCCGTGCCTGGGACGGCGGACAGTGGTCGCCGTGGAGCGTGGAGAACGCGCACAGCTGCCACTTCGTCTACGACACCTCCGTGCCCGCCGGTCCGGCGATCAGCTCCGCGCAGTACCCCCGCTCCAACGAAGCCGACCCCAACGATCCCTGGTGGGACGGTGTCGGCCGGTACGGCACGTTCACCGTCGACTCCGCCTCCACGGACGTCACCAAGTACTGGCTGGGCCTCAACGGCCCGCCCACCAGCGGTCGTACGCTGACCACCTCCGGTGGCGCCGCCATGTCGACGAAGATCATGGCGACGAGGACCGGCGTCAACTTCGTCACCGCCAAGGCGTTCGACGCCGCCGGGAACGCCTCGGAGACCCGCACGTACTACTTCCGGGTCCGCGCCGGGCAGCCGGACCGGCTGTCCTGGCAGCTCGACGAGGACCCGGGCGCCGCCCAGGCCGTTGGCGCGGGTGGCGCCTGGCCCGCGTCCGTCAGCGGCGCGAAGCCGGGCGTGGAAGGGGTCTCCGGCAACGGTGTCGCCTTCGACGGTGTCGACGACTACGCCGCCACCGACTCGCCGGTGCTCAACACCGGCAAGAGCTTCTCGGTGTCGCTGTGGGCGAAGCTGCCCAGTGAGCACCCCTCCACCCCGCAGGCCGCGCTCAGCCAGTCGGGCGCGGAGCTGAGCGGGTTCGAGATCTACTACTCCACCGCCCTGGGCGGCTGGGCCTTCCTGCGGCACTCCGAGGACACCGCCACCGGCGCCACGGTGACCCGGGCGATCCAGCCCGCCTGCCCGGCCGGTGACACCGCGTGCGTGGCGGCCCGGCACGACCGCTGGACCCACCTCGTCGGCGTCTTCGACAACCCCGGCCAGGTACTCAGGCTGTATGTGGACGGCAACCTCGTCGCCACCACGCCCTTCACCGGTCCCTGGGACGCGCGGGGCCGCACCATCCTCGGTGCCGCCTCCCACTACGGCGCCATGGACGACCACTTCACGGGCTCCCTCGACGACGTGCGGCTCTTCGACTACCAGCTCACCGGCGGACAGGTGGCCCAGCTCCACGAGCGGCAGCCGGTGGACACCGGCCGCCCCGCGAAGCTGGTGTTCCCGCTCGACGAGACCGCGGACTCCGGCACGCTGACCGGCCGCGGCCAGCGGGTCACCGCCCAGCTGAAGAACGGCACCACGGCCGGGGCCCCCGGCGTCCGGGGCCGCGCGCTCACCTTCGACGGCGTCGACGACTACGCCACCTCCGGCCGCCCGGTCCTGGACACCTACCAGAGCTTCACGGTGTCCGCCTGGGCGAAGCTGCCCGAGGACAAGGACGTCCGCGCGATGACGGTCGTCTCGCAGAGCGGCGGCATGGTGCCGGGCTTCGAGCTGTACCACTCCTCCGCGCTCGGCGGCTGGGTGTTCCTGCGCAAGCAGAGCGACTCGACCGAGGCGGGCGTGGTCCGCGCCGTCCAGACCGCCTGCCCGGAGAACATCCACTGCGCGGCGGCCCGCCTCGGTGAGTGGAACCACGTCGTCGCCGTCTACGACATCGACGTCGCCCAGATGCGGCTGTACGTCAACGGCCGGCTGGAGGGCACCGCCGCCTTCACCACACCCTGGCTGGGGAACGGCGAGGTCACTCTCGGCGCCGCCTCCTACCAGGGCAGCACGGTCAGCCCGTTCCGGGGCGCGCTGGACGATGTCCGGCTGTACGACCGCGCCGTCTCCGACGACGAGGTGCGCCAGCTCTTCAGGCGGCACCCGGTGGTCAAGAGCCGCTGGAAGTTCGAGACCGCGTCCACGACGACCCCGCCGGTCACCCCGGATGCCGGTCCCGCCGGTGCGGGCCTCAGCCTCTACAACGGCGCGGCGGTCGGCGGCGGCTGGGTGGACGGAGGTCTCACCCTCGACGGCGTGAACGACTACGCCGCCACCGCGAGCGGCACGGTGCCCGTCGACACCTCCGCCAGCTTCACCGTCAGCGCGTTCGCCCAGACCGCAGGCGTCCCGGCCGGTGAGGTCGCCCTGCTCAGCGCGCCCGGCACCAGCCGCGACGCCCTGTCGGTGCGGTACGTGCCCGCCGAGACGCCCGGCACCGGTGGCGGCAGCTGGCGGATCACGACCGGGGACGCCGACGCCGCCACAGCGGTCTCGGCGCAAGTGGAGAACGGGCGGTTCTACAGCCCCGAGGACTGGACGCACCTGGCGCTGGTCTACGACGGCTTCGCCCGCCAGCTGCGGCTCTACGTCAACGGCGAACTGGAAGAGGTCGCCTGCGCGGACGCCGACGACGACGGCGTGCCCGACGTCACGGGCTGCGCCGACCGGGTGTCGTACGCCGACAACGTCGTGACCTTCAAGGCGGTCCAGTCGCTCCAGGTCGGCCGGGACCGAGGGGGCGCGTACTTCCCCGGTGCCGTCTCGGACGTGTGGACGTTCCAGGGCGTCCTGGACGACGCGCAGATCGAGAGCCTCGCGGTCGGCCAGCCGGGCACCCACACGACCGTCCCCGGCAACGACTGACCAGCGCCATCCCATCCCACCGCACCGCCCCGACCGCCCACTCGACGAAGGACGAGGATGAACGGTAGTCCGCGGACGCGAGTCCGTGCCCTGCGCCGCCGCGTCGCCCTGGCCTCGGCCACGGTCATGATCGGCACGTTGCTCCAGGCCGTGGCCCAGCCCGCCTCGGTCGCGGCTGACCGTGGCACCGGCCGTCCTGGCCTGCCCGCGTCGGAGAAGCCGGTCGCGGTGTCACCGGTCCCGGTCACCCCGCGGACGGTCACCAAGGGCCCGCGCACCCCGGTCGAGCGCCCACGTGCAGCCTGGCCGAAGCCGGGTGCGGCGACGGTGGAGGTGCCTGAGGGCTCCTCGTCGGTCGTGCGGGCGAAGGGGCTGCCGCTGGCGGTGGGCGGCACCCGGGCGCCGGAGGCGGTCCGGGCCCGTGTCCTCGGCCGCGAGGCGGCCGAACGCGTGGGTGCGGACGGGCCGGTGTTCACGCTGGAGGCCACGGGGGAGAACCCGGCCCACGCGAAGAGCACGGTCCGCGCCCGCCTGGACTACTCCTCCTTCGCCGAGGCGTTCGGCGGCGGCTACGCCGACCGGTTGCGGCTGGTGGAGCTGCCCGCCTGCGCGCTCACGACCCCGGTGAAGGCGGCCTGCCGTGCGGCGGAGCCGGTCGAGACGGTCAACGACAGCGAGCGGCAGACGCTCACCGCCGCGAAGGTCACCCTGAAGGCCTCCGGCGCCACCGTCCTGGCCGCCGTCGCCGACGACGCGAGCATGGGCGGCGACTACAAGGCGACCCCGCTGTCGCCGTCGGCGCAGTGGAGCACCAGCCTGAACACCGGCGACTTCGCCTGGTCGTACGGCATGAGGGTGCCGGACGTGCCGGGCGGGCTGCTGCCCAGCGTCGGGCTGTCGTACTCCTCGGGGTCCGTCGACGGCCGGACCGGGAACAGCAACAACCAGGGGTCCTGGGCCGGTGACGGGTTCGACCTGTGGCCGGGGTTCATCGAGCGGCGCTACAAGTCCTGCGACGAGGACGGGGTCGAGCACGCCGACGGCGGGAAGCCGGGTGATCTGTGCTGGGCGTACGACAACGCGTTCGTCTCGTTCAACGGCAAGGGCGGCGAGCTGGTGCCGACCGGCACCGACACGTTCCGGCTGCGTGACGACGACGGCACGAAGGTGCAGCGGTTGTACGGTGCCGACACCACGGCGCGCGGCAACGGCGCTCGTGACGACGAGTACTGGAAGGTCACGACGCCTGACGGGGTCGTCTACTACTTCGGCTACCACCGGCTGCCCGGCTGGGCGAACGGCAAGGAGACCACCGACTCGGTGTGGACGGCGCCGGTCTTCGGCGACGACGCGAACGAGCCCTGCCACGCCGCCGCGTTCGCGGACTCCTGGTGCCAGCAGGGCTGGCGCTGGAACCTGGACTACGTCGTCGACCCGCGCGGCAACGCGATCGCCTACTACTACGACAAGGAGTGGAACCACTACGGCCGCGACCTGGACGAGGAGGCCAACACCCCGTATGTGCGCGGCGGTTTCCTCGACCGGATCGAGTACGGCCTGCGGTCGGGGAGCGTGTACTCGGCGCAGGCGCTGGGCAAGGTCGACTTCACCAGCGCCGAGCGGTGTCTGCCGGACGCGAGCACGACCTGCGCGGACATCGGCGCGGACGCCTTCCACTGGTACGACACTCCCTGGGACCTGAACTGCGCGGCGGACGCGGTCTGCGACCAGGGGCGGCTCTCCCCGGTGTTCTTCACCCGCAAGCGGCTCACGTCCGTCACCACCCAGGTCCTGAAGTCGGGTTCCTACACGGACGTGGACTCCTGGCAGCTCACGCACCGCTGGGGCATGGCCGACACCGACTACCAGCTGCTGCTGGACTCCGTGCGGCGCACCGGCCGCAGCGCCACACCGGCGGTCACCCTGCCGAAGACGACCTTCGGGTACGTCCAGCTCGCCAACCGCCTCGACCGCACCGGCGACGGGTTCGCCCCGTTCATCAAGGAGCGCCTGGCGACCGTCGCCGACGAGGCGGGCGGCCAGATCGACGTCGGCTACTCGGCACCCGTCTGCGACGCGAGCGCCCTGCCGACCCCGCAGACCAACACCAGCCGCTGCTTCCCGCAGTACATCGGGGGCAGCTCCACCGACGACCCGGACCTGCACTGGTTCAACAAGTACGTCACCTCCACCGTCACCCTCACCGACCGCACCGGCGGCGCCCCTGACCAGGTCACCTCCTACGCGTACCTGGACGGCGCGGCCTGGCACTACGACGACGATGACGGGCTGACCAAGGAGAAGGAGAAGACCTGGTCGCAGTGGCGTGGTTACGGCCACGTCCGGGTGAAGACCGGTGGACAGGGCGGGGCGGCGGCGATGCGGTCGCAGACCGACACCTACTACCTGCGCGGCATGGACGGCGACCGCCTCGCGCCCAGCGGCGGCACCAAGTCGGTCAGCGTCAGCCTGGGCACCGGTGAGGGCGACCCGATCACCGACCACGAGTCCGCGGCCGGGTTCGCCTACAAGACGGTCCGGTTCTCCGGTCCGGGCGGACAGGTGCTCGGCAAGACCGTCGAGCGGCCCTGGCACCACGAGACGGCGAGGAAGACCCGCTCCTGGGGCACGGTGACGGCCAACCTCACCGGCACCGCCCAGACCCGCACCTGGACCTCCCTCGACGACGGCGCGGGCACCAGGTGGCGCACGACCACGGTGTCGAACTCCTTCGACACCGTCGCCGGACGCCTCACCCAGACCGACGACCGCGGCGACGACACCACCACCGCCGACGACCGCTGCACCCGCACCGGCTACCCGGCCTCCGGCGTGATCCTCGCCCTGCCCAGCCGCGTGGAGACGGTCGCCAGGAACTGCGCCACCACCCCGGACCGCACCAAGGACGTCATCTCCGACCTGCGCACCGCCTACGACGGTCTCGCCTACGACGCCGCGCCGACCAAGGGCAACCCGACCGCGACCGCGGTCCTGGAGTCCCACGACGGCACGAAGGCCACCTACACCGAGAGCGGCGCCACCTACGACTCCTACGGTCGCAAGCTCACCTCCACCGACCTCACCGGCACCGTCACCGCGGTCTCCGGCACCCTGACCCGCACCGCGCGCACGGACGGCCGTACCACCACCACCGCCTACACCCCGGCCACCGGCTTCCCCACCTCCGCCAAGGTCACCACACCGCCCGCGACACCGGGGGACAGCACCACCGCGCAGTCCACGACCACCACCAACGACCCGGCCCGCGGCGTGCCGCTGAGCCAGACCGACACCAACGGCAAGGTCACCAACCTCGCCTACGACGCGCTCGGCCGCACCACCAAGGTGTGGCTCGCCGACCGCTACACCAGCGACACCCCGACCTACGAGTACACCTACCGGGTCGCCGAGAACAGCCCGGTCGCCGTCGGCACCAAGACCCTCGGCAACAACGGCGCCCAGCGCACCTCCTACGTCCTCTACGACGGCTTCCTGCGCCCCCGCCAGTCCCAGGAGCCCGGACCCGACGGCGGACGCCTGCTCACCGACACCTTCTACGACGAACGCGGCCTGACCGCCCAGGAGTTCCTGCCCTACTACGCCACCACCGCACCCTCCACCACCCTGGTCGAGCCGGACGACGCGCTCGGCGTCGAAACCCAGAACCGCTACACCTACGACGGCCTCGGACGGCAGACCGAGCACCGGCAGATCTCCGGCAACGGCGACGGCGGCCAAGTCCTCAACACCACCCGCACCCTCTACGGCGGCGACCGCACCACCGTCATCCCCCCGACCGGCGGCACCGCCCTGACCACCCTCACCGACGCCCGCGGCCAGACCACCGAGCTGCGCCAGCACCACCAGCGCACCGCGGACGCCGCGTACGACACCACCACCTACGGCTTCACCCCGGCCGGGGCGCTGTCCAAGGTGACCGACCCGGCGGGCAACGAGTGGGGCTACGAGTACGACCTCCTCGGCCGCATGACACTGGCCAAGGACCCCGACAAGGGCACCACCCGGTACTCCTACGACGACCGCGGCCAGCTCACCTCCACCGCCGACGCCGAGAACCACACCCTCGTCAACATCTACGACGGCCTCGGCCGCCGCACGGAACTGCGCTCCGGGACCGCCACCGGCCCCCTGCGCGCCAAGTGGACGTACGACACGGTCACCGGCGCCAAGGGCTACCTGGCCGAAGCCACCCGCTACGCCGACGACGGACTGGCGTACACCTCCAAGGTGGTCGCCTACGACCGCCTCTACCGCCCGCAACGCACCTCCGTCACCATCCCCGCCTCCACCGCCAACACCGGCCTGTCCGGCACCTACCTGTCCACCACCACCTACAAGGAGTCCGGCCAGGTCGCCGGGGTGGGCCTGCCCAAGGCGGGCGCTCTGGCCGCGTCGACCGTGGTCTACAGCTACGCCGACGACACCCTCTGGCCCGTCGCCGTGGACGGCCGCGAGGGGGTCAAGGCCGCCACGTCGTACAGCCTGACGGGGAAGCCTCTGCAGTACGAACTGTCCAACGCGGGCGGCAAGAAGACCTGGGTCACCAACGAGTACGAGCCCGGCACCCAACGCCTGGCGTACACCCGCGTCGACCGCGAAGGCGTCGCGGGCGTCGACCAGGCGTCCACCTTCCGCTACGACGAGGCGGGCAATGTCCTGTCGGTGTCGGACACCTCCCGCTCCGGCACGGACACCCAGTGCTTCGACTACGACTACCTGCGCCGTCTGAAGGAGGCGTGGACCCAGCCGACCACGGCCTGCGCCGACGCCCCGAGCGCCACGGTCCTCGGCGGCCCGGCCCCGTACTGGACGTCCTACGGCTACGACAAGACCGGCAACCGCAGCACCGAGGTCCAGCACGACGTCACCGGTGACACCGCCAAGGACGTCAGCAGCACCTACGCCTACCCGGCCCCGGGCGCGACCGCGGTCCGCCCGCACGGCCTGAAGACGGTCACCCGCACCGGACCCGGCATCACCTCCGGCGACACCTACACCTACGACGACACCGGCAACACCGACACCCGCACGCTTGGCGACGGCACCAGCCAGGACCTCGACTGGGACGCCGAAGGCCGCCTCACCAAGGTCACCGAGCCGGTGGAGGGCGGCTCACCCAAGGTCACCAGCTACCTCTACGACGCCGACGGCAACCGCCTCATCGCCCGCACCCCGACCGAGACCACCCTGTACCTCGGCGGCACGGAGATCACGGTCGCCAAGGGCACCACCACCCCGAAGGCCACCCGCTACCTCGACCTCGGCGGCGGCCACCTCGCCGTGCAGGCCGACGACGGCACGGTCTCCTTCACCACCGCCGACCACCACGGCACCGCCCTGCTCGCCATCGACGCGGCCACCCAGGAACTCAGCCAGCGCCGCACCCTGCCCTTCGGCGGCGTCCGCGGCGAGGAACCCGTCAACTGGCCCGGCACCAAGGGCTTCGTCGGCGGCACCCAGGACGCGGCCACGGGCCTGACCCACCTCGGAGCCCGCGAGTACGACCCCACCACGGGCCGCTTCCTCTCGGTCGACCCGATCATGGACCTGACCGACCCGCAGCAGATCAACGGCTACACCTACGGCAACAACAATCCCCTCACCTTCTCCGACCCCTCGGGCCTGTACTGCGACGGCTGCAGCATCAACAACCCGGACTCCGCCTGGGCGCCCGACAAGCACAACGGACCCGGCTGCACGACGTACGCCTGCTACGACAACCAGGGCGACGTCTCCTACTACACCAACGGCTCCGGCAACTCCGGCTCGGCCAAGAAGTCCACGCAGTCCCCCTCGAAGACGATCAACGTCACCGAGAAGAAGGACGGCGTCTACATCGAGAACGTCCGCGTCCTGACCGCGAAGGAACTGGCGGCGCAGTTCCCCCAGTACGACGAGGCGGAGCGGGTGGAGGCGTGGGCGAAGCGCAAGTGCTTCGACCGCGAGGGCGTCGAGGCGTTCTGCGGCGCCGCCGAGGCGCTGGGCCTGCTCCAGTACGACCAGACCCTCTTCGACAAGATCGTCGTGGCGCTGGTCGCCCCCGACTTCGACGCCTGGAAGAGCTGCCTGAGCGGCGACAGCGTCAAGGCGTGCGGCTCGGCCGCGCTCGACCTGCCATGGGCGCGGGTGTTCAAGGGCGCGAAGGTCCTCAAAGCCTGCAACAGCTTCGTTCCCGGCACAGAAGTCCTGATGGCGGACGGCACGACCAAACCCATCGAGGACGTCGACGTCGGCGACGAGATCCTGGCGACGGACCCGGAGACGGGCCGGACCGAGGTCAAGACGGTCACCGCGGAGATCACCGGCGAGGGCCTCAAACACCTGGTGACCCTCACGCTCACCATCGACGGCGAGCGGGTCATCCTCACCGCGACCGACGGCCACCCGCTCTGGGTGCCCGACCTCGGCGCCTGGGTCGACGCGGGCCTGCTCACCCCGGGCCAGCGACTGCGCACCGCGTCCGGCAAGTCGGCCCGCATCACCACCGTCCACCACACCATCCGCCCGGCCCGCGTCCACAACCTGACCGTCGCGGACCTGCACACGTACTATGTGCTCGCGGGACAGACACCGGTCCTGGTTCACAACAGCAACTGTGATCTTCCTGAGGGCTACACCTCCTCTCCCGCATTGAAGGGTGACCCCTATCATCCTGATTCGGTAGCCGCGCGCAGTGCGCAGAACCGAGAACTTTACGCCGGTACGCTAAGGGATCGCGCGGGAGCTCTGGGGTACAACAGGAGAATTGCGCCCCAAAAGGCGCCGTTCAACTCGCACGGACAAGACGTATTCTTCAACGGCAAGAACTACATCACTCCCGATGTCGATGGGCACAACGTGTCTGGGGGCTGGAAGGTATTCAGCCGTCGAGGCGACAGGATTGGCACCTATGATGCAGATCTCAACTACATCAAGAACTGACGCGTTCTCTATCGAGGTTGCATCGGATCGGCCTCCGGCCGCCTTGCTCCAAGAGGCCGGAGCGACCGGCAGGATCACTGTTGGTGACTTCGCGGAGTCGTTCTACATGGATCTGTCCTACTGGAGCATCGAGGAGTACCAGCGTAGTTGGCGCGATTCGCTTCAGGTGATTTTCGAAGGGAAAGAAAGGGACTCCTGTCTCGTTGCTTCGATCACCAATCCGGAAGCCAGCAATTTCATCTTCTGTTGGCCGCTTTATAGGCGAGGGGAAGATGTGATTATCCAGAACTCGATCATCTTCCTGGATGAGCTGGAGAGGGATTTCGACCCTCTTGAGCCGTGGTCCTCAGTAAGGTCACGACTCACTGTCGATGAAGACGGAAATTCCATCTCCGAATGGCGGACCAGCGTCTCGGCGGTACGTGAGTTCCTGGGTGGGTGCCAAGGTTCGTAGTCGTTCAACTCGCAAATCTGAAGCCCCATCAGACGGCGTCTGGTGGGGCTTCAGAGGGTCTTGACGGCAGTAGTTGACGGCAACGTCAGCGGACGGACGCGGCGCAGGGCGGTGGTTCGTCGCCGTCGGCGTTGACTGTCTCGGTGTTTGTCAGGCCGTCGAGTGCGGTGCCGAGAGCATCGATGGCTTGGCGCTGGAGCCGGAGCCTCACGTGGGCGTAGACGGTGGCTGTGACACCGATGTGGGCGTGGCCGAGGAGTTCCTTGATCACGACGAGTTCGACTCCCTGCTCCAGGAGCAGCGTCGCGGTCGAGTGCCTGAGGTCGTGAAATCGGATGCGGCGGAGGTCGGCCTTGCGGAGGAGCGTGGTGAAGGTGCGGGTGAGGTTGGTCGGGTCGATCGGCCTGCCCTGCGGCGTGGCGAACACGTACCCGCTGTGCCGCCACGCGGTGCCCGCGGTTTCCCGCTCGCGCTGCTGCTGCTCTCGGTGGTGCTTCAGCGACTGGAGGCAGCGGGCGGGGAGGGCGATGCGGCGCTCGGAGGCCCGGGTCTTGGTGGGCAGCGTGGTGAGCCCGCCTGCGCTGGTGCGTTGCAAGGTGCGGCGGACGGCGGCCGTGCCCCGGTCGAGGTCGAGGTCTTCCCAGCGCAGGCCGAGGAGTTCGCCTTTGCGGAGTCCGGTGTGGAGCGCGAGTTCGAACAGGGCATGGAGTCGGTGTCCGCGCGCGGCTGTGAGGAATTGGCGGGCTTCGTCGGTGGTGAGGGGTTCGAAGCGTCGGGGGCGAGGTGTGCCGGTGCGGACGTTGCGGGCGACGTTGCGCGGGATCTCCTCCTCGCGCACGGCGTGCTCCAGGGCGGACTTGAGTACGGAGTGGATGTAGGTCAGCGTCAGTGGAGAGAGCCGCTTGGAGCAGCACGATCCGACGGCGCAGCAAAGGGGCTCATCACGCCCTGCATCGATGTCGCGCACGCAGCACTGGCAGGTGGTGCGGAGCTGGTTGAGCCAGGTGCGAACGTCCTTGGCAGAGAGCTTGGCGAGCTTCTTCTTGCCCAGGCCGGGGACGAGGTAGCGGTGGACGCAGGTGGTGTAGCGGGTGTGGGTGTTCTCGCGTAGCTGGTGGACGGCGACGGCCTCCAGCCAGTAGGTCAGGTATGCGGCCACGCTGCCTTGCGCGGAGGGGACGGGAAGGCCGCGGTTGCTGGTGGCGATCTTCTCGGTGAGCTTGGCCAGGGCTTCCTTCCGGGTGGTGCCGTAGACGCGGACGCGACGACGGGTGTTGCCGGGGGCGAGGACGTATCCGGCGGCTTCCCAGCGGCTGTCCTTGCGTTGGTAGACGGTTCCGTCGCCGTTGGCGCGCACGCGGCGGGAGGCGGGGGTGTCTCGGGGTGTGGTCATCAGGCGGCGGCTTCCTGTTCGAGTCGGGTGCGGATGAAGTCGGTGAGGGCGTGGGTGGGGATGCGGCGGGCGCGGCCGAGGGTGATGGAGGCGAGTTGCCGGGTGCGGATGAGGTCGTAGACGGCGGTGCGGCTGAGCTGGAGGCGGGCCATGACCTGGGGGACGGTGAGGAGTTCGGTGCTGGCGGTCACGCGGCGGCCCCCGGCCGGTCAGCGCTGGTCAGCCGATCAGTGGAGTGACCGGCGGAGTGACCCGCGCGGTCACCGGAGCGTTCCGAGCGGCGGGTTCGGGTCGGTTGTTCGGGCCGGGTCTGCCGTTTCGCGGCCAGGAGGTCAGCGAGATGTTCGAGTTCGGGGAGAAGGCCGGTTCCGGCGTACTGCCAGTGGGAGATGACCAAGGTCGTGTCCGGGCCCACGTGCTGACCGACGATGTTGCGGTGACCGGCTGCCAGGTCGGTGGAGTGTCCGGCGCGGTCACCGACCGGACTGCCGCCCGTCTGGTCAGACTGCGTCTCAGCCGATGCCGGGGCTGGTGTCTGGGGGTCGGGTTGACCGGCTCGCCAGGCGGTGCGTTCGGCTCGGAGGTGGGCGAGGGTGGTGGAGTAGTGGCGGGTGCGGGTGGAGAAGTGGCCTCGGAAGCCGAGCATGTGGGCCCATTGGCGCAGGCGGAGGTGGGCGTGTCGGCGGTTGGTGGCGAGGTGCCAGGCGGTGTGGATCATGCGGCGGGCGTGGTCGGTGATGTCGTGGGTGGCGAGTTCGGCGAGGAGTCGGAGTCGGCGGTCGAGGGTGCCGGTGGTGGTCTCGGCGCCTTTGGTGGCGTACTTGGCGATGTAGGCGGCGACGTGCCGGTCGGTGACGGGGCCGTCGCCGGTGAAGTCGGTGCTGCGGATCGCCCGGACGTCGATCTGCCGCCCGAACCGGAACACCGACCGCCTTGCCCGGTCTGAGTCTTGGGGCGGGGACTCGGGGACGTCCCCGGCGGGCTGCGGTTGCTTCGGCGGTTCGCCCTCGTGGTGGACGCGGGTGCGTGCGGCGGCGGCGCGAACGGCGTGGTCCAGGAGTTGGGTGGTGGCCCAGGCGGGTGGTGGGCTGGTGGGGCCGTTGGGTCCGTCGAGGCGGATGACGGCGTGGAAGTGGACCTGGCCCCGTTTCTGGTACTCGGCGACCTTGGCGTACGAGAGTGTGGCGTGGTCCCGCAGGGTCCGTTGCGTGAGCCCGGCGGCCTTGGCGATCTCGCGGCGCAGGTGGGTGGTGAAGCGGGCCCACAGGGCTGGGGAGTGCGCGTTCCACAGCACCGCGCCCGCGTAGTCGTAGCGGTCGGGGTCGAGCGGGGTGCCGAGGAGCGGGTCGTCGTCGGGGTGGACCTGACCGCAGAGGCAGCGGCCGGCGCCGGGCTGGTTGTGGACGGGCCCGAAGCCGGGTGCGGTGAGGGTGGCGAACACGCGCGGGTGCGCGGCCACGCTTGCCGGGACGGTCTTGCCGCCGCGCAGGCCTGCGGCGATGAGTTGGTAGGTGTCGTAGCGGTAGACGGTGGAGCAGGCGGGGCAGCGGGTGGCGCGGCGGTTGCCGCAGCGGACCAGCAGTTCGCCTGCCGGGAGCCGGCCGGAGTCGAAGTGGTCGAGGACCTCACCCGTCGCGGTGTCCAGGCGGGTGCGGTGCCCGGTGAGGCGGATCGGGTGCGCGCATCCGCCGAGTCCGGCTATCTGCCGTGCGAGGGGTGGGAGTTGGCCGGTGGCGGCGAGCTTGGCCAGCTTGGCGGTGAGCCTGGCGCGACGCTCCAGCGCCCGCCCTGCAGCGGCAGAGGCGGTGACTTCCGCCGGACAGGTCGGTGCCGTGAACGGCGACGACGGACGCGAGGCGGCTGGAACGGTCGTGGAGTACGGGAGTTGGAGCTGTGCGGACATGCGAGAAGAGGCCTTTCGGCGAGTGCGCGGAAGCGGTACGGCGCGGGGCACGTGGGCAGGCCGAAGTGATCGGCTCACAGGGGAACGGGGCGCCTCGGAGTTGGGCGCGGGGGCCGGACCAGAGGGGGCTGGTCGGCGGGGCGCGGGGGTGATCACCTGCGGGTGCGTGACGTTAACATCGCCTGACAGGCGCATTCAAGTGCATCCCTCCTCATTCCTTTCTGTGGGCGGTGGGGCGCGGGTAGTGTGGGGCCGGTTTCCCGGTTTGGTCGGGCCGGATTGTGCTGGTAGAGGGCGTGGAAAGCGGGGGGTGACCGGGCGTGGTGGCGGCGAGGCGCGGGCGCAGGCAGGCGGGCAGCGGGGTGCCGCTGACGTTCGAGGTCATCGCCGAGACCCTGCGCGAGCGCATCCGCTCCGGTGGGCTGCGGCCCGGTGACGCGCTGCCGACGCAGGCCGCGTTGATGCGGGAGTTCGGGGCGGCGAGCCTGACCGTGCAGAAGGCCATGGCCCTGCTGAAGCAGGACGGGTGGGCGGTCTCCCGTCCCGGCAAGGGCGCCTTCGTCGCCCACCGCGACTACCCCGACGGCGCCGATGGCCCCGACGGTCCGGAGGCAACCGCACCCGCCGGCGGGACGACGGCCCGCGTCGAGGCGCTGGAACGAGCGCTGGCCGACGCCGTCGAGCAGATCGCCGACCTCCGCGCTCGCGTCGAGGTACTGGAGTCGGGCGGCGGCGGACGGGGCCGCTGACCCGCCGTGCCGGGTGACCTTGGGTGTGCGTTCAGATTTTCTCTTCGAGGTTCAAGGCGGGCCCCGCCCGCATTGGCTAACCGCCGTCGCCGACAAGCCCCACCGTCTACTCCCGCGATCACGCGCTACCGGAGGGCCGAGCCGAAGCGGCAGCCGGGCTACGAAAGCGGCAACCAGCCAGATCGCCGGGATGACCGGAGCCGGGCTCTTGGCGGAGCAAGCTATCGCCTACGACCGTCCTACGGCCGGATCGCAGGCAAGGGCCGACCAGGGGGCCGACCCTTCACGTGCGTCGCGCAGGCTCACCGAGGGCGGTAGCCGTCACCACGCCAGCGGGGGTGAACCTCTGCCGATCCAGCCGCCCGGGGCCGCGGGGCCGTCCTACACTGCTGGAGTGACCGCTGCATACGACTACGAGGACATGCACCACCTGGTGGACCGGCTCACCCCGACCCAGGTGCGACGCCTGCGCCTGCTCGTCACCCAGGATGAGGAACTTTCCCAGGTCGCCCAGTCGCTGCCGGCGGTCGACTCGAACGAGGACGAGGAGTCGGTTCCGGCCGGGCTGCTGGCCCTGATCGGCAGCGTGAACGGCCCAGAGGATCTGGCCGAACGGCACGACGACTACATCCGCGAGCGGATGCGCGAGCGCTTCGGCGACTCGGCGTGATCGCCACGGTCCTGGACACCGGACCCCTGGCTGCGGCGTTCAACGCGGCCGGCCGACGCCACCCCGAGTGCGCCTCCCTGCTGACATCGCTGACCGGCCGCCGTCTGCTGCCCAGCCCGGTCATGACCGAGGTCTGCTGGCTGCTGGAGCGCTGGCCCCAGGTCGAAGCGGCGTTCCTCGCCGAGGTCGCACGGGGAACATTCGAACTGGTCCACCTCACTCCCACCGACCTGACGCGCATGGGTGAGCTGGTCCTCCAGTACGCCGACTTCCCGCTCGGCGGGGTCGACGCCTCGGTCATCGCGGTGGCCGAGCGCTTCGGCGTGGACCGGGTAGCCACCCTCGACCGGCGGCATTTCAGCGTCGTCAAGCCCGCCCACGTCCCCGCGCTGACACTCCTGCCGTAGCCCGACCAGTGGTCTATGCCCCTGACGGCAGTACTGACGGCAACAACCACGGACGCCAGGGCACAGCCACGGACACCAGCGGAGCACGAAATCATCAGTAACCTGCGAAAACGCAGGCGGGGAGGGGGCGCGTAGCACACGTACTATGTGCTGGCGGGGGCCACGCCGGTACTCGTTCACAATAGCAACTGTGACCTTCCGGAGGGGTATACCTCTTCCCCTGCGCTCAAGGGTGACCCCTACCATCCGGACTCGGTGGCTGAGCGCAGTCGGCAGAACCGAAAGCTGTACGCCGGGACCGTGGCTGATCGGGCAGGTGCACTTGGGTACAGGACAAGAATTCCCGCGCAGAAGGCGCCGTTCAATTCGCATGGCCAGGTCGTCTTTTCCAACGGAAAGAACTACATTACGCCTGATGTTGATGGCCATAACGTGACGGACGGCTGGAAGATGTTCAACCGCAGAGGGCAACGGATCGGAACCTATGACCCAGATCTCAACTACCTCAAGGAATGATGGATTCTCAATCGAGGTGATCAACGATCCGGTTTCGGAGGGTGCGACCCCCTCATCCTCCGATGCTGTCGCCAGGATCAGAGTTGGCAGCTTCGCGGAGACGTTCCGGATGGATCTGAGCTTCTGGTCGGTAGATGAATACCGCCGAAGCTGGGAGAGTGCCCTGAGGGAAATTGAGTGCTCCGAGAAGGTGACCTCTTGTCTCATTGCTTCGATCACTGATCCGGAAGCAAGTAACTTCATCTCATGCTGGCCTATGTATCGAGACGGGGATGTGGTCCACGTCCAGAATTCGCTCATCTTCCTGGATGAGCTCGACGAACCGTTCGACCCGCAAGAGCCGTGGCGGTACGTAGAGCCTCACCGTGAAGTCGACGAGGACGGGAATCGCATCTCCGAGTGGGTGACGAGCGCGTCCGAAGTGCGGCAGTTCCGCGAGTCTGCCTGGGGCTTGTGAGAGCACGCAACCGCAAATATGAAGCCCCGCCAGATCGTTTCTGGCGGGGCTTCTGCACGTCGTGACGGCAGTAGTTGCCGTTGAGGTTGAAAGGGTGGGGTGACAGCGTTACGGAGGCTCCAGTGTCAGTCCGGTCCCGACGATGAAGCCGTCGAGTACTTCGGGTCGGCGTTGAATGCCGCGTAGGCGGTTCTTCACGAGCGGGGTGAGGTCTTCGATCGCGCGAGGTGCGAGGTTGGCCAGGGACTTCTTTACATGGGCCCAGACGCCTTCGACCGGGTTGAGGTCGGGCGCGTAGGGCGGGAGCTTGACGATGGTCAGCCAGTCGCTGTTGCGGTCGCAGAACTCCCGCAAGGGCTTGGCATGATGGGTGCTGGCGTTGTCCCACACCACGATCAGCGGGGCATCGCCGAGCTGCCGACGAGCAGAGGTCAACAGGTCCGCGAACTCGCGGGCCCGGAACCCCTTCTTCTCGCCGGTACGGCCCCGGTACGTCTGGGTCCGGTAGATCAGACGGGTCTCGTGGCCTGGCCGCACGCAGATCATCCCGGCCATCAGGACCCGGCCCGAACCCTTGCCCACTACTTTGACCAGCGGCGATCTGCCCCGCCTTGACCAGGTGCGGCCCTTGCCGGGCTTCAGGTCCTGCCCTGCTTCGTCCTCGAAGACGATCCACGCGCCCAGGAGCTGGGCCGTCCTCTTACCCGTGACCACTGCTCCGTCCGCCACCTGGCCACAGCCTGCTCATCCCGCTCGACGGCCCTGTGCGCCGGGACCTGCGGTGACCAGCCCAGCCGGTGCAGCAGGTACGACACTCCACGCGGGGTGTACCGGTAGCCGAACAGGCTATGGATCAGCTCCGCGACCCTCGCCAGGGTCCACCGCTGGTCCTCCGTCCAGCCGTGCGCCGCCGGCCCCGCCTCCAGCTCGGCCTGCAGTCGTTCCGCCTGGGCATCGCTGAGCTGACACGGGAAGCCGCCAGGCCCCTTGGAGGCCAGAGCTGCACTGCCGCCCTCGCGCCAGGCGGCGTGCCAGGCGTACGCCGACTTCCGCGACACCCGTAACCTGCGGGCCACCTCCGGCGGCCGCACCTCTCGCTCGAACATCTCCGCGGCCTCGAAGCGCACTGCCTCACGCTTCGCCCGCCCCACAGCGGTCAGACCGCCGCCATCCGCGTACCTCATAACGAGGACGTAGCACCACCAACGCCCGCTGTCACCCCACCCTTTCAACCTCAACGGGTCTGTGTAGCGAACGGTGGAACTCGGTCGGTTTGGTTCAGCGTCGTCCGGCGGTGAGCCGGCCGTCGAAGGTGATGTCGAAGGCTTGGAGTGCGGCCTTCCAGCGCATGGTCCAGCGTTTGCGTCCGGTGCCGGTCGGGTCCAGGCTCATGACGGCCAGGTAGACGCATTTGAGGGCGGCCTGGTCGGTGGGGAAGTGTCCCCGGGCCCGGACGGCCTTGCGGATCCGTGCGTTGATGCTCTCGATCGCGTTGGTGGTGCACACGATCTTGCGGATCTCCACGTCGAACTGGAGGAAGGGCACGAACTCCGCCCAGGCCGCCTCCCAGAGCCGGACGATCGCCGGATACTTCCCGCCCCAGGCGTCGGTGAACTCCACGAACCGCTCCAGGGCGGCCTCCTCGGTCGGCGCAGTGTAGACGGGCCTGAGCGCCTTCGCGATCTTCTCCCAGTCCTGCGCTGTCCAGCGGGCGGTTCTGCCATTCCGTCATGCCGGCCATCACGCTGTCGGTGATCGTGGAGATCGTGGACTTGGAGATCTCCGCGCCGTACACCTCGGCGAGATGCGCGGAGATCTCCCCGTGCGTCAGCCCCTTTGCCGACAGGGACAGGACCATCTCGTCCACACCGCCCAGACGCCGCTGACGCTTCTTGACCAGCTGGGGCTCGAACGACCCTGCCCTGTCCCGCGGTACCGCGATCTCGACCGGCCCCGACTCGGTGATCACCGTCTTGGAGCGTTGCCCGTTGCGGTAGTTGTCCCGGCCGCCCTCGGCCCGCTCACCGGGCTCGTGCCCCAGGTGATCGGTGAGCTCGCCCTCCAGCACGGACTCCAGCACCCGCTTCGTCAGCTGCTGCAGGAGGCCGCCCTCCCCGGTGAGTTTCACGCCACCGGCCTGAGCCCGGGCAACCAACTCGGCAACCAGCCCCTCATCCACGGCGTTCGTCCCACTCACAGGGACCTGCCCGGCTTCGGTGTTACTCGTCACGCCAGTCATCAACTGCCGCTTCCAGCTCGGGAGTTACACCGCTCACCGTACAGACCCTCCCGCTTGCGCGGGCCGCCGCGCGCCGGCGGCCGGTGACCGCCGCCCGCTCCTGTCTGCCGCCCCGCTGGCGACGCCCACCGGCCACTCGGCACGCAGCAGGCAAGCGAGCCGACCCCGATCCCGGAAGTAACCGCATCGGCCTGTAGCGGCGCCGCAGGCCGACTCCGCCGAACGCCGCACGGCACCTCGTCAGGCCGCGGCAGCCGAAAGCCGCGCGTCGTCGGCGTGCGGTCACAGGCGAGGGCACAGATCGAGCAGCCCAGCCCGCTGCCGAGCGGCCAGGCCGGAGCGGGGTGGATGCTGTGACGGAAGGAAGAGGCGTGGTTGAGGCCGGTGCGGGGTTGCTGGAGACACACGTGGCGGGTGATCTGTCGGCGCACCCGCCGTCGTGGCTGACCTTCTGTGGCTGCGCTTGAAGGTGCCACGGGGATCATGTGAACAGCGACGATGGTGCGATCGTCCGTGCTCGGTCGTACAGGTCGAGCGCCGTTGCGTTCTTCAGATGAGGGCGCAAGAGACCGAACATCGCCTTCACGCGTTCGTCGGCGCGGCCGGACTGCACCTTGGGGTAGTCGTCGAGGGCTTGGTGCCAGGTGGCACACGCCGCTTCCAGGTGGCCGAGTTCCAACTGCCGCTCTGCCAACAGTCCGCGACGGTGTACTCGTGTGCGCTGGTACGCGCTGGGGCGGAGCCGGTCCGCTTGTTGCATGGCTTCGACGGCTCCGGCTTTGTCGCCGAGTTCGTAACGCACCTGGCTGACGTGGTAGTTGAGCGAAGAAGGGTCATACGAGCCGAACGCCTTGCCGCGTGACTCGGCACGGTCCATGGCCGCCTCGGCCTCCCGGATGTAGCGCAGCGCGCTCGCACGGTCGCCGGTCTGCGCGGCGGCATGCGCCTGCTGGCCGACGAGGAAGGCCAGCATCCGAGGGCCGGCTTTCGGGGAAGCCGCGGCAGCAGCGTCGGCCAGCTCCATAGCCTTCGCCCCGTGGCGGAGGTCGACCGCCTGGACGCTCATGCCCCGCAGGGTGGTGCAGTACGTCAGGTGGTCCTCGGCAGCGCCCGCCAGCTCCAGAGCCTTAACGTAGTAGCGCTGCGCGAGACCGTGCAGACCTTCGTCCACGGCCATGTAGCCGGTCAGGTAGAGCAGGTCCGAGGCGGCGGACAGCATCGCCTTGCGTACGTCCTCAGGTGCGTCGGCACGCAGGTAGGAGGCCACGGTGTTGACCATGAACGAGGCCGCCATGGGGCGTGCGTGACGACCGCCGAACTCGTCGTCCAGTTCCGAGACACGCTCGGTCATGGCGACGACCATGTCCACTTCGTTCATGCCGATGCGTGCTGTGCGGCCGGACTGGACGGCATCGGCACGCCCGACTACATCAGGCCAGCCGGGAATGGTGACGGCCACGGAGAACAGGCCGGCACCCAGGACGCTGCGGCGGGACGGGTCCATATCCAGCCTCCCCAGGTCGATCACCCCTTCCACGGTATCCGCAGCCGCGGAGGAGCGATCGCGTGGAACGGGCAGCCCGGCCTCGGCATGGGTGACGGGGCGGCCGAGGCGGCGGGAGAGAGCTTCGAGGATGCATCCGCGCACCGCACCGCGAGGGACGGTGCCGCCCAGCCAGTGGCTCACCGCCGACTCGTCATAACGCAGAGGGATTCCGGTCTCGGTGCCGACGCGGTTCACCGCTCGCGCGAACTGGCGGTGAGTCCAACGGCTCTCGGCGAGCAGGCGCCCAAGCGCCACGTTCGGTTCACGCTTGGCCATGCCCTCAACTCCCCGTGACCTTGCGGACTTTCAAGGCTTTCAAGTCCTGGTGCTGCGGCAACGGTACCGCTGAGCGTGGTCGTGCGGTTGCGTAGAGACAGCAGGCAGCGGCGAGTCCTCGCCGCAGCCGTCGTCTGAAGGGCTGAGGGATGAGAAGCGAAGCACGGGCCCGTCTGGCCCGGATGACCGAGGAACGGGGCATGGACGGGGTGTTGAGGATCAACACCTACGAGGGCGCAGACCTGCCGCCGGGTTCGAACCGGTTCTCGCCGTGTCTCTGCCCGCAGCACCGCAGTGCCACGCCCGAGTACGGCGCGGAGAAGCTGAGCGTCGCAGTACGCGAAGCCAACCAGCGCAGCCGCGGAGAGCGGCTGTGAACCGGTTAGCCGCAGCCGTCGACCGCTACGCCGGACCAGTCCTGATCATCACCATCTCGGGATCGGTCGGCTTCGTCCTGGGTGTCGCCGCCGCATCCACACCCACCTGACTCCTCCCCGTCACGCATCCAGGCTCCCCACCTGTGACGAGGGAGGGCCCGCCGCCGGAAGCGGTGGGCACCCCGTCCGGCTGCCTTCTTCGCAAGGGTCCGGCAGCCGGACGGGTCCAACTCCGCAGCATCCGCCGTGGAGTCCACTGAAAACCGTAAGGGAGAAAACGATGAACGTGGACGAGCTGTTCACCGGCGACCTGATCACCGGCGTTCCGGCCGTCGAAGCCGCGCTGCTCGACAAGATGCCGGGCGGCGGCGACAACAACGGCGACCACTGCAGCAAGTGATCCAGGGCTGACGCCAGGCGGGGCGGGGCCGTGCGCGGCCCCGCCCCGCCGCACGACATCGGAAGGGGACTACATGTTGTCGATGCGTCTGCGCCTGGCCGATCTCCAGGAGCCCAAGTGGAGGTCAGAGGGCGGCCGTTGGACCAACGGCGAGAGCTGGATCGAGCCCGCGAACGTGTCCACGTTGGTCATGGAGGTCAACGACGACCAAGCGCCGCGCGTACGGGTCCGCGTGAAGGAGTGCAAGCGGGACGAGGCCGACTTCGTCGCACTCACCATGGAGCCGGGACAAGCCCGCCTGGCGGCGGGCGTCTTCGGCACAGCCCCGCTCTACCTGGCAGAGAAGGCTGGCGAGCTCCACGCCTCTTGGGACCTGACGCTGCTGCGACCGCGTCTGCGGGCCGACCGCCTGGTGCCGCGCGTTGTCGCCCGCACGCTGACGAGGCAGCACCGTTACACGTCCGAGACGGTCTTCCAAGGCGTCTACCGCCTCACCGAACGGGCAGCGGCCACGTTCACCCCTTCGGGACTCAGCATCCACTACCCCGACCCCGCCGAACACGTACTTGAACCACGTACGCTGCGGCCCGGCGTTGATCCACTCATGGCTCTGGACGAATTGCTGACCGACGTAATCCGCCAGGCGCCGACAGCAACCGGATGCGTGGGCGTCGAACTGTCCGGCGGCGCGGACTCCGGGAACGTCGCCCTGGCCATCAAGGCGGCCCGCTTCCCCGAGATGTACAGCTTCGGCCTGCTGGTGGGAGGAAGCACCGGCAGGCAACAGAGCGAGCGGCGTCGGGCCCTTGTGGAGCACTGCGGCTTCAGAGACACGGCCACCCCCGCCATGCAGCACCCACCCTTCTGCGCTGGAGGCGTGCGCGCTGTGCGCAAGCCGCACGATCCGGCCGGAGCCTTCTACCAGGAGGCGTTCGACGTCGTACGAGAGCAGGCAGCCGCCCGGCGATGCGAGGTCATGTTCACCGGCAGCGGCGGGGACGAGATCAACGCACACCACTCCAGGACGCAGGTCGAACTGCCGACGCCGGAACCCGTGCCGTGGCTCGGCAAGAAGGCGGTCCGAGCGCTTTCCGAGGTGAATGAGTACCTGGCCCCCATCCCGGTGCTGCCCGTACCGACCCTGATGGCGTTCGGGATGCACAACCCCGGATTCCTCCGGGCCGGAATCTGGCCGGTGAGCCCGCTCGTGCACCCACGGATCGTGCGGTTCATGGAGCAGCTACCGCACGAGTACAAGCGCGGCAAGGCGCTGTTCCGCGAACGGATCAGACGGGCCGGGCTGCCCGAGTGGGTGGCCGCGCCGGCCGAACCGGAAAACTTCCTGGCCGTCCTGGAGAAGGGTTTACGTTCCTACGGCTTGCCGGTCTTGGACGACATGCTGAAGGAGTCCATCCTGGTGGACCTTGGCTACGTTGACGGCAAGGCTCTTGCCGAGGCGGGGAGAAACGCCGACTCCGCGCCGGTCGTCCCCGATCTGCTGTGCGATGTGCTCGCCCTGGAGGTCGGACTGCGAAGCCTCATGTGACCAGCCCCGACACGGAAGCCGAGCACGTGGAAGCCACCAACCTCCTGTACCGCGATCCGGCGCTCTACGACGTGGTCCAGTCCGACAGCACGAGCGCCGGAATGTGCCAAACCCTGATCGATCTGCACCGGCCGGACGCCCGGACCCTGGTCGACTTCGGATGCGGTACCGGCCGCGACCTGGAGATCCTGGCCAAGCGCTTCGAGTGCATCGGCGTGGACGTCCAGCCCGGCATGGTCGACTACGCCCACCAGGCCCGGCCCGGGCTGGACATCCGCACCGGCGACATGCGCACCACACGACTCGGCAGACGCATGGACGTGGTGACCTGCATGGGCAACAGCCTCGCCTACGTGCACGACAACGAGGCGATCAGCCAGGTCTTCGCCACCTTCGCCGCCCACGCCCGGCCAGGAGCGCTGCTCGTGCTGTGTTCCCCCGTCGCCCCGATCACCCGGACCGAGCCGACCACCGCCACGGTCGACACCCCGACGGGACCCGCGACCGTCACCATCCGCCACACGTGGGACCTGCGGACCCAGATCAACACCATGCACCGGCACTGGATGCTCCCCTCGGGCGACGAGGCCCGAGACGAGATCCGCAGGCGCGTCCTGTTCCCCCAGGAGCTCGAACGCTACGCGGAGGGCGCCGACTTCGAGGTCCTGGACATGCTCGACGGCACAGGGACAGGGCTCACCGGCCCCACCGCGTACACAGTGGCGCGATACATCCGGCGATGACCGGCGGGGCGAGAAATGGCACCAGCACCGCCGCCCGACTCCTGACGGCAGTAGCGACGGCAACAGCCACGGATTTCCCCGCACAACCACGGACGCCAGCGGAACGCAAATCACGTGCTGACCTGCGAAGAAGCAGGTAGAAAGGTGCCGCGTAGCACACGTACTATGTGCTGGCGGGACAGACTCCGGTGCTCGTTCACAACAGCAACTGTGATCCTCGCTTCTCGGTCGACTCCAAGGGGAACGCCACCGATCTCACCAATCCGGGCGGCAGGGTCGGCGTTCCGAAACTTGAAGGTGGCACCCTGCAAGAAGTGGGCGGGCGTGTCTGGGGTTCTGGAGATCCCTCTCACCTCATAGGAACACGCTCTCCGGCTGAATTGAGAGGGTTGGCGAGCAGGGGTGACGCCGAGAAATTGCAGGACTTCTACCAGAGTGCAGCGCTTGCAGGGAAGGGTGGAAAGACTGCACCGGCGCGCGTGGTGCTGACTCAGGAGATCATCGATGCTTGGAGTTAGTCAGGTGGGCAAGGAAGAGCAGGTCGTAGACCTGAAATTTGCGGCGGCGCAAGGGGAAAGCGTCGAGGTGTGCTTCGAGCCGGTAGGAACCACCTTCTCCCTGAGCGACGGTGAGGCGGTCTTTCTCCGGACCGCAATCTCAAACGTGGCCTCGCTTGAGATTGTCTCGTGGCCTAATGGGATTGGGGTTTGGGTTCCCTATCCCGGCGACTACGCGATCATTGACTCAAAGGGGAACGAAATCGATACGCTCTGACCTTCTCTCGTAAGAGAGGGGGGCGCTCCGGATGCGTTGCGCCGCCTCGGTGATGATGCCCAATCAGCGGCACCGGGAGTGAATCCACCGGTGCACATCTGAAGCCCCGCCAGGTGACACCTGGCGGGGCTTCAGCGGTGGGTGACGGCAGTAGTTGACGGGGGCCGACCCTCACGCGCGCTGCCGGACTCGCCGAGGGCGGGGGTCGGCGTTGCCTCCGGCGGGGGGCGAAGCTCCCGGCCGCCCGTCGGGGGCTGACTCCTCCCGCCCCGGCCCCGCGCCGCCAGGCTGGGCGACGCACCAGCCCGGCCGTACGCTGCCTTTCCCGATCGGGCCTGATCCTGGCGAAAGGAGCCTGCACCGCTCGGCAGGTTTCCGCTGGTTTGCGGGCGGCACCGTGGCATCAGGGCGAAGAGGGGAACACGGGGGTGTGCGGCGCCGGAGTGGCTGCGATCGAGGCGCGGCACACGACCTGAGCTCCGAAGTCGCGCTCTCGCACCCCGCGCCGCGTCGTATCAGATGTCCCGGAAGAGACCAGCCGGGCCGGGGAGTGTCCAGTAGACGGCTGATCCAGTTTCTGTAGTGGTCAGTTGGCGGCCGGGGTGAGCCGGCCTTCGAAGGCGATCTGGAAGGCGTTCAGG